>JBEIHR010000074.1:0-9215 GCA_040381195.1 Rubricoccaceae bacterium
GCGCAGTGACAGGTCGGCGACATCGTCACCGTCGACGTCGAACTCCGTGGAGATCGAGACGTCGCTGTAGAGCAACCAATTCCTATCGTCGATGGCGACGTAGGGGACGATGTCGATGACCATGCGCGAGGGATCAGCGGACGTGACGTAGGCGTCGGCCCAGATGATCTCCGCATCGACACTCCACCCCGCGTCGAAGTTGTTGTCATCGAAGCAGCGGGCGATGGGTTCGACCATCGAGGACTCGGTGCAGGCTGTGGTGATCTGCTGCAGGGAGTCGGCGTCCTTCATCGGCAATGGCGCGTCGGGGTCGCGGACGGGGAAGTCGTCGGCGAGCTCGATGAAGCGATCAGGCTCGGCCCACGCCACGCGAGGATCCCTCGCCAGGCGCGCGGCGATCTGCTCGGCTGTCTCCTCGTTCACGGCATCGCCGAGTTCAACTGTGCGCAGGCCCGCGCCGAGTGGGTCACCCGGCGAGAGCTCGATGCCCGGGACCGCGCCGCTGCCGGTCGCATCACCCCCCGGAGTTACGGGTGAGACACCGGGTTCGTAGGCGACGATGAGGCGTGAGATCTCTTGGCTCGGATCGGCTGGAGAGAGCGAGTCGTCGACTGGCGCCGTGGGAGTGGCAACGGCCGGCGCGCTAAACGCGGTCACCAGGCTCGACGCACACAAGGCCATCCCGGTGAAGGCGACGGCAACGCGATGGCCAAACCCCGCGCTCGTGCCCATTTTTCACCCCTCGCCGCGGCTTGGCCGCTGGGGAAATCTACCAGCGAAACGCGACGGTGGCTCGGCCTCCAGGATTCGTCAGATAGCCCCACCGCACGGGTGCGCCGTGACCGGATCACCCACCCGCAATGGATCCGATAATGCTCACGTCGACTCCGGGAGAGTACGCCTACCAGCTCGCGTTATAGGTGTGACCGCCCCCGATGCTGATGTGCACGTGCAGGCTGCACTGATCGTCCTGCCAGTCTGTGCCGCTGCCCACTTCGAGCGTGCACTCGATCGATCCGTCTCCACCCGACACGCTGATGGTCCCGTCCAGCGTCGCTGACGCCGTCGACGGCTTCTCGACGTTCATCGAGTAGGACAACTTGATGGAGAACTTCGGGTGCCGGTTGTAGTGGTGGAAGAAGAACTTCCACGACGTGCTCCGGTCGAAGTCGAACTCCACCTCACCGGCGAGGATCCCGGTGGAGGCGTCGTAGTCGAGCTCGAAGACCTCGGTGATGGACCCGTGCTTGTAGTCGTAGTCCATCTCGAGGATCTCGAGCTTGCCGCAGTTCATCGCAATCCTGCCGGTGAAGGACAGGCTCGTCTTCTTCGCCATGTCCATGAGGCCCGACGCGGTATCGTCGAATGACCCGCACTGCCCCGCGCCGAAGGGCACGGTCATCTCCATCGAGTAGTCGAATTCCTCGACGTCGAATCCGCCGCCAGACCAGCCCCAGTCGGTGAGCGAGACGCTCCCGTCCATCACCAGGCCCGTGTCGTCAGCATTGAGGTCGTAGGAGCCATTGAAATTGCCCATTGGCGTGACCATGTCGCCGACGAAGGTGATCGAGTCATCGGTCTCCGTCAGCAAAATCGACAACTCCATCTCCTTGAAGTCGAATCCACCGATCGTGATGTCGGTGATGCCGATGTCTTCGGTGAACTCCGGGCCGTCATCACCCTCGGTGATCGCGATATCGAAGTTGACCGTGCCATCCCCGAGTTCGCCGTCAAAGGAGAGCGACGCGCCCTTGGCCAGGGTGTAGGGACCCACCTGGCACCCGCGCGGTGCGAAGTTGATAGAGAAGTCGTTGGCGGTGAAGACACCCGTCCCGAGCGACACCCCGGAGTTGCCTCCATCGGACTCGAAGTCGAAGAGCAGGCATGGATCGGACTCCGAGATGTTAAGGGCCATATCGCCCTTCATCCAATCCGTGCCGGTCATGACATGCGGCATCTTGGTCGGATCCTGGTAGGTCGTGGCACTCACGCCCAGCCCTGGCAGTCCGCTCACGACATCGACCTGCGCGCTGATCGCCCACAGGTGCATGCCGGGGATGCCGAATGCCTCGTCCCACAGGTAGATCCAACCCGACTCCGGGTGCGGCAGCGGTGTGGTGATGCCATCGGGAGGCGCGGTGCCGTCGGAGATCGACACGGAGTCGACCTGGAGCGGGACGCTCCCTCCGTTCACGGTGACGATCACGCGCAGTGAGCTCAGCGCCGACGATCCCACCGTGTAGGACACCGGGATCGCCGTCCAGTCCGACCCGACGCTGAAGGCCTGAGATGTCGGCGTCCCACTCGATGCTCCCAGCGACACGGTGCCTGTCGCGAGGGTCGCACTGCTCGAGCGGACGTACACCGTCCCGATCCACGTCGTGCCCGCAGCGTAGGTGCCGCCGATGTCGGAGCTCGCGGCCATGTCGAGGTACGTCGACCCGCTGCCCGAGCCGCTCGACGCGAGGTTGAGGTAGCCACTACCCGACTGTGCTGCCGCGCCATCGAAGACGATCGATTGCACTGCACCGGAGTTGGCTGTCCACGGATTTGTCTGCAGCGCCACCTGGTCGAGGTAGAGCGTCTGCCCGGTCGTGTCGAGCAGAACCGCCACGGTGAAGCCGGTATGGCCGGACTGCGCGATGGTGATTGGGATGCTCACCGCCTGCCAGTCGCCATCGGCGGAGAAAGCCTGCGTCCACGTCTCCTGCGTGCCACCGATTGAGGTCACCTGGAGGGTGCCGTTCACGTTGGCACCAGCGGTGCGCACGAATGCGGTGGCGCTCAGCTGGTCGCCGACGGATGTCGACTGTGTTGCGCCATGCTTCACGCCCGTGCCAGCGGTCGAGACGGAAAACTCCATGACGCCATAACTGCTGTCGTAGGCATTCACCGGGTCGTCGTAGACGGCCCAGGTGACCCCGGAGCCCGCAGCCGACCACGGATCGGACTGCTCGATGAGCACAGGAATCAGCGTGAGCTCATCGACGTCGAGCAGGCCAGGGCCATTGAGCGTGATCTTGGGGATCATCGTGTTGGCGTTCTTGGTGGTGTCGAGCATGAGCTCGACCGGCGTCCAGCTCGACCCCGCGGTGAACGCTGCGCTGGCGCTGTCAGCCGTCGTGCTCCCGTTGGCCGTCGCCAGCGACATCGTGCCGGTGACGCTCGCTCCGGTCGTGGAGCGCACATAGGCCTCGAGCTTGTAGGACGAGCCGGCGATGACGTCGATCGGATTGCCCAAGGTGTCGGCCGTGATGACATCGTTCATGCCGCCGTTCGTGCCACCCGAGCTGAAGCGCAGGTAGTTCTGCCCGTTGACGGCGTCCGGCGCGTTGTCGATGATCGTGATCGATGCGACACCGCTGGACGGCTGCACCGCCGACCAGTAGTTGACGTCGCGACTCTCCACGTTGTCGATATAGACGACCGCTCCGGCAGGCAGATCGAACTCTGTGATCAGGCTGACCGCGCTGGTGTCCTTGATCGGCAGACTGAGGAATACCTGCTGCCAGGTGCCGGTAATGGGGATGGATGCCTGGTAGGAGTCCAGATTCGCACCACTGGAGTTCTGGGTGCGCAGCCAGGCATATGCGCCCGAGATCGTGCCCTTGGGAGACTTGATCCAGAAGGACATCTCGTGGGCAGTGCCCGCGACGGGCCGGTAGGCGCTTTCGAGGTAGGCAGCGCCCCCTCCCGTCCCGTTGTTGGTGACCTGCAGGTAGCCGTCCCCGGCGTAGGCGTTGGTCGGGTCGTTGACTCCCTCGATGCCGAGGAAGCCGGTGGGGGCGTACGGCATCCACGCATCGACCGGGGTGAGCCCCACCTCAGTGATGGAGACGTCATCGACGTAGACCGCATTGCTGCCCGCGCTCGACGCCACGGTGATGGTGAAACCTGTCGCGCCAGACTTGGAGATGGGCAGGGACAGCGTGATCTCCTGCATGGTGTTGGTGAGTTTGTACGACTGCGACACCGAGTTGCTACCGGCTGTGAGAGTAACCGTGAACTGCGACGAGGACATAGCACTCGCCGCCATCGCCCAAAGCGACGTCTGCCACGTCGATCCCACGGCGGGAGCCGTGGACGGAGTCACGGAGTAGCTGTTGGACACGCTCGACCCAGAGGTGGGAAGCAGTCGCAGCGCCCCTTCGCCATCGTGCGCGAGGCCCGCATCGCTCACGACCACGGGTGTCACCGACTGGCCACCCTGCGATCCGGTCCAGCCGGTCGGCGTGGGAGGCACGCCCACTCCGGACTGATTGCTTGCAATGCCGGTCACCGTGACTGACGCATCGTCGATGTAGAGATATTCACCCTTCTGTCCACTGTTGATGTCGACGGCGACGTAGGGCAAGGCCGAGCCGCCCTGCATCGTGCGGGTGATGGTGAACTGCTGCCAGGTGCCGTTCGCGGTGAAAGGCGCGGTCGACGAGCCCGACTGCTCACCGAGTCGCAGCTCTCCGCTGACTCCCGTGGGTGCCAGGACCCAGGCTGAATACGTCAACATCTCACCCGCCAGTGGCGGTGTCTGCCACTGATAGAGCATGGTGGCGCCGTTGCCGGTGAGGTCGGTGGCCTGCATCGAGTTGGTGCCCGAGTGGGCGTAGGCGGTGGTGACCGACTCCGTGCTCGCACCATTGCTGGCGTTGTAGGGCTCCCAGGGCAACTGCTGCAGGACCTGGTCGTCCACCTGCAGTTCGGCGTTCGCGGTCCCCACCGTGATACGTGGGCGCAGGTCGGTATGCCCGGAGTTGCCCACTTCCAGCGACACGGCGACCTGGGTCCAGGAAGTCCCTACCGTGAAGGGCACACTTGCGGTCTCGGTGGACCCACCGACAGCGGACAGGCTCAGCGTGCCCGACACCGAACCGCTCGCGGCCCGCAACCAGGCTGAGTAGGTGTAGAAGGTGCCTTGCGCCGGGTAGCCTGCCGAGTCGTCGGTGGAGTACTCGAAGGGCATGTTGCCCTGCGACGTGGTGTAGAGCGACGCGCGACCGATACCTGAGTGGGACCCGTTGGCGATCCACACCTGGTTCGGACCCTTCACGATGGTCTGCTGACCGGGCATGTTCGCGAGGGAGTGAATGGCAAAGTCATCCCAGCGGATGCCGGTCGAGGAACTAGTCCCGTCGGGCACCTGTCCGAACACGCCGCCGGGTGGGGAGGTATTGATCTTCAACGTCTGCGTGAAGAACAACGCATTGTTGTTCGACAGGTCAATGACATACGCGGTCACATATCCGCTCACGGCCGTGAGACGGACCTGGTACCAGTGACCGCGGGTCACGTCGGGAGCCTTCGACGCCCCGCTGACCATGCTCTTGGACGACTTGGAGACTGAGAAGAAGCCACCGTCCCCGTTGGCCGTCTGGAGCCGGAAGGCGTAACCATTCATCGTGCTGTAGTTGCCATCGAGCCAGAACCCAAAGTTGGCGATGTCACGATCGCTTGACCCCGTGGGGAACATCACTTTGTAGGAGACATCGAAGTCACCCGGGGTGTATCCGGTCGTGTTGGAGTAGGTCATCCAGGACTGCTTGCCATCTGAGCGCAGGGTGTCGGGGTAGTCGGTCGCGATATAGACCCCGCTGGAGTAGCCGGCCATGATCGGCGAGGTCGCCATGGACTCGAAGGTCCCGACGATGTTGGGTCGCGTGACCGTCGGCACGGTGTTGCCGCCGTACGTCGAGGTGATGGAGAACTCGACCGCATCGATCTGGACGGAGGTGCCGGAGTTCTCCGGGATGAGCGTCACGGTGACGGATTGGCAACCGTTGCCGAGGGCTCCGGAGGCCACGGCCTCGGTCCAGGAACCGGATACCGCGGTCACGGTCGGGCTCTTGAAGGAGTCCGCCGAGCTGCATCCATTGCTCGTCACCAGGATGTGGAAGGGCGCCGACGAAGACTTGTTCGACATCACCCAGGCACTCACCTCGACACCGAAGTGATTGAGCGGCACCGGGATCGTCTGGGTCAAGCCGTACTGGGTGTTGCTGCTGGCGGAGTTGTTGTTGAGGATCGCCACGTACGAGCCCTGGTCATCCGGACCGTTCGCGGAGGACGCCGTGCCGCTGGTTGTGCTGGACGAGAGGGCACTGGAATTGGTCAGCCACCCGACAAGGCTCCCGCCGTTCATCTCAAAGCCGCCGTTGACGAGGAAGTTGGAGTCCTCGAAGTCCCCGTTGGGGAGCATGTTGCCGAAGGTCCCGGATTCGAAGTCCCCGTTGGGGAGCACGTTGTCCCCCATGTCGTCCTCGAAGTCGCCGTTGACCACGATGTCGCCGGGGTTGGTGGAGCGCTCGAAGCCGCCGTCGTCCGGGATGTTGTCAGGCAGCTTGCCGTCGAAGGAGCCATCGACGATCGAGGCGTTCTCCGGCTCGAAGTCACCTGTCGGCACGAGGTTGACGAAGTCCATCGTGCCTTCGGGCTGCGTGCTCTGGGTGCCCGTGGCGCTCAAGCCGACCGTAATGGTTGTGTCAGTCGACTTGGCGTAGCCAATGTAGACATCGAGCGGGAAGTGATTGCCATTGATAACGACATCGCACTCCGCGTCAAACTCCAGGTCGAAGGTCTCGCCCGTGTCCGCCTTCTCGCGGCTGACGCTGACGAGGACCTCCTCGAGGGTGAAACCACCGCCCTTGAGGTTGACCGGGATCGTGCCCTCGACAAAGAAGTTGCCCTCGTCGTCGAACCATCCCTCGGCGGTGATCATCGTGTCCGCCGAGGTGCCGGTGCCGAAGTCGTTCATCGCGTTACCCGGGATCTCGATCTGCGCGGTGAGGTACTCCTGGCCCTTCTCGACCTGGAGCTCGACACCATTGAGGAAGACGGTCTCGGTGGAGTCGATGCCGTTGGTGGCGTAGCCGGTCAGCGTGGTGCCATTGACGGTCACGCCGTTGTAGTCACCGGTCGCCACGGACCCGCCGGTGTTGACCTGGCCCATGACGACGCCCTTGTCACTCCACTCGGCGCAGCCGTAGGTGTTGAGCGTGTCGACGTAGGGAACCTCGACGGTGAAGTCAGCGCAGAACTCGACGTTCATGCCATTGCCGTTGAGATCAGACAGGTCCGGCAGCACCAGAAGGGGATTGGTGTCGCTGCGCTCGCCACGCCACACGGTCACATCAGGGTTGGTGAGGGTGATGCCGAGGAACTCCACCGGTGCCGGTGTCGTGGCATCCCAGCGTGCCCACGACAGGTCGGTGAGGAAGGCCCCCGTGGCGTCGACCTCGGGGATGGTGGTGTCGTCGAAGACCATCGTCGACGTGCCGCCGATGAAGATGCCACTCGCGCTCGGGCACTCGCTCGCATTGGCGAGCGGGCAGGTGTTGGAAATGGTGAAGGCGCCCTTGTAGTCGACGCCGATGGCCATGTCCTGCCAGTCCTGCATCGTGATGCTGACATTCCAGGTCTGCTTGCCGCTGACATCGCTCACGGTCCCGCTGAAGTCGGTCTCGGGGATCTCAAGGCCCGTGAAGGGGTTGTAGAGGTTCGACGGAGTCGTGCCGGCGACTGTCGCGGTCCAGTTGCTGGGATCGGTGTAGATGTAGGTCACCGGGAGATAGAACGTGTCGTCGTCGGCGTCAGACATCTGGATGGTCGTCTCACCCGAGCCGGCCGCGGTCGGCACGGTCGTGATGTCGACGCGCGGCGTCACGCGGTCGCTCGACTCCTGGGCTGGGGAGTCCTGGGAGCCGTCGCCGGTCCACACGATCCGGCCGCCGACGAAGCCCGCTCCACCGTCGAGTGGGATGCGGCCGCCCTCAGCCTTGCTGATCTCCCCGACAAGCGACCAAGTCGGCAGGCTGCCGTCGGTGAAGGACGTGCGGCTGTAGGAACCACGGACAGGGATGGTGGTGCCCGAGACCTCCATGTCGCCCGAGGCGATGAGCTCCACCCCGCCCGTCTGCGTGACCGGTCCGGTGAGGCGCATCGTGCCCTTGCCGGCGCGCAGGGCATGGGAGATGTACGGCGTGAATGACCAGCCCTGGCCGGGCACCGGACGCAGGATGTAGTCGGTCGTGCCGCGCCACACAGTCGGCAGGTCGAGCAGGATCTCGCCACGCGTCACGACGGTGAGCGCACCCGTGATCCCCTCCGGGGCAATGGTGAGCTTGGTCGGGACGCCGAGGAAGGAGCGGCTCTCGGGCATCCCCAGGAAGGTGCCCACCGCAGCGCGGGCCTGCACGGTGTAGGTCAGCCGCCCGGCAAAGCCGACATCGACGCTGTAGTCCAGCGTGCCGATCCGTGCGGCACCCGGTGCGGTCAGCGTCCAGTGCGGACGGCCCGCACGCATGCCCACGGCGCCCTTCAGCTCGCTGGTGCGCACGACGACCTGATCGGTCTTGGGCACCACCCAGAGTCGGCGATTCGATCCGTTGACCTGAGCGCTCCACGTGTCGGCCCCGGCGATCTCGAGGATCGCCGGCGCGGTCAGCAGCGGCGCATCCAGTCGCAAGGACGCCGTGCCATGGGGCACACGCAGCGCACTCGATAGCTCGACGCGCACGCCATCCAGTCGTGCCCCCGGAGTCCGGACCACGCGGGGCGTCGATCCGCTCACACGCCAGGTCGTGCTGGCCGAGCGACCCGGCACCGTAGCGCGCAGGAAGCCCGTCACGGGCACCTTGGTGCGCGAAATGCCCACGCTGCCGCTGCCACGCAGCACATAACTGCCGTTGTCGGCGAGCGGACCGCGCAGGTCCAGCGTCGCCCCCGCGCCCCGAGCCTGCAACGCCACAGTCGCGGCCCAATCACAGCCCTGGGGCTGAGCGGTGACGGTTACATCCTGTGTCCAGGTCCGCGACACCTTCACGTGCTCAGGCAGGCTGATGGTCACCGATCCGGTCATCTCGCCCTTGCGCCATGCGAGCTCACCGCTCACGTCACGCGGCCGCACATATGTCTGCCCGATTCGTCCGCTCCCCGACACGATCGTGAGCAGCTTCGCCTCGCCCTGTGCACGCACACGTGCGACGAGCCGGGTCCCGCCCGGGCCCTTGAGTCTCACCATTCCCAGCGGCACCGCCCGCGCGCACACTCCACCGCGCAGGTCGACGATGCGCTCCCCCCGTCGCTCCGACTCAGAGCCCAACTCGTCGGCAGTCGGCGCGACCGCAGGCGCTACTGCCGGTGCGGCAGCAGGCTGCACCGCCGCCGCGATGGGCGCGGTCCCTACGAGGAGACCGGCGAGGACAGCAATCGAGGACGTGGCC
>JBEIHR010000075.1:0-8680 GCA_040381195.1 Rubricoccaceae bacterium
AAACGGCGGGCAATGGCCAAACCATGCGCCTGGTGATCGGACCCGACTTCACCGCCGTCAAGGACGTACAGGTGAGCGAGGCAGCCAGTGACTTCACCACCAACGTCAACTCTGCCGACGAATCCTTCTGCGCGGAGTAGCTCTAGATCACCGGGGGACGACCCGCGCGGGTCAACGCCCAGACCGTGGCCCAGCGCATCGGACGACGTCCCGCCGGCGCGACTCGCATCCCTTCGCGCAAGCCGGCGAACCAGGCACGGAGGGCATCGCGCTCGCGCACCCGCGCCACCGTCAGACCCACCCAGGTGCCGACGTAGAGCGGTTCGAGGACGATCGGAAGATTTCGGCGGGCCAGCCACACCCGGTTGCGTGCGTTCATCCGATAGAACTCCGTGTGACGGAGCGGATTGATGACCGGATGGTGCACGACAAGATCACCCGCGTACCAGGCGACGTAGCCCGCATCCCACACCCGCCACACCAGGTCGATGCCCTCATGCGCGTAGAAGAACTCATCCGGCCATCCGTCAGCGGCCTCGAACACCGAGCGACGGATCACGGTCGCGCCCTCCCACAACGAGGTGGCCGGACCGGGGTGTCCGGGATCCCCCACGCGTAACCGAGGGACCCACCGGCCCGGCGTCGTGGCACCGGTGGGATCCACCACGCGCGGCTGGATCAACCCGAGTCGAGGGTCCCGTGCGAACCGGTCGCGGACGGTCGCGAGGAAGTGCGGATCCGGGAGCCAGGCGTCGTCATCGAGGAAGAAGAGCAGGTCGCCGGACACGGCCGCCGCCCCGGCATTGCGCCCTGCCGGTATCCCTCGGTTCTCCGGGAGACCGAGTGTGCGCACACCCTCGGGAAGCCCGCGGGGTTCCCAGCCGTTTCCCACGACGACGACGTCGAGGTCGACATCGGCCTGGGTGAGCACCGAGTCGATCGCCCGAGACAACTCCTGCGGACGCGTCCCCATGGTGAGGACGACTACCCCGATGGTCATGGTCGGAGCTTGCGCGAGGACAGGATGGCAAGCAGGTGGCCCACCACGGTGACGAGTGCCAGCAGCACGAGTGCCGCAAGGAGCCCACGCGTGGCCGCGAGGTCGCCGAGGAACGCGTCGACCACAGCGGCGACGAATATCAGGATGGTCAACTCGACCGAGTGATACGCCCGATAGAAAGGCAGTGCACGCGCGAGGGAGCGCAGTCGACGTAAGAGCGCACCCTGCGGCGTCCCGACGCCGACGCGATCCTCCAACCGGTCGAGGTTGGCGTAGGCCCGCGCGACGTGGACCATGTCGTTCAGAGCCTTGTTGTAGAGGATCAGGACCGCGAGGAGCGCACCCACGAGCGGCCAGGGAGTGTCCAACCATCCTGCGTCGGGAAATCCTGCCGCGCGGAGACCGAGGGTGATCGGGATGAGCCCCTCCGTCGTGTAGTGCCCGACACGATCGATGAACACGCCGAGCGGACTCGTCGTGCCACGCCAGCGCGCAACCTCTCCATCTGAGCAGTCCCAGAGCATCTGCAATTGGCCGAGGATCAACGCAGCACCCGCCCCCGGCAGCCCCGGGATCAGAATCACGAGAGCGGTGGCGATTCCGGTCCCGACCATCAGCCATGTGACCTGGTTCGCCGTGATCGACGTGCGCAGAAGAAGGGAGGTGAGGTAGGGCGACAGCTTGCGGAGGTAGACGTCAGCGACCCAGTGCTCCGAATTTCGCCGGCCACGCACCGATGGTGGTTGGCACACCGCACGGATCTGCGCGATCGTCGGATGATCCGCCATCAGGACACCCTCCTCACAGATCGCAGCCACTGTACGGAGGCCAGGATGACGCACACGACCAGGAGCCAGATCGACGCCGCGCGGAGTTCCCACGCCATGGCGCCGAGCCCCAGCGCGACGAGTACGAGAATCGTGCGTCCCTCCCAGCCGAGAGCGAGCCAGTCCAACCACCGCGGCGGTCGCGACCCCTGGATCGCGCGGTAGAGGGTGTCGTAGTGGTGGTAGGCGATGATGAAGAGGTATCCGAACGCCAGAGGCAGAAGTTCGTGCGCGGAGCCGAGGACGATCGCTGCGACCAGACCCATTTCCACCGCGCAGATCACCGATGGCCACACCCACACCCAGCGCCCTGTGGGGAGTCGCAGGTGGAGGAGTTTCGCGACCATGGCTCCGACCGGACCGTCATCGAGTTGTGATCGAACGAGAGTGATACCCCCACTCGGGGTCGGCCCCCGCCAGGTGAACGTCCGCGCGATCCGACCGAGCGCCGTATAGAGGAAGGCGATCGAGACGAGCACGAGGAGGGCGAGGAGGGCGACGTAACCGTTGAAGAGCAGTGCACCGATGCTGAGGACCAACCAGCGTTCCCCGATCGGCATGTGCACAACCTTCTTCGCCCAGCGCACACCGGCACGCCGATTCATCCGGGCAGATGCCTCCACCAAACCGCCCGTCCCAGCAGAGCCGTCATCGGGGTCGGTCAACGACCTCGGTGCCACATGGGCCTCACGGAGTCGCTGAATACGCGAGAAGGTGTAGTCGCCCATGTGACGCACCGTCTGCACGACGATGAGGAGGACAGCCACCCACCAGGCGGACAACCCCGAGATCACCGCACCCGTGGCAAGTCCTGCGTAGGCGGCGTATTCCTTCACCCGATCCGTCGATGCATCGAGCCATGCGCCGAGTGCACTGAAGCGCCGGGTGGCGCGCGCCACTTCACCATCGACACAGTCGATGACGAGGGAGGCTTGGAGGGCGATCGCCCCCACGACCAACCAGGGGCGGGTCCCCTGCGCGAAGGCGAGCGCGGCGAGCAGGCCGATGAGGAAGGAGATCACCGTGATGGTGTTCGGCGAGAGGCCGAGCCTGAGTGCCAGGCGAGTGACCGGCTTCGACATGCGGCGCACGAGGAATGTCGAGTAGAAGCCGTCATCGACTCGATTGGCCTGGAGTTGAGCTATCCGTTGATCACTCACCGAACCCAGGGCACGTCGCGCCGCGTCAGGATCCACGGGACTCCGGAACCAGGGCACATCCACGATGTCGATCGCCTGGATACCGATGCCAGCGCGCACGAGCGCGACAACGCACAATTCCAACAACTCGTCATCGTCGACGGCGAGCGCCCCCTGAGCGAGCAGCGCATCGAGATCCGCCAGGGCAGTCGCCGCCGCCTGCGCATCCACCTCACTGATCACCAGCGCGCCGACACTCGCATGTGTGGGAGACCCGACCCGGTGGACGCTGCTGCCGGCGGAGACGACGCGGTGGTGGCGCACGCGCAGATTGCCGTGCGGATCGGGACGGACCAGGACGGAGGAGGGCACGAACGGATTCGACGTGAGGGGTGCGAGGGCTGCTTCCGCGATGACCAGGTCCTCAGCCACCAGGACCACTGGATCAGCACCCGTTCGGAGTTGATCCAGGACCGCAGTGAGCCTCCGACCGCGGACTCGGATCACTCCGACTTCTCCCGGAGCAGACTCCGCCACCCTTGGCGTCGCACTTCGCGCACGAGGCGTCCGGCAATCTGGCGGCTCGTCGGTTGTTCCTGCACCGCCTGCACCATCGCTTCCAACGCGGCGACAGCGGCATCGATCGGAATCTCGCTGGATGGGGACCCGGTTTCGTCTGGGAGCCGGACGGTCAACGCCTCGAGGTCGCCGATGACCCGCACTCCACTGGCAGCGATCAGCGCTGCGGCGGCGGTCCCCTCCGAGGCCGCAGCATCCAGCGCCCACGCCGGGGTCGCAAGGCGCGCCTCATCCGCCCCCGGTTCCCGGCTCTCGACCATTCCCCGCGCCACACCGCGGCGGATGACGGTCACATACTCGGTCCAGTCCATCTGCGTCTTGACCCGGGAGTTGAGTCGAACCAGGAGTTCGGCTTCCGCGGCTGTCATGGATCGATTGCTGGTCAGATCCATCCGTGAAACCAGGATCTGCGGATCAACACCCAGGAGTTGCGCGAAGGTGGTGAACATCGCCGAACGTTCGACATCCTCGAGCACGATGACCGTGAGGTGGTCGGAGCCGACGGCCGACGCCCACCGCTCGACCACAGCTCCATGCGCCTGCCGCTTCCAGAACGTGGGAGACATGCGGGAGGAGCCTGGGGTCGCGAACACGTCCTGCAGCCAGGGTTCGTAGTCGGTGGTGAGTCCGTACTTCAGGTATTGCTGCCACGACGAGGGCAGGAGCTTGCCGAGATTCCGCAGGGTCACCACAACATGGACCCGTCGTCCGCCGAGCCCGGCGACGACCTCGCGAGCCACCTCCTCCGGCGCCTCGCAGAAGAACTCGCTGCTGATCACAACACGCCCGCGATGCTCCGCGACTCGCGCAGACAGCCGGTCGAAGTGCGCGCGATCCAGAACCGCGCCACCTCGGTTGTTCCATCCCCAGGGTCGTCCCAGAACCGCGAGTGCCGCGCGATGGTGAGCCTGGAGTTTCCCCGGGTACCGAACTCCGGCGGCGGCGAGATCGTCGCGAGCATCGGCCAGTGCGGCCTGCAGCGCAGTGGTCCCCGTCTTATGCACGCCGATGTGCAGCAGAACCGCATCCTCCGGAAGGGAGTCCACGGGGGGAAGGGAGCCACCCATGCGGGTGAGCCTAGTTGTCGTCCTCGAAATCCTGCGGATCCTCATCCGACCGCAGCGCTCGCCGTGCAGCACGCATGCGTTCGATCCCCTCGTCGACATCGAGTGAGTGCACCCGGGATTCATCATCGATGTAGAGGGCTCGATCGAACGTAGCGTCCAGAAGACGTGGGGCGTCACTGGCGACGAGGAACGTGACGCCGCGGGTGCGGAGTTCGGCGATACGGGCGAAGCACTGCTCACGGAATGCGGGCTCGCCCACTGCGAGCACCTCGTCGACGGCGTAGCCGTGCGCACCCGTGGCCATGGCGGTGGCCCAGGCCAGTTTCTGGCGAACGGATGCGGGCGCCTGACCCAGATGCCGGTCCAACTTCGGTGTGAGTCCCGCGGTGCCCGCGATGTCCAGAACGCGCTCCGAGACCTGTGCCGGCGTCATGCCCAGAAGTCCACCCAGGAGGTAGATGTTGTGGCGCACCGTGAACCCACGACCCAGAGTGCGCGCCAGGTCGATCATCGGGATCCAGGGGAAGCGCCGTTCGACTGTTCCTGAGTCCGGGAGGACCGTTCCCGCCGCGAGGCGCAACAGGGCACGCCGGTGCGCTGAACGCGCGCCCAGGATGAGAATCGACTCCCCGGGCAGCACCGTGAACGATGCATCGGTGATCGCAGCGAACTCCTCGCGCCGGGTCTCACCGGCAAGCCGCCGCAGCCGCTGACGCCTACCGCCCCCCTGACGTCGCTTGCGTTTGGGCAACGCGAGCGACACATGGTGGAACTCGACGGCCGAGGCGAGTGAAGGCTCGATACGGATTCGGGCCATCTCACACCTCCTTTAACACACGTGGTTCGAGGCGCCGGAACACGAGGAGTCCGATGACCACGATGAGTGCGGTGCTGGCCACGGAAACAGCCAATGCTTGCAGTGAGATGGCCTCCTCCGGCCACCAGCCGATGCGGTAGAGGCCCAGGACGCCCACCAGCGGATTGATGGCCGCGATGTTCTGCAACGCTTCAGGAATGCGCCCCAGTGTGTAGAGGATCGGCGTGAAATAGAACAGTGCGCGCAACACGATCCGCACGGTGCGACCGAGATCGGGCATGAGCGCCACGGCGGGAGCGATGATCAGGGCGAGTCCGTACATGACCATGAACTGCAGGAGGATCGCTACTGGGAAGAGCAGGATGAGCGGACCCGGCAGTGACTGCGTCACGACCATGGCGAGGAGGAGGATCGGCAACGAGAGCACGAACTCCACCCCCGAGGAGATGATGACGCGCAGGATCCATACCTGGGTGGGAAGGAGACTGAACGCCAACTCACCCCGCGCACGTTGGAGGACCTTGGTGCTGGCCCGCATTCCCTTGAGAAACCACCACCAGGGCAGAACGCCCGCGACAATGAACAACAGGTAGGGACTCAGCCCGAAATCCCGCGCTCCGAGGAGGACCGAGAATACGAACCACAGGACGGCCGCCATCCCGAGTGGTTCGAGGAGCGTCCACAGGTAACCGAGTCGGAACGACGTGTATTGACGCTGCAGGTCACGGCGCACCAGCATGCGGAGCACTTGCCGGTGCTCCCAGATGGTTCGCACGGCGATTACGATAGGCCAGTCCGATGCGAGTCCCCGCCTGACACAGGCATCCACGAGGAGCACCTCCACACGTGAGTCGCACCATGTCGTCATGGACGTCCCTGAGTCGAAAGGCTGCGCGCGCACTGGGGAACCGACTTCGTCAATACGGCCAAGGGGAGTCCGAGGGATTCACGCTGACGGATATTCCGCACGCAGACATCGCACTGCACTTCTCCGATCCCCCGAGCAAGCTCTATCAACTGCAGCAATGGTTACCGATCTTCGAACAGGGTCCTCGCCCAACGATCGTCGTCACGCGCACCATCGAGACCTATGACGCCTTGGTGGGGCTCACGACTCTTCCGGTGCTCCTCGTTCCCACATTCGAGGAACTCATGGCGCTGTATGACAAGGCGAACTTCCGGTGCGTCGTCTACGTGAACAATGGATGGAGCAACTTTCAATCACTGGCGTACCAGGAAGCGGTCCACATTCACGTCAATCACGGTGAGAGCGACAAGATCTGCATGGTCAGCAACCAGGCCAAGGCCTATGACCGGGTCTTCGTGGCAGGTCGTGCAGCGGTCGAGAGACACCGAGCGGCGCTCGCCTGGTTCGACGAGTCCCGCCTGATTCCTGTCGGCCGTCCGCAATTGGATCTGGAGATCGCGTCCCCGGTTCCCCCGCATCCAGGACCGACGATCACCTACGCACCCACGTGGGAGGGTGAGGACGACGCCAACAACTACACGTCGATCGATCGCTACGGCGTCGCACTCATCGAAGCCGCCCTCGCGCAGCCGGGCGCACGCGTCCTATACAAGCCCCACCCGCGGATCGTGACAAGTACCACCCCTGCCATCCGTCAGGCCCATGAGCGGATCACTCAGGCGATCGCTCACGCGGGTTCCCCCCATGCATCGCTCCCTCAGACGGACATGCTCGGCGTGATCCGCGCGACGGATCTGCTCATCGCAGACGTGTCGAGCGTCTCGCTCGACCACCTCTACCTTCGACCCGAGGCCCCGATCCTGCTGTGCGATCGACGCTCCGACCCGGACCGCCTGGTGGACGACACGCCCCTGGCGCGCGCGGTGACCACGATCGACGCGACGACGATCGATAGCGCCCGGACCATCATCGGTTCACTTCTCGCCGACGATACGAGCCGGGATGCGAGAACTCAGATGCGCGCGTTCTATTTCGGCGATCTCGCCCCCGGCGAGAGCACGCGGCGCTTCTGGAGCGAGATCGATCGCGCAATCGACGAGCATGATGCGGCGGTGCGTACCCTGCAGCGCACTCGCGTGACCGGGGAGGTCTGATGGTCCTGCAAGCGGTGATTCTGGCGGCCGGCATGGGCACGCGCCTGGGGCGGCCATGGCCCAAACCGCTCACTCCGCTCTCGGATGGTCGAACGATCATGCAGCAGCAGATGGACAACCTGCATGCAGTCTTTGCCGATGACATCCGGATCACGACCGTGGTGGGCTTCAAATTGGAGTTGATCCTCGAGGCTTTCCCCGATGTTTCGTACATCTACAACGAGGCCTACGACCAGACCAACACGAATCGGAGTCTTCTGAAAGCCCTACGACTCTCGGGCCCGGGTGGGGTGCTCTGGATGAATGGCGACGTGGTCTTTGATCCCTCCCTGCTGGCCCGGTGCCGCCCTGTCGTGGAGTCCGACACCTCCTTCATCTGCGTCAACACGGCCGCGGTCGGTGACGAGGAGGTGAAGTACACGGTCGACGGAAGTGGCCGCGTTGCGCTTCTGTCCAAGCAGGTCCCGAACGCCCTCGGCGAGGCGGTGGGCATCAACTACGTCAGCGGTGCCGATAAGGCGATGCTCATCACGCGTCTTGCGGAGTGTGACGACGGTGACTACTTCGAGCGCGGGATCGAACTCGCCATCGAGAAGGACGGGATGGCGGTTACGCCCATCGATATCTCCGATCTCTTCGCCGTCGAGGTGGACTTCGAGGAAGACCTCTCCCGCGCCAACGCGCACCTCTAGCGCGCGAGTTCCGCGAACAACCTCTCCCAGCGCTCCAGAATCCCTGCGAGCCGGTACTGCTCCATCGCAGCGCGTCCGCGCCGTCCCACCTCGCGACGCAGCGCGGGATCACGCATCAGGGCCGCCAGTCCCGCACCCACCTCCCCCGGCTGCACCAGGACTCCCTGGCACAGCAGCCGCACACCCGAGGAGCAGTCCGTGGCGACGCACGGAATGCCGCTGGCCTGAGCCTCCACCAGAGCCATGGGTAGACCTTCGGTGCGAGAGGGAAGCACCCCCACACCGACCCCCGCCCAGAATGCCGAGGGATCGGTGACCGGTGGAACCACCTCGACGCGCGGCAGGGTCGCTGCGCGTGTGGTGATCTCGTCGCCCAGGGGGCCATCGCCGGCGATGCGCAGGGTCCATTCGGGGAAGTCGGGAGCGAGTACAGCCCACGCATCCAGCAGCAGATCGGGTCCCTTCTCGGGGGAGAGA
>JBEIHR010000076.1:0-8677 GCA_040381195.1 Rubricoccaceae bacterium
CACCGCGGCGGGGGCTGCGTTCACGACCCAGCCGGTCGTGACGATCCGCGATGCGAATGCGAACACGGTGACCTCCGACAGCTCCAGCGTGGTGACCGCCACGGTCTCCACCGGCGGAACGCTCGTCGGCACGACCACGGCGACCGCGGTGAACGGCGTGGCCACTTTCAGCGACCTTGGGATCTCCGGCACTGCAGGGACGGCGTACACCGTGACGTTCTCGTCCGGTTCGCTCACGGCCGCCACGCAGTCCATCGCGGTGACGACGGGTGCTGCGACGCAACTTGCGCTCACGACATCCGCCGCGGGCGCCACGTATGGCAACACCTGGACGACGCAGCCGATCGTCGAGATCCGTGACTCGGGGGGCAATCGGCGGTCCTCCGATTCGAGCACGGTTGTCACGATCGCCGTGTCCTCGGGGGGAACCCTGATCGGCACGACGACGGCGACCGCGTCATCCGGCGTTGCCACACTCAGCGGTCTCGCGCTCACGGGAACCCCTGCCACGTACACCCTCACCTACTCCGCCGGATCGCTCACCTCGGCAACCCAGGTGCTGGCCCTGTCGCAGGCATCGCAGACCATTGCCTTCGGCGGCATCTCGACGAAGACCTACGGTGATGCGGCCTTCAGCCTCGGCGCCACGGCCTCATCCGGCCTGACGGTGGCCTACACCTCGGCGGACACCACCGTCTGCTCGGTGGCCTCCGGAGTGCTCACGATCACCGGGGCCGGCACCTGCACGATCACCGCGACCCAGCCGGGCAACACCTTCTACTCCGCGGCCTCGCCGGTTGCCCAGGCCTTCACGGTGAACAAGGCGAGTCAGGCCACCCTGACCATGACCTCCGCATCCACCGCGATCTTCGGGCAGACGATCGCCCTCGCCTCCTCGGGTGGCTCGGGCACTGGGGCGACGGCCTATGCGGTTGATGCGGGGACATGCTCGATCGGCGGGACGACCCTGACCCTCGGGAATGCCGGCTCGCTGTGCCGGGTGAAGGCGACCAATGTCGGCGATGCGAACTACGACCCGGTGACGTCAGCCAATCAAACGATCACCATCACTCCTGCGGGACAGACACTGACATTCACGTCACCCGTGCCGGCGTCGCCGCGACCGAACGGCACCTACACCCCGGTCGCCACATCTGTGTCGGCCGTCACCGGGCTTGCGACGGGGATCACTCCCACGATTACCGCAATTGGTGCCTGCACCATGGCCGGTGGAATCGTCACGTTCAACGGAACAGGCCTCTGCACGGTGTTTGCCGATGCGGGATCCACCACCAACTTCCTGGTCGCTTCTCAGATCTCTCAGGCGATCACCGTCACCGTGCCGCCCTCCGACACCACGTCTCGGGAGTCGACGTCGACCTCCGGCTCCACGGGTCCCGTGGCACCTCCGGCCATGGTGATGGACCGAGGAATCCTCGGGGCAGTGACGCTCGATGGCCTCATCGAATCCGGCATCGTCCTGGTCAAGACGCCCACGAACTCGGGTTGGGAAGCCCTCGGGTCGGACTTCCAACTCTCAGTCAACACGATGACATCGTCGGGTGCGCCTGCGGTTCTTGCCCCGAGCGGGGTAATGCAGGTGCCACAAGGCGGCAGCATCACAGTCGCCGGGGATGGCTACCTCCCGGACTCGATAGTCAACGTCTATGCGATCCCTCGCACTAGCGCCCGCATGGTCGGCAAGTTGATGGCGCGCGCACTCGATGGCACGATGTGGTTGGGATCCATCCCGGTCAGCGCCGTGGGGACTGTGGGAGGAACGCTTCCGGTCCCGACGCATATGAATCAAGGGGACTACGTCCTCCAGGTCAACGGCGACACCGTGACCGCCCAGATGCGATCGGTGAATCTCCGACTCAACGTCATCAACCCGGAAGCACCCGTTTCTGCCCAGGTGTCGTTGGGCCAGGGCCAGGTGCGGGAGGCGGCGTTCTTTCAGGCTCGCACCGCGATCCTCAGCGAGTCGGGCGCGGCGAAGATCCGATCCATGGCCAAGGCGATCCCGGCTGGCGCGAAGAACGTCGCCGTGACGATCTTCGGGGTATCGACCGGCTTGGATACGGTCGATTTGAATCTCAACCTCGCGCGTGACCGTGCGAAGGCAATCGCCAAGCAACTCCAGCGGCAGGGTGTCTCAGGCACGTACACAGTGTCTGTGTCGACGACGTTCACTATCGACGGTGCGGAACGAGGATCGCGCACCCTTGATCGCAATGAACCCACGATTGCGAGCCTCGATCAACCCATGGAGTCAAGCTTGGGCAAGCCTCTGACCACAGCATCCATTTCCTTCAGTGCCCCTGTGCACACGACGTAGAAGCGCACATGAAGGACGGTAGTCGAGACTCGTGACCGAGGTCTGCACTGCTGACAGCGGGCAGGGCACCGGCGACCGTATCAACGGAAACTGCAGGTAGATTCTTGGAGTGATCACCGTGATGGGCGAAGCCCTCATCGACATCATCGTCGATCCCGAGGGCGAGGTGACATCGGTTGTCGGCGGTGCACCCCTGAATACCGCGCGCACCATCGCCCGGCTCGGTGAGGAGGCGTCGTTCCTGGGTGGGGTGTCGATGGACGCCTTCGGCCAACGGATCCTGCGAATGTTGACGGCCGATGGGGTAACGCTGGCGCTGGGACGTCAAGTGCACGAGCCGAGCACGTTGGCGATCGCACAGATCGACGCGTTCGGTGCTGCGAGCTATCGCTTCATGCTCGAGGGGACGTCGGCTGCGGCTGTGACCGCAGAGATGGCCTTGGCGTGTGTGGGCCCGGATGTCTCGGTTATCCACGTGGGCACGCTCGGACTGGTTCTCGAGCCCCTCGCGTCTGCATCGGCTGCCGTCGTGGCGGCTGCGCGGGACGACCAGATCGTGATGGTGGACCCCAACTGTCGGCCATCCGTCATGACGTCGTCGGAGGTGTTCGATCGAACCTTGGGATCGGTCCTGACGCGAGCTGATGTCGTCAAGGTCAGTGGCGATGATCTCGCCTTCATGTATCCGGGGGAGCGTCCCGCCACGGCGGCAGAGCAGATCCACATGCGCACGGGAGCGACCGTGCTGTTCACCGATGCGGCAGATGCGGTTCGAGTGACCTGCGCCGGTGGATCGAATGTGCTACCCGTGCCGACGGTTCCCGTCGTGGATACGGTCGGCGCGGGTGACTCGTTCAGCGGGGGCTTCCTGGTGCACTGGATGCATCACGGGTGGGCACGTGAAGATCTCGCCGACCTTGAGAAGGTGTCGGCAGCAGCCGAGTTCGGTATCCGCGTGGCGGGAATCACATGCCAGCGTGCGGGGGCGGAACCTCCGTTCGCGAGTGAAGTCTGAAGCCGTTAGCGTCGGTTCCATGAAGGGGATTCCCGGAGCACTCCTGCGTTTTCGCATCATGGCCTGGATCACCGGCGTGGTCCTCGCCACCGGGTTCGTGTGGATGGTGATCCTCATCGTTGGCTGGATGGGTGAGGGAAATTCCTTCACCTCCTTCTTCTCCGAGGACGGGAATCGGCCGTCGCTCTACAGCATCCTGTGGATCGCTCACGGGTGGCTCTACTTCATCTACCTGATCGTGGCGGTCGATCTGTGCTTCCGCATGCGCCTCCACCTCGGCAAGACGGTGTTGATGCTCTTGGCTGGAACGGTTCCGTTCATGTCCTTCGTCGCGGATTCCTGGGTGCACCGCTACGTCAAGGAGCGGATGCCCGTCCAAGGGTGATGTCGTGATTTTCTGATGTGGTGATGCGTACCACCCTAGATCTGGCAGACGACGTTCTCGCGGCGGCTCGAGCATTGAGCTCGGAATCGGGCGTCTCGTTGGGCGCCGCCCAGGTAGCTGCCATGGTCGACGCGGAATGTGAACTCCTCTCCCTGTACTGCGCGGCGTACCAGCGATCAGGGCAACGACCAATCGATCGGATCGCCACCGATCTCCTCGAGGAGTTCGTTACTCCTGCTGAAGGGCCGCGATCCGAAGAACCCCCGATCGGCGGACATCGGGCTCGGGTGCGCACTGGTGATCACAGGCACATCGGGCAGGAACTCCGACGCCGTCTGCGCATCCTTCCCCCACAGGATCGCGACGAGGGGTTGATCGGTGCGCTGCGCGAGAGCGGCGATCGCAGCCTGCGTGATCTGCTCCCAGCCTTTCCCACGATGACTCCCCGGTTGACCGAGTTGCACGGTGAGCACCCGATTGAGGAGCAGGACACCACGCTCGGCCCACGGGCTGAGGTCACCATTCGGCGGGGTGGGGACCTGGAGGTCCTCGGTGAGCTCCCGGTAGATGTTGGAGAGGCTGCGTGGGAGAGGACGAACCGCCGGTGCCACGGAGAAGGAAAGCCCCACCGCGTGGCCCGGGGTTGGATAGGGATCCTGACCGACGATGAGGATGCGGACATCGTCGAGCGGCTGGGTGAAGGCGCGCAGGATATTCGCGCCGGCAGGCGCCCAAGGTCGATGCGCGGAGTTCTCCGCGCGCAAGAACTCCCCGATGGACGCGAGTGTCTGCTGATGCGGGGCAAGCGCAGGTAGCCAACTGGGATCCACCAGGTCCTCGAAAGCTGCAGCCACCTGCGCAGGCTAGGCGTTACCGGCTGGATCTGCTGGTTCGGGAGGGAAGGTAGTAGCCGCGGAGGGAGACGAGGATCGCGACCGCAACCACCAGCAGCATGATGCTCAGCGCCATTGCAGAGTCTCGATCGGATTCCAGCGCGGTGTAGACGGCCAAGGGCATCGTCTGCGTCGTTCCCTCGAGGTTGCCCGCGAAGGTGATCGTGGCTCCGAACTCACCGATTGCTCGTGCCCAAGTGAGGGTGATCCCCGCAAGGAGCGCGGGCAACACCAGCGGCAGCGTGATGCGCAGGAAGATCATGCGCGGTGTCGCACCATCGACAGCGGCCGCCTCCTCGATCTCCCGGTCCTGGGAGCGAAACGCGCCCTCGAGCGTGATGACGAGAAACGGCATCGCGACGAATGTGCCGGCGAGCACGACTCCAGCGGTACTGAACGGGAACTGCCACCCGGTGGCGTCGTAGATGACGCCGCCGATCACGCCCCGGCAGCCGAAGGCGCTGAGCAGTGCAACGCCGGATACGACGGGCGGAAGCAGCAGCGGGACGATGACGAGTGCGCGGATGATGCGGGTCCCGGGGAGGGAGTCCCGTGCCAGGAGCCACGCCAGCGGTGCACCCACGAGCGTTGCCACGATCGTGGCGAGCACCGAGGTGACGAGCGAGAGGCGCAGCGCCTCGAGTGCCGTGGGGGAGGACAGGATCCCGGGGAACGCTGACCACGGAGCATCGGAGATCAGAGCGAGCAGGGGAACGACCAGGAATGCGATCGCGATGATGCCCGGGATCATGAGAAAGGCGGGCCGCTGAGTGGTCACCACGGTTTGGTGAACCCCCATGCACGCAGAATCCGTTGCGCAGAAGACGAATAGCGGACGTAGTCCACGAACGCCTTGGCCGCTTGGGCGTTCCGCGAGTCGACGACTGTGGCGATCGGGTAATTGGTGGTCACATTGTTCGCACTGGGAATTCTGATCCCGGTGACGTCGTCTGGGAATGCCGCGACATCGGTTGCGTACACGATTCCCGCGTCGACCTGGTCGGCGATCACTTTCCCGAGGACACCGCGCACGTCGAGTTCGCGGGTCACCGGATCGATCGCGAGTCCGTTCTTCTGAAACAATCGTGATGCGAGCACCCCGCAGGGAACTTTGTCCGCACAGACGGCGACCGTCACTCTGGAGTCCTGGAGGTCAGCGATGCTGGTGATGCCCGCTGGGTTCCCCTTCGGTGTCGCGATCGCCATGGTGTTCCGAGCGAAGAGCAGCGGCCTCGCGGTGAGGCCGGCCTCTGTGGCTTTCCACATGACCGCTTCGTCAGCCGTGGCAAGGACATCCGCGGGGGCGCCGGCGCGGATTTGTTCGACGAGGGAATTCGAGGATGCAAAGTTGAAGGTGACCTTCAGTTGCGGATAGCGCTTCGAGAATGCCTGCGCGATAACGGGGAATACGTCCGTAAGAGACGCAGCGGCAGACACCGTGATCGTCGCGGCTGGGATGCTTTGCACGTAGGGGTTGGGCCGGTTCTCGGCCGATGCGGGTGAGGCAATGAAGGTCAGGATCGTCGTGAGTGCCGCAATCCGGGGAAGGAGTCGGGGGAGCACTACTTCTCGCGGCCCTCGATGACGACATTCGTTGCCTTGATCGTGGCAGAGGCGCGCACTCCCGGTTCCAATCCGAGTTCGTCGGCCGCCTCGCGACTCATGAGCGAGATGATCCGATGGGGTCCGGCCTGCAGTTCCACCAGGGCCATCACGCCATCTCGCTCCACCCGGGTCACGATCCCCGGGAAGCGATTCCGGGCCGAAGACGGGGTCCCACCGGTGTCCGCGATGGCGCCCTCGGACATCAGGGCGGCGAGGGCGCTGCCCTCCACGGTGATCCGCCCACTGGCATCGGGGCGGGTGGCGAGCCGACCGTCGGCGATCCAGCGACGGACGGTGTCATCGCTCACGCCCAGAAGTCCGGCCGCCTCGGAAATCCGAAATTGCGTCATCAACCGGCAGGATAATCCGCATTTTCGGGACAAGCAAGGCGAATGCGCCGCATCTACCAGGATTGGGGTGCTCGCATAAGGACGACTACCCTTTCCCGGTGCCCTCCGATCCGATCGCTAAGGCGCTGGCCAAGTTCCCCGTCTCACAGCGCGAGGCACTCGCGGAGACTCGCGCGCGTATCGCCGCCGCCCTCCCGGGGGCCCACGAAGAGATCGCCTGGGGGATGCCCGCGTTCCTGATCGGGGACGACAACGTGCTCTGCTACTCGGGTTTCTCGGATCACAACAGCCTCTTCCCGGGCGCGCATGTTCAGGAGGTCCTGATCAAGGACCTGGCGGGTTTCCCGACAACCAAGGGCACGATCCACTTCGACATGGACTCCGCATTCCCGGAGGCATTGCTGCAGAAAATCCTCAAGGTGCGCATCGCGGAGATCAATGCGTCCTACCCGAAGCGCGGGGGTCAGGTGCGTGAGTACTACGACAACGGACATCCCAAGGTGCTGGGCAAGATGAAGGATGACAAGCCCGACGGCGCCTGGGAGTGGTTCCACAAGGACGGCACGCACATGCGCACAGGTGCCTACCGAGCAGGGAAGAAGACAGGCGAGTGGACCACCTTCGCTGCGGATGGCAGCGTCACGAAGGTGTCGAGCTACAAGTAGGTGTCAGCGCGTCGCGGCGATCGCGGCGGCGATCAAGGCCCCCAGGCATGCCAGGGCGAGAACGCCCATGAGGATTCGGCTCGCGATCGCGGGCCTTGGCTGACGTTGGTCGCTGAGCTCGCCCAGGGTCGTGTTCGCATTCTGGGCCCGCTGCAGGAGCTTCTTCGTTTCCTCGAACACCGTCACACTCCTCTGTCGCCGAGTCGCGCACGGACCTGTTCAGCTAAACCTTCATGCGGGAGCGTCACGGCCACATCGTCGAGCCACACCGTCAGGGTCGCATGGGCGACGGTGAACGTGTGGCAGTGCCCGCCACTGGTGTGATCGGTGGAGATACCGTGCAGATGCAGGCCGGGGATCACAACCCCGTCCTGGGCATCGGGGAATCGGAATCCGACCAGAGTTCCCTCCCACGCGGGGAACTCGAAGCGAACCTCGTGACTCAAGACGTCGGGCAGCGGTGGATACGGCGGCTCCTGGCGGTGCTCGCTGCGCAGGACGACATCGGTGAACACGCCGTCGATCCGCACCGCAGCCACGAGGTGCTCGGTGGGTTGGGCGAGATCACCCGCAGTCACGACGTCGGCGACGAGGGTGGTGATGTCGTCCATCGTGGATCCAGGGGGTACCGGTGTGTCGATAGGCATGCCGCCTTGGGCGACCACGGCGAAAGGCAGGCCCAGTGATGGTTCGGCGGGAACCGGGTATCCATCGGCGGGCACCCGCCAGACCTTCCCATCGAAGGCGACGATCTCGCCGTCACATGCCTCAGCGACCCCGAGGCCCAGTGTGAAGTCGTGGAATGTCTCGGCCACAGTCGTGTGAGCTTCGTAGTGGGCGCGGTAGAGGTCGGTGAAAGTGTCGACCTGCGTGATGTGACCGTGGGCTGCTGCGGCGAGTGCGGGATCGAACATTGCTCAGAGACTGGTGAAATCACGCTGGGACTTCGGACCATCCTTCTTGGCGGCGAAGGTGAATGCGGCCAGGCCGACCACGACAGCACCCGCCCCGATTCCGATCAGCATGACATCGTTCGCATCCTTCGCGTCCACGAGATATCCCAGGAAAACAACCGCGATAACCGCGACCACCACACCGATCAGTTTCGCCTTGAGATCGTCGAGGGAGCGGATCTCGAGCCACGCGGGCAGGCGCACGCTCGAGTCCACGAACAACTCGTAGAGGCCGTAGCCGATCACCAGCAGCACTGTTGCCAGAAGCAGGGTGTCCACCGCGGTCAGGATGGTGACCACGCTCTCCTTGAGGGGGATCGCGGTGTCGAAGAGCTTCACGACCGCGCGACCGATCTCCAGGATGCCGATGATCATCAGGACGATCGCCCCGATGATGGAGCCGATCGCCGGAAGCGCGACCACGAATCGGGAGAGTTCCACGAGACGACGCATGGGTGAACGCTAGCGCTGCC
>JBEIHR010000077.1:0-8424 GCA_040381195.1 Rubricoccaceae bacterium
CGGGCGCATACTGCGCCGATGGTCGATCGACGAGATGCCGCAGATCATCAACGTGATCGGTGGATCGATGTCCCTCGTAGGACCGCGCCCGGTGCTGCTTGATGAGATCCCGCTATTCGAGGATGACGATCACCGCCGCCACCTCACCAAACCCGGACTCACCGGCCTGTGGCAGGTCTCCGGGCGCAAGGCGGTCGACTGGGACGAGCGCATGCGCATGGACCTGGACTACGTCGAGCACTGGTCCCCGGCCCTGGATCTCGTCATCGTCGCCAAGACCGCGAAGGTCGTCGTCACCGGCAAAGGCGCCTACTAGGAGCCCAGGAAGCCCCCCCTAGGGCGACCTAGACTGACCAGGTGTCCGACCAGCCCCGAGGTGTGCGCTGGCCCCTGGCACTGGGTCTTGTTCTCGCCGCCGCCGTTGGGGGATTCGTCCTCTGGATGCAGGCCGGGCTGATGGTGGCCCTCGGCTACGCGGCCACAGGCGGTTTGGGGTTGCAGAGCAATCTGAGCACCGCTGCGGACCAGCTTGTGGCCGGGGACTACGCGGGCGGTGAGGCCGCGGTTGCCGCAGCCTCGGCCTCGGCCGAGCGGGTGTTTAAGAGTTCGGATATCGCGCAGGTGGCGATCCTCACGCGCATCCCGCCACTGGACCCCGCTGTGCGCAACTGGGAGCGCGTGGCACAGGGCGCAGTCGCCATCGCGCAGGGTACCGACGAGTTGCTGTCCCTGTACGGCGACCTCTCGGGGAAAACCTCCGGTGACCGAATCTTCTCCGACGGAGCGATCAACATCGCGATGCTCGAGGCGCTCCCGGACCGGGTTGCCACTGTCATCGATCGTCTCGATGCCGCAGAGAAGAATCTCGCCGCCATCGAAACACGATCTGCGGTGACCCAACCTCTCGACGGGATTCGCGGCACTGCGCTCACCGAGATGCGGCCGGTGCGGGCCTCCGTCAACGCGATCGCGGAGATCGCACCCGTTCTTCCGGGCGCCTTGGGTGCTGACGGCCCCCGCCGTTACCTCGTGGCGATCGGCAACCAGGCGGAGATGCGTGCATCCGGCGGGGCGCCGCTCACCCTGGTGATGGTCGAGTTCAACGAGGGCAGGATCTCTATCCCGGTGAAGGGACAGACGAGCACGCAACTGTTCCCGCCACTCAACGCCCCGGTCACGTGGTTCGGACCCGGCCCCAATCCGTTCTTCCCCGGCAACACGCGCTTCGCACCCTTCGTGGTGACCAACACCCATCCGAATTACGTCTACTCCGCGCAAGAGATGGCGGCGAGTTGGACCGGTGGTGGGTATCCGCGGGTCGACGGTGTGGTCTTCCTCGACCTGACCGCGATCGGTGCGGTCCTCAACGCCACCGGCCCGGTGGAGTCCGTGGTGTACGGAACGGTCACCGGCGATCAGCTCGGAGAGATCCTGCTCATCGACGCCTACGCCACCTTCGGACAGGAGGAGGCGGATCAGCGCCAGGCGGCTAATCAGCAGCTCCTCGACGAGCTCATGGCGCGGTTACTCTCCGGTGATGACCTGGTGAACGTGGCTCAGGCGATCGCAAGCACCGTGCCGGGCAGGCATTTCCAGGTGTGGATGCGTGATCCCCGCCTGCAGCAGTTGTCACTCGACGCCGGCGCAGCGGGGTGCGTCTCGGATCCGAAGATCGGTGATTGGTCCGCGGTCTACACGCAGAACGGCAATCAGTCCAAGGTCGATGTCTTCCAGCAACGCAATACGCTCATGCAGGTTGCGTTGCGCGAGGATGGATCCGCGGGAATCAATCAGGTCGTGACGATCACCAACCAAACGCCGGTTGACCGCCCCGAGGGCCCTCCTGAGCGCATCGGGTACGAGACGATGTGGGTCAAGAACGCGCACATCATCTACATCCCTAACTCGGCCCAGGCGTTCCGCGCATCATTCCCATCGAACTTCAGCATCCGACCCTTCAAGGGCCACTCGCGTCAGCAGGCCGGCAAGGGCTTCGTTACCGACGGGTTCGGCAACCGCATGATCCGGGTCGTGGGATGGACCCCACCGGGGGGCACCTCACAGGTCGTCGTCTCCTATGAACTCCCTCCGGGCACGTTCAGTGCAGTCGGCGGATCACCGGAGCAGGCACGGCAACCTGCACTCGTCTACCGGCTGCGCGCCGAGCCGCAGTCCGTCTTCGTTCCGCCCACACTCTCGGTCACGGTGATCCCGCCCGCGGGATACCGCGTGACCGAGTACACCGGGATGCAGGTCACCGACGGCGCCGCCACGGTGAGCGCGGTCCTCGATCGTCCCGTCGAGATCGGGATGGAGTTCACCCGATGATCGCGCTCATCGCACTCGTTGCCGTCTCCTCCGCGGCACTGTTCGTTGCGCCACTACTCGGTGTGGTCGCAACCGCGATCACGATGGCGATCGTCCCCCCCTGGGGCCGGGGACTGGTCGAGCGCGCAGTTATCTCGAGCATCGTCGCGCTCGGTGTGATCGCCCTGGTGTTCCCTCGCGCGGGCAGCACACCGATCGATCACATGACCGCTCGCGCGCTCCTCATCGGTCTCATGCTCCTCGGTCTTGCCCTGCGCACCATCCCGCAGATGCGTGGCGTGCCTGTTCCACGACCCACCTGGCCCGACGCCATCGTCATCGTGACGATCGCACTCGCCGCCTGGTGGCCGATCAGTGCCTACCTGGGCGCGGATGCCGCACAGACGGTGTCGGGTCTGCTGTTCTCCGGGTGGGACAATCACGCCCACTTCACCACCTTCGCCAACACGTACATCGCGCAAAGCACCACCTGGCCCACGATCGACGGGTCGGAAGCGTGGAACCAGTGGTACCCCGTCCTGCACACCACCACCTGGGCACTGCTGCAGTACGCAGTGAGCAACGCCGACCTGACCCGCATTGAGCTGCTGCAGCCCTATGTGCTCTGGTCTGCGCTCACCTTCGCCTTCTGTCTCGGGGCACTGACTTGGCTGGCCGCAAGCATCGCCCGCCGCTGGTCCGGGAGCCGCGCGGCCGCGGTCCTCGCCGCTGCCGGATTCGCCGTGTTCGCGCTGCTCGGATCGGTGCAGAACCTGTTCCAAGCCGGATTCACCAACTTCGTTCTCGCACTCACCATCACCTCCACTGCGAGCTACATCTCCGCCCGCAGCTGGCGCTCCGCCCGCACCCTCGGCTGGTTCGTGGTTCCACTCGCCGCGATCAGCGTCATCGGCCTCTGGACTCCGCTGGCCCTCGGGCTCGTCCCCGCAGGACTCGTAGTGACGGTGGCCCTCTGGCGCACAAGGAGAGCGCTCGGAATCGCCTACCTCGTCGTGGGCGCCGCGGCCGGGATCCTGTTCGCCCTCACCCAAGGACAGGCCGTGCTCGGCGCCAGCGAGGTGGACGTCCTGGAGTTCGGTGAAATCGTCGGCGCCGTTGACTCCGGTATGGCCCCGTTCAACCTCGCCGCCGGCCTCGCCGCCCCGGTCCTCGCCGTGCTCATCGGCCTGCTCGCCTGGCGCACCCTCCGGTCCTCACCGATCTTCTTCGCCCTCGCCGCGCCGGCCATCGGCGCCACACTCGTCGCTCTCTTCTTTGTCCGCGGCGCCTACGCAGCGGATGTCAGCTGGATCGACTCCTACTACGTCCTGAAGTCCCTCAACGCGGCGTACGTCATGGCCGCACCCGTGGTGATCGCAACCCTCGCGGTCGGCCTTGCGGTCCTGCTGCGTGCCACGCGTGCACGCCTCGGCAACCCAGGAGCCGCGCTTGCCGCAGGTGTGGTCGCCCTGCTCAGCATCACCGCCTTCGGCTACGTGGGTGCGCTCCCCGTTCCCCTCGACGAGGGGTATCCGGTGGCACCGGGCATCGCGAATGCGAACGCCCGCATTGAGTATCTGACCCGTGCCACGGGTGTCCCGATCGTTGACGGGGCCCGAAACACCAAGCCGGGATATACCCCATTGCTCTGGGAAGCCGGGGGCACGCTGCCCAACCTGTGGGGTGCGAGCCTGACGGGAGTCCTGTCCCGAGATCAGCAGCTCTTCTACCTGAATCTGCCACCGGTCCCGTACGACCAAGCGACGATCGAATATGTGCGGCTCCAACTTGCCGCGTACCCGAACCTCGACGTCAACGTAGTGTGGTCCGACCCTGGTAACACGCGCACCATCGCGCCCTTGGGATCGATCGCCGACCGTGCCGTTCTCACGGAATTCCCGCGCTCATCCGGGTGACACGTTCAGACAGCTGATCTCTCTCGGTACCAAGACATGCATGCGTCGTAGGTCGGAACGCGTCCGCTAGCGACGGCATCGGCCAACAGGGGCGCCCCCGCGTCTTTCGGGGAGAGCACGACGTCCGGTGACGGCCACGGCAGATCCAGTGCGGGATCCAGCGGGTGCACACCGTGCTCGCGGGTGGGGGCGTAGGCCTCATTGCACAGATACCCCACCGTGACCGAGGGGGTGAGTGCGCAGAACGCATGCCCGAGTCCTTCTGCCACGAACAATCCACAGCGGGATTCCGCATCGAGTTCCACCGCGTCCCAGGATCCGAAGGTGGGGGATCCGACCCGGATGTCCACCACCACATCCAGGATCCGACCGTCGAAGCACTGCACGTATTTCGCCTGTCCGGGTGGCACGTCGGCGAAGTGGATCCCGCGCACGGTTCCCTCCCGCGACACGGAGATGTTCATCTGCCGTAGGTCGAAGGGTCGACCTACGGCCTCTTCGAATACCGAGGACTTGAACGACTCCAGGAACACCCCGCGATCATCAGGGCGCAGGATCGGGGTGAAATGCCAGGCGCCTCCGATAGAGAGCGGGCGGACCTCCACGCGTGGAGGGTAGCAACGGGGAAGTCCGTCGTATGTGACCAAGTACGGTGGTCATGTGAAGGTGGCGTTGATGGGAACCCGTGGGGTTCCTGCCAACTACGGCGGATTCGAGACCGCGGTCGAGGAGATCGGGAGTCGACTGGCCTCCCGCGGTTATGACATCACCGTCTACGCGCGTAACCCGGGCCAGAGTGTGGACGAGTATCGGGGCATGCGCGTGGTGAACATTCCAGCGCTGCGCCACCGGATGACCGAGACCTTGAGTCACACGGCGCTCAGCGCGGTACACGCGGTGATCACCGACCGCCCCGATGTGTGTCTGCTGTTCAATGCGGGAAACGCTCCGATGATCGCGCCACTACAGGCCGCGGGTATCCCCACAGCTGTCCATCTGGATGGTCTGGAATCTCGCCGCGGCAAGTGGCGGGGAGCTGGTGCCCGCTACTACCGGTGGGCCGAGCGTGCGGCCGTGCGTCGGGCTGACGCTGTCATTGCCGATTCCCGGGCCATCGCAGCCCACGTACGCACCACGTACGGACGCGAGGCGGTCTTCATCTCCTACGGGGCGGAGGTCATCGAGCCGGGGAGCGATCGGATCGGTGAACTCGGTGTCCTGCGCCGTGACTACCACCTCATCGTGGCCCGGTTCGAGCCGGAGAATCATGTTCTCGACGCGGTGCATGCGTACCGCATCTCGGATGAGACCCGGCCCCTCCTCGTCGTCGGTTCCGCCCCGTATAGCAAGTGGTACGTGGATCGCGTGCACGAAGCGGCGCAGGACGATGCGCGCATTCGTTTCCTCGGCGGGATCTACGACCGCGACCTCCTCGACCAGCTCTACGCCAACGCCCGCACCTATATCCACGGACATTCCGTGGGAGGCACCAATCCGAGTCTGCTGCGCGCGATGGGCGCCGGTGCCCCAGTCCTGGCCTTCGACTGCGAGTTCAACCGCGAGGTCACCGCGGAGCAGGCCTTCTTCTGGGCCGATGCCGATCAGCTCGCGACCCTGCTCGACGACATCGCCGGTGGTGAGGACCATGTCTTCGATGCCAACATCGACGCGGACTTGCAGCAGTTCGCCGCCGTGGGCAGGAAGCGGATCGCCGAGCACTATCGATGGGATGCCGTCGCCGATGACTACGAGGCGTTGATCCGCGACCTCGATGCGGGTGCGCAGCGGCGCAAGGGTCGGCGGCAGGTCAGCGCCTGATGCGCATCGCCGCCGTCGTGGTGGCGCATGGCGATGCGCCCTTCCTCGCGAGCACCCTGGACAGCATCACCGGACAATCGCGCACTCCCGATGCGCGCATCGCGGTCTGCGACGCAACCTCCCCGCAGGTGGATGCACTTCTCCGGGCCCACGGGTTCGACATCCACCGCGCCACCACCACGAGCAAGGACGTCACCAGCCGCATCGCGCATAACTTCGCCCAGGGCGTGCACGCCGTCAAGGAATTCGACCTCGCGGTGCTCGGGGACCACGACGACATCTGGCATATCGACCGCATCGGTCACCACGAGGCCGTCGCGCGGACATTTCCCAACGCAGTGATGCTCGCATCCGATGGGCAGCTCATCGACACCCGAGGAACCCACCTCGGTGGCACCCTGCGCAACACGTTCCCCGTTCCCGCGGACTGGAACGACCTCGACCTCCGCACACAGTGGATCTACGTCCTGCGTCACTCCATCGCCACGGGTGGCGCCTCCGCGGTTGTCCCGCAGCGTGTCCTGCGCGTCGCCATCCCCGGCGGATGGCTGCATGACCGCTGGTGGTCCATGCTCGCCGTCCGCGACCACAGCATGGTGATCGACGACACCGTGGTGATCGACTACCGCGTCAGCGAGGACCAACGGGTCGGCCTGGATACCCAGGGCCAGGAGTCCACCCTGCGCTGGTTTGGGACACGCGCCGCATCCTTCACGCGTACTGCGAAGGGTGCTGCAGATATCGCCCGCCTGCTCGTGTGATCGCGACGCTCGACTAGCCGACCCAGGTCAAGCGGGTGATGCAGGCGACGATCTCCCCCGTTCCCACCCCGAGGTAGGGAGCGGAGGCGCACTCCAGATCCGAGGGAAGTGACCACGGTGGTAGCGAGGAGTACAGCGTCTCGATCTGGGCGCGGTCCGGCGCATACATCGCGATGATCGACGGCCGCATGTCCTCCAGTCGTGTGGTGGTGCTCCGGCTCATGGTGGCCTCGGGGGTGACCAAGTTGTAGTCCCCCCACATCTGCATGGCCGCGACCTCGCGACCGAGTCCATCCGGATCAGTCCAGATCGCGATGGAGTCCGAAGGTTGCGTCCGTCCCAGCAGCCATTCCTGAATCTGCATGCGCGACGCGAACTGATCATCGTGTTGGAAGTCGACGAACGCAGTGCGGAACGGGTACTGGCCGTAGATCCCGAGCAGACCGCGCCCGTTCTGCCAGAACTGTGCGGATACGAAAACCGCACCCATCACGATGACGAGGGCGATCGCGACGCCGATGTTCCAGCGAGACCGCACGATGATGGCGATCACCATGAGTGCCAGCACCCCCACGGCAGCCAAGATCCAGGCCACGGACAACTCCAGGACCCCGTCGAACCGTCCTGCCCAGACAAGGAGCGGCACAGTCACCGCGATCCCGCCCAGGAGTACCCACGGATACAGAGACCGCTCGGATCGGGTTCCCGGGAAGAGTGAGGTGAAGGTCAGTGTCAGCGCCATGAGCGCACCGGGCCAGAGCAGCGCCACATAGTGCGGAGCCTCGAGCCACGGCCCCGGCATCACCGCCATGATCACCGCGGTCATCACCACGTTGGATACCGAAATTGCCAGAGCCGCCCACGCCCACCTGTGCCGCGGCTGTGCGATCGTGGCGAAGAGCGATGCGAGGACTGAGATGACGATGACGATCAGCGCTGTGTCGCGCTGCCACGTGGTGGCATCGCCGATGAACTGCACGTAGTCGAGTCGGGCGTTCCATTCCAGATACGTGTCCCACCACGAACGTCCCGGGAAGATCACCAACCCGGCGATCCAGAAGACGCCGAATCCAAGAGCCCCGCCGACAACGAGCGCGATTGCGTCCGCTCCCAGCCGGCGTGCGCGTTCCGTGTGGATCTTCCAGAGCGCCACGAGCCGCAGCGCTCCCCACATCCCTGCGCCCAGCAGGAATCCGTAGGGATTGATCATCACCAGCCACCCGAGGAGCGCACCGCTCATCGCGGCCGTGGACCAGCGTGGTGATCCCCAGGGACCGAGTCCCCGGGATGCAGCGCTGCCCAGGTAGGTCACGCCGAGGGACAGCAGCAGGAAGGTGAGCGCGAGGATCGTCCCGGCGAGATACGTATTTCCGAGGTACGCGATCACGACGGTGTTCAACCCCACGAACAGTGCGAGGGCGATCGCCAACACCAGTGAGCGGCCGGCGATGCGTACCGCAGCCATGACCGCGGCCACGACCATCACGATCAGGATCACCCGCCAGATGCCGAACCCCCACCACGGGCCGAGGGTGGTGACGAGGACGCGTACCGGGGCGATGTAGCCGAGCCGGGTCCAGTAGTAGGCGGGTTCCACCGCCCGATCCGCCACATCCGACCCG
>JBEIHR010000078.1:0-8421 GCA_040381195.1 Rubricoccaceae bacterium
GTTGTAAGTCACGCCGATGGCCATTTGGTCCCAGACGACGACCGAACCGAGCGCGTCGGCCCAGGCGCCGGTGTAGTTGGCGGGAAGGAACTGGCGCAGGGAGCCCAGGGCTTCGATGGCATCGAGAATGTTCGCGAAGATCACGATCACGACGGCTGCACCGACGGCCCCCAGCGGGACGTCCGTGGAGACACTGGCCAGGAAGGCGATCCCGGCTGGGACAAGCAGCGTCACCGCGATGTAGCCGGTGATGACCGCGAGTCGCACCGTGGATTCCCCCGCGCTCAAGGTGCCTCCCAACGGGCTCGCCAGTGGGGCTGTCCCGAAGGCGAGGAGACCCAGGAGGAAGGACGCGAGGACGAGAACCAGCAGCACCGCAAGGGTCAGGAGTAGTCCGACGACCAATTTGACGAACAGGAATCTGCGGCGGGGTACGGGCGCCACGAGCAGATACCGCATCGTTCCCCACGAGGCCTCGCTCGCGACGGTGTCCCCGAGGAACATCGCCGCGAGGATCACCAGGAGGAACGCCGAGGAAAAGAGCAACCCACTGATGGCGAAGTTCCACGGACCGGAGGCAAGCAACCCGAACACATCGAGATCCCCGTCCGCCAATCCCCCGCGACCGCTGGAGGACGGCCCGAACTTCACAGCGAGGACGACAATGATCGGGAGTGCGATGACGAGGGCGAAGGCGACCGCCGTTCGCCGACGCCGCACCTGACGGATCAACTCCACGCGGACGCTCAGCGTGCGCTGTGCCGAGTACTGCTCCATCAGCGTTCCCCTTCCGGCAACGGACCGGCATTGACGAGGTGGTCCGAGCCGACGAGGTCCATGAACACGTCCTCGAGCTGCTGACCACTCCGCCCGGCGAGCAACTCGGCCACGGTGCCCGTCGCGGCCACGGTCCCGCGGTGCATCACGACCACGTAGGAGCAGGTCTGCTCGACCTCGCCGAGGAGGTGCGATGACAGGATCACCGTGCGCCCATCGGTGGCGTAGTCACGCAGCACTTGGCGCATCTCGCGGATCTGGGGCGGATCGAGCCCGTTGGTGGGTTCGTCCAGGAGCAGGATGTCCGGCATACCGAGCATCGCCTGGGCGATCCCCAGACGCTGCTTCATGCCCTGGCTGTACGTGCGCACCTTGCGATCGATCGAGGATCCAAGCCCTGCAATCTCTAGGACTTCCGCGAAATGCGCATCTCCCGACCGACCACTCGCCCGCCAATAGAGGTCCAGATTCTCGCGTCCGGATAGGTGCGGGAGGAACCCCGGACCCTCCACGAAGGCACCGATGCGCGATAACACGGGGGCTCCCGGGGTCACGCGCTCGCCGAAGACGAAGACGCTGCCCTCGGTGGGCTGGATGAGACCCATCGCCATCCGCATCGTCGTGGTCTTGCCGGCACCGTTGGGGCCGAGCAGACCGAGCACCACACCGCGGGGCACGGTGAAGTCCACGCCGGCGACAGCGCGAACGCCCTTGCCGAATTGCTTGACGAGTCCCTCGATCACGAGCGGGCTTTCCGCGAAATCGGGTCGCGTCCGCGCCCCGGTGACACGTGGCCGGAGAAGTCGCAGGGCGAGCACGACCAGCAGAAGGACGCCGAGGGCGATGAGCGGCCACGCCCACTCGGGCAGGCCGGACGCGCTCCCCGTCATCTCGACCTCGGGGACCACCAAGGCCGGATCGGCGAGTGTCACGGTGTAGACCGCAGGGTCACCGGGCATCCGGAACGCCTGGTCGGTGGTGTTCACGGTGATGACGAGTCGATCGCCCGCGGCGATGTCCGCGACGATGGCGGGCAACTCGACATCCACACGCTGCGGAGTCGGCCCCACGCTGACGTTCACCGGCGCGACGAGACCGTTGGGGAGCAGGAGTGCACCGGCACCGGTCTGGATGCGCAGTCCCACGAACAACGTGGCTGTTCGCGCGACATCGCTGGCCACCTCGAGACTCACCCGGGAGGCGCCGATGATGCGCAGCGGTGCGGCGAGTGGTTCGGAGATGAACTGGGCGCTCTGGTTCGGCGCGACGCGCGTGTCCAGCAACGAGAGCAGACCGCCCAAGGAACCGATGCCCGGCAGGGAACTGACGGCCGCGGGCACCCCGCCGGCCGGGGCGAGGATCCGCTGGGGCTCACCCGCGATGGTGACAGAGCGCTCGGAGTCCCCCGCGAGACCCGGGTAACGGGGGCTGGTCAGAACTTCGACCGTGTCCGACTCGCGATCGTCGAGGGCGGAACTCGCCACAAGCGATGCTTCGAAATCCGTGGACACCGCAGGTCCATCGGCGAGGTATGCCTGGAACCACGATCGGGTCAGGGCGGTGAGACGCGCGGATTCATCGGCACCGCCGTCGTGACCCTGGGCATGCCACACCACCTTGACCGGGGTGTCCGGGTTCGCCGCGCGAATCTGCTCGGCATTCGCATTCACCTGCTGAAGCGGGAAGAGTGAATCCGCTTGGCCACCCCCGAGCAGAGTGGGGACGGTGATCCGATCCGTGACACTCGCGGGAGAGGACTGCCGCATCAGCGCGCGGGATGCCCCCGTCGGCTTCCCCGTGGTGGCCACTTCGGTGTACGCGCCGCACCACTCCGGCGAGAATCGTCCGCAGAGATCTGCCTGTCCCGGAGGTGAGTCCAGTCCGGAACTGAAGAAGACCGACGTCCACAGTTGCTTGTACACGCCGGGTGCCCGAGCACCAATCATGCTCTGTCCGAACAGGGAGGATTCCAAGTCGTTCCAGGTGATGTCGGCGGCAACCGCATCCACGCGGTCGTCGTACCCGGCGAGCATCAGCGAGAGCGCACCACCGTATGAGCCGCCCGCGACGCCTAGGACCGGATCGTTGGGTCCTTCCACCTCGACACTGGCCAAACTGGCCAGGTAGTCGATGACGCGGGATGCGTCCGCGATCTCGAACTCGGGTGAGTTCATCGAGATGGTCCCGGTGGAATCACCGAACCCGCGTGCCGTGTACGCCGCCACGACGAAACCGGCGTTGACCAGGTCGGTTGCCTGGTCGACCACGGACTCCTTGCTGCCACCGAAACCGTGGGCCAGGATCACGGCGGGGGCGGGAGTCACCTCGGGGACGTAGATGTCGGCAGACAACTCGACCGGCGTCCGGTCGCTGGCCGAGGTGGGACCACCCTGGATCGTGACTGCGGTCGCGCCCGCTGCTGCGGCGGGCACCGCCGGGAGGAGCGCCATCAGGAGGCCCAGGGCCCCGGCGCTCCAGCGGGCTCCCGCACCCCCGACGCGGGCGGCACGCCCCACGGAATGAACACTGTTCATTTTGACAGCCTGTCAGCCCCTCCGGGGGCTGTCAAGCCGGGACTACGGGGCCGAGGACTGCCCTTCCGCCCCGAGGACGACATTGCCGTCCGCATCGACACGGAGGGCCAACCCCTCCGCCTCGTCCCCGGCCGTAATCCGGCCGCTCGCGATCGCATCGGTGAATGCATGGAAGTCCGACCGGTTCTGATGGGCGTAGGACACGGCGAAGTGGGTCACCGACTCCGCGAAACGCGTTGAGGAACCGAGATAGGACGAGATCGCGATCGCATCACCGGATCGCGCATGTGCCCGCGCGAGCGCCGTACCGCACAACGCGGCGTAGGCCCGGAATGCGCGACTGCTCATCTTTGTCAGGTCCGGCGACCATTTCATGTCACGCAGTTGCCGCACGTAGAACGAGCGACCGTTGGGTCCGTCGACCCACCCGAGGAAGGCATCCGAGGCCGCTTGCATCACGCGTTGACCCGTGACCACACGACGCCCGGGTGGTGTCGGGACCTTGAGGTCGGTAAAGGGGGCCAACACACTCGTGACCGCCTGCTTCGCTTGAAGGACCAGAAGGTCGTTGACATCGCGCCCCTGGAGGAGAATGACGAACGCGAGCAGACCCACCGATCCGACACCCACCACCTTGTGTCCCACATCCACGACCGTGTATCGATGAAGGAGCTCTTGCCGGTCGACGAGCAGCGTCTCCTTGTAGTCGTCGAACATCTTCTCAACCACCGGACGCCCCTCCCCCAGCATGCTGAGAGACACCAGGAGGGGCGGTTGATTGTTGAAGCGCGGCACACCGTTCTCAAGATGGGTCAGCTTCTTCACCGCGGACCACCCGCTGCGGGATCGAGCCGCGGCTTCCGTGGTACGCAACTTCTGATCGGCGTTGCGGACGCCCTCGCGTCGTCCCCACCGGTGCATAAGGGTTGTGTCGATCCGGAAGTACCAGACATCAAGGTCGGGCATCGTGGCGAAGGACGCCATGGCGTCCCGATAGGCGGTCGCGACGATTCCTGGAAGGCCTGCGGCCGAGGCGTGCGAGTGACCCGCCTCCTCCGCGGCAACGAGGAAACTGGTCGCCAGACGCAACACGTCCCACTCGAAGGGACCGGGTGCCGTCTCGTCGAAGTCGTTGATGTCGAAGACGAGTGAGCGATCGGGACCCGCGAAGATTCCGAGGTTCGCCAAATGCGCGTCACCGCATAGTTGGGTGTGTAGACCGCTGTTGGGTCGCGCACCCAGGTCCGCCGCCATGATTGCTGCTGCGCCGCGTAGGAAGGCGAAGGGGTTCGCGACCATGCGCTGATGGCGGAGAGGGAGAAGTGCGGGTACCCGGTCGGTCTCCTGGCCCACGATGATGTCGACGGGATCGGTCCGCGATGGTGACGGCGCGTACTCGCCGATCGCGCGCCGAGGCATGTGCTGCCGTGCAGCCCGACCAGCCTCCTGCCGCTCCTCGACGGTCTTGCCGTGGATGCGATCGGACAGAAGTGGGCGAGAGTCAGACATGAGCGGAGAGTAATCCCGGCAGCCACGTCGGGGGGCTAGTGTCGGGTCTCGCCCACGACCAGGAGGACTCGGTGACGCAGCCAGCAGTGTCGACCGGTGCCCCGCCCCGTGCACGTCTAGTCCTTAGCGCGCTCATCCTCGGTGCCCTGGTCGCGAACATCAACCTCGCCGTGGCCAACATCGCCCTCCCGGACATCGGCCGTGCCTTCGGCACTGGACAGACCCAGCTCAACCTCATCGCGGTCGGCTGCACCCTGGGCCTGGCGATGAGCGTGCTCTACCTGGGAGCGCTCGGGGACAGATACGGCCGCAAGTTGATGCTCACGCTCGGCATGCTGCTGACGATCCCGGCGAGCATCATCTCCGCGTGGGCCCCGAACCCGGAGATCCTGATCTTCGGGCGCATCTTCACCGGCATCGCCGCCGGTATGGCCTACCCCACGACCCTCGCCTTGATCACCGCCCTGTGGGGCGCAGGACCCGCGCGCGTCAAGGCAATTGCCCTCTGGTCCGGGGTCAGCGGCGGCGGCGCGGTGATCGGACCCGTCATCGCCGGAGCGCTCCTTGAGTACTTCTGGTGGGGGTCCGTCTTCCTCATCGGCGTCATCCCTGCAGTCGTCGCCATCCTGCTGGTCCTCCGCGTGGTACCGGCGCACGTGCAGGAGACGAAGGACCCCGTGGATCACGTCGGTGGCATCCTCACCGTCGCCATGATCGCGCTCTTCGTGCTCGGCCTGGGCACCATCACGACACCCCAGACCTTCTCGATCGCCCTGATCATGATCGCTGTCGCGATCGTGCTTGTCATCATCTTCATCCGCCACGAGAAGCGAGCGCGCTTCCCCCTCTACAACCTCACTTTCGCCAAGCGCACGCTGTTCTGGATTCCAGCCCTCGGCGGCATGATCGCCTTCGGATCACTCGTCGGTGCGATGTTCATCGGTCAGCAGTTCTTGCAGAACGTGCTCAGTTATTCCACCTTCAACGCCGGCATCGCGGTCGTCCCCATGGCGCTCGGGATGATGGGAATCGCACCACTCTCGGCGAAATGCGACGTGTCCCTCGGATCTCGCGCCACGATGCTGCTCGGGTACCTCGCAATCCTTCCGGCATTCGTTCTCATGCTCGTCGCATGGGGTGAGAACACCCCCTACTGGCAGATCGGAATCGCATATCTGCTCGTCGGCATCGGCGCAGGGCTCGTTCTCACGCCCGCATCGCGCTCACTCACGAGTTCCGTTCCGGTCACGGGCGTTGGTATGGCCTCGGGAACCACGGACCTGCAGCGCGATTTCGGTGGCGCGGTGATGCAGGCGATTCTCGGATCCCTTCTCACCGCGGGCTACGCAGCGTCGATGCTCTCCCAGATCGGTGCATCCTCTGAAGCCGCGAGTGTCACTCAGGAGACCGAAGACGCCCTCCAACGCTCCTTCGCCAGTGCCGAGTCCATCGCGGCGCAGTATCCCCAGTATGCCGATGCCATCACCGCTGCCGCGAAGGAATCGTTCCTCACCGGAGCGAACTGGGCGTATGCGGCGGGGGCACTCGCGATCCTGATCGGGGCCATCCTCGTGGCGCTGCGATTCCCCAACAAGAACAGGGAAACCGCGCTGCTGGCCGAATACGCGAAAGCGGATGCTTCACTCGATACCGAGTGAGGGCGAGCGTGCCGCGATCGACGACTCCGCGATCATCAAGGAATGAAGTACATGGGGTTCGGCAGCACGAACGCGCCGTCGGTGTAGCCGCCTGAGGAGTCACTCACCTGATCTCCGATCGCCAAGGCGATGCGGAAGCCGCGGTCCTCGATCTTCTTTCGGGCCGCCGACTTGTAGGCCTCCGCGGTCAGCGACATCTGATCGGCTGCACGCATGGTGAGTTGCCGGTAGCCGGTCAGGCCGAGCTTGGTCAGGCAGGCAGCGGTTGGCGCACGATACGTATCCGGACGCCCCGTGATGAGGAATACGGTCACTCCGAGCCGCTTGGCTTGGTCGAACAGCGCGGCAGTGGAGCGGATCTTCGGAGTCAGGCACCCATCAATGGCAGCACTGGAGACCTGCTGATTCGACACGAAGTCGACGGTTTCGAGCACCGGGTACCAGGACACGAGGGTGTCGTCGATGTCGAAGACGATCGCAGGCGTGCAGCTGGCGCGGTTCGCGCACTCCTCTCGCAGCCACGCGCGCAGGAAGTCGCTTGCCTCTGCAACGACCTTGGCGCGGTCGGCCGCATACTTCCCGCTGGCTTGATAGGCGTTGATGTCGGAGGCGAACCCGGGGCCCGCGAAGTACTCGGTGGATGTCGCCAGCGGAGGAAGGTTCTGACCGCTCGACACGGTGACCATGGGCCGGGCGTCGTCGGCGACGGCCGGCGAAGCGGCGAGCCCCGATGTGAAGACCACGGCGGTGACGAAGAAGGGCATGAGGGCTGTGCGTCGGTTCATGGTCTTGACACTAGCCACCAGACCCGATCAAGCGACCGGAACGGGACCTCATAGTCAATGGCCCACAACCGCTCGGCAATCAGACATCAGAGACCATCAAAATGGGCGAAGGCCCAGGCGATGACTCCTGGGCCTTCGATTCAGTAGCGGGGGCAGGATTTGAACCTGCGACCTCTGGGTTATGAGCCCAGCGAGCTACCGAGCTGCTCCACCCCGCGTCGGTGTACGAAGTTTACGCGCCCCACGGAACGCGCGTACGGGCGGGCTCCCGTAAGGCCTTGAGGGGGCAGCGAGGAACCTCGCTGCCCCCTCGGAATGTGATCAGACTGCCTTCCAGAGTGAGGGCGCATTGATCCAGTTCGGATCGCCCCAGCCTTGGTAGGCCTGGATGCAGACGTAGGTCACACCGTTGAACGTAACCCGGTCACCCACGGCGTACCGCGCCGTCGAACTCCACTGGGAAGCCGAGGGCTGTGTCGGTGTCGGCGTCGGTGTCGGCGTCGGTGTTGGCGTCGGTGTTACTGCCTTCGTCGTCACCGTGAAGGGTGACGAGGGGGCCGAGACGTTCCCTGCCGCATCACGTGCCCGCACCGTGTAGGTGTAGCTCGTGTTCGCAGCCAGACCCATATCCATGAAACGGGCGGAGGTAGGACGGGCGATCTCCACACCGTTTCGGAAAAGGACGTAGCCGGTCACGCCGACGTTGTCGGTCGAGGCCACCCACATCACGTCAATGCTCGACGTGGTCTCCCCCATCGAGTGGACGTTCGTGGGCACGCTCGGTGCCGTGGTGTCCGGTGCCGGGATCGCCGCCTTGGTCGTCACCGTGAAGCGTGCCGAAGGGGCGGAGACATTTCCGGCTGCGTCCACCGCACGCACCGTGTAGGTGTAGCTCGTGTTCGCAGCCAGACCCATATCCATGAAACGGGCAGAGGTGGGACGGGCAATCTCCACCCCATTGCGCGCCAGGATGTAGCCGGTCACGCCCACGTTGTCCGTCGAGGCACCCCACATCACATCGACGCTGGAGGTTGTCTCCCCCATCGAGTGGACGTTCGTGGGGACCGTCGGCGGCTGGGTATCCGCCGGTGCGCCAGTTCCCGTGATGTTCACGTCGATCACGTTGTAGAAGGCGTTCGCGGTGTCCGCGACATCCCA
>JBEIHR010000079.1:0-8385 GCA_040381195.1 Rubricoccaceae bacterium
CTGAGCCCCTACCTACCCCTGTCCGGGGGCGTTGGTCGGTCCTGATAACTTAGGCTTACCTAAGTAAGGCTCGACTAACTTGGAAGGGTGCCCGTGAAGCGCACGATCCTCGCCATCCCCGCCCTCGTCCTCACCGCCCTCACCGTGGCGGCCTGCGGAGGCGGTGCCTCGACGAGTGACGCACCGGTCGAGGGTGCACCGGTCGTCGTCTACTCCGGGCGCAGTGAGGAGCTGGTGGGTCCCCTGTTCGCCGAGTTCACCGCCCAGACCGGGATCCCGGTCGAAGTGCGGTACGGCGACACCGCCGAGTTGGCCGCGCAGATCATTGAGGAGGGCGACGCGTCGCCGGCCGACCTCTTCTTCGGTCAGGACGCGGGAGCCCTCGGTGCACTTGACGCGGCGGGGCTCTGCGCACCCCTTCCCGAGGGTGCAGCGGATGCGGTTCCCGCGCGTTACCGATCGGAGTCGGGCAACTGGACCGGGATCACCGGGCGCTCGCGCGTCATCGCCTACGACTCGAGCCGCGTCAGTGCGGAAGAGGTCCCCACGTCGGTGCTCGAACTCACCGACCCGAAGTGGAAGGGCGAGGTCGCGATCGCACCCACCAACGGTTCGTTCCAAGCGTTCGTGACCGCGATGCGCGTGACCTTGGGTGATGAGGCCACGAAGGCGTGGCTGCAGGGCATGGTGGACAACGACGCCCAAATCTTCGAGAAGAACAGCCTGATCCGTGACGCCGTCGATGCCGGTCAGGTGAAGTTGGGTTTGATCAATCACTACTACTGGTACGAGAAGGCCGCCGAGGTCGGCGAGGACGCGATGAACGTGCAGATCGCGTTCACCGCCCCCGGTGATCCGGGGTCGCTCGTGAACGTCGCCGGTGCCTGCATCCTCGCCAGTGCCGGCAATCCCGGTGGTGCGGGTGAGTTCGTGACGTGGGTGTTGACACCGGAGGAGCAGGAATGGTTCGTCGCGCAGAGTTGGGAGTATCCACTGATCGAGGGCGTTCCGGCCGCCGAGGGACTCCCGCCCATCGAGTCGCTGCAGGGTCCGGATCTGCCGCTCGCTGAACTCGAGGACCTGCCCGGAACCCTCGCCATGTTGCAGGAAGTCGGTCTGACATAAGCGGTCATCGCAACCTCACGAAACCGCCCCGGCCCCTTCTGGTGGCCGCGGCGGTTTCGGTCGTTGTGATGGCCGTCCCGCTCGCGTATCTCATCGTTCGCGTGGTCGGGGCAGGTCCCGCTGCGATCATCGAGACCCTCGTGCGGCCACGCACACTCGAGACGGCACTGACGAGTATCACGTTGGTCGTGCTCGTCGTCGGGGTGGCGCTGATCCTGGCGATTCCCACCGCCGTCCTGATCGCGCGCACGGATGTTCCCGGCTCACGGTTCTGGTGGGTTGTCACCGCGCTGCCCTTGGCGGTCCCGTCCTACGTCGCCGCGTACACCTGGATCGCGGAGTTCCCCGCGATGTCCGGGATTTGGGCAGCCGCCCTGGTGATGGCACTGTGCACGTTCCCGTACATCAGCATCCCGCTGGCGATCTCCCTCCGGCGTATCGATGCCGGCTACGAGGAGGTGGCACGCAGCCTCGGGACGACTCCACTGCGTGCCCTCACCCGCGTCACCCTCCCGATCGTGTGGCCGGCGGGTGCGGCGGGAGCGCTCCTCGTCGGCCTCTACACCCTCGCGGAATTCGGTACGGTCGCGATCTTCCGGGTCGATGCGTTCACCCGCGTCATCTACGCGTCGTACCGCGCCTCGTTCGACCGCGTGTCGGCCGCGGTCCTCGCGATCCTGCTGGTGATCCTCGCCCTCCTGCTGGTGTGGATCGAGGCACGCGTGCGCGGTCGCGCCCGACGCTGGCGGGTGGGCGCTGGTACGTCACGTCCCGCGCCCCCCTCGCATCTGCAGGGGTGGCGTCGGGGTGCGGCACTCACGTGGCTGGTCGGAGTGGCCGTGTTGTCCCTCGGTGTGCCCGCCGCATCCCTGATCCGACAACTCGCAATCAGTCGGAACACATCCTGGGATCCGATCGAGATGGTGGGTGCGATCGTCGGGTCCGTCACGGCGTCTGGGATCGGTGCGCTCCTCGCACTCATCCTCGCCCTGCCGGTCGCCGTCCTCGCCGCCCGCTACGCGACCCGCACCGTCCGGTGGCTCGAGACGAGTGCGTTCCTCGGCCAGGCACTTCCCGGTGTCGTCGTCGGCCTCTCCCTCGTCTTCCTCACACTCGCCGTGTTCCCGTCGGTCTATCAGACGATCATCACCGTCGCGCTGGCCTACGCGATCCTGTTCACACCCAAGGCGTTGGGCTCGGCTCGTTCCGCGATCGCTGCTGTCCCGCCAGGAATGGAACAGGTTGCGCGCTCACTGGGCCGCGGACCGCTCCGCGCATGGTGGGAGGTCACCGGCCGTCTCGCGTGGCCGGGCATCGCGGCCGGGGTGCTGCTCGTGCTGCTCACCGCGATGAAGGAACTGCCGGCCACGTTGATGTTGCGCCCCACCGGCTTCAACACCCTCGCGACCGAGTTGTGGACCCGCACCGAAGTCGGATCCTTCGGAGCCGCTGCCCCGTACGCCCTGGGCCTCGTCCTGCTCGCGGCGGTCCCCGCCTGGCTCCTCGGCCGGTGGATGGGTGCTCCGGCCCGCGTGCAGGAAGATGCGGCCGTGGAGGTCCGGGTATGAGCGTGCGCCTCGACCACGTCACCGCTGGGTATGGCGGCCCCCCGGTCGTCCTCGATGTGGACCTCACCGTTGCGACCGGCGCGCTCACATCGATCGTCGGCCCCAGCGGATGCGGCAAGACCACACTCGTGCGCACCGTCGCGGGATTCCTGCGCCCGACGTCGGGAACGATCTTCATCGGGGACCGCGAGGTCAGTGGCCCGACCACGTTCGTGCCACCAGAACGGCGACGCGTTGGCATCGTCCCCCAGGAGGGTGCTCTCTTTCCGCATCTCGACGTTGCCGGCAATATCGGATTCGGTATTCCCCGCGGAGGAATGCCCGACGGGACGTCCTCCGATGCGCGTGTCGAGGAGATGCTCGCCCTCGTCGGACTCAGTGGCCGCGGGGCTGCTGCACCGCATGAGCTCTCCGGTGGCCAGCAGCAACGGGTAGCACTCGCCCGCGCGCTCGCTCCCCGTCCGGATGTGCTCCTCCTCGACGAACCGTTCTCCGCCCTCGACGCGGGACTGCGCGCCGAACTGCGCGCCGAGGTGCGTGAAGTCCTGCGATCCGTGGGGACGACCACGATCCTGGTGACCCACGATCAGGAGGAGGCTTTGTCCATCTCCGATCAGGTAGCGCTCATGATCGCTGGTCAGATCGTCCAGCGGGGTACGCCACAGGATCTCTACGCGAATCCGCGAAGCCTTGTCGCTGCACGGTTCCTCGGGGATCTCGTGGAGATCCCGGCAACCCAGGTGAGCGCCGGTATCGCCCGCACTCCCCTCGGAGACATCCCGGTTTCTTCCACGGACACGACCACCGGGGTGGTCCTGATCCGTCCGGAGAATCTTCGACGCGCGAGTGCGCACGAAACACCGCTGATCGCCGGAACCATCACGTCGATCGACTATCACGGTCATGACTCATTGCTCCGGGTAGAGACGGATGCGGGTATTCCCGTGCACGTGCGGCAGGCGGGTGCGCCGGATGCCGCACTCGGTGACCGCATTTCCCTGGTCATGAATGAGAAGGGAATGGTTCTCCCGATTCGCGACTAGCATGGACGCCGATGCGTCGATGCATGCTCGCTCTCATCCCGGCACTCCTCGTGCTCGCCGGCTGCACGTCGGAATCGAACACCCCGGAAAGTGGCACGGATTCCTCCGCGGAGTCACGCCCGTTTACGGGACCGGTGACTCCGGGAGAAGGTCAGTTGAAGGTCCTCGCCTGGCCGGGGTATGCCGAGGATGGCTCCTTCGATCCCGCGGTCGATTGGGTGACGCCGTTCGAGGAGAAGTCCGGCTGTGACGTCGACATTCGTCTCGTCGCGTCTTCGGATGAAGCTCGTTCCCTTCTCGAGTCCGGAGCCTGGGATGTCGCATCCGTCTCGAGTGACATCACCCAGACGCTCATGGCCGAGGGTGCGATCCAGCCACTCACCCTCTCGCTCATTCCGAACTACGCGGGCGTGACTCCGGCGCTGAAGTCACCGCCGTGGATCTCCCGGGATGCACGGACCTTCGGCGTTCCGCATTCCCGCGGTGTCCACGTGTTGTTGAGGGGAAGTGAACCGTCCCTCGTGGATTCATGGGCCACGATCGTCGGTGGTGATGCGGTGCGCGCGAATCGAGTCGGCCTCTACGACGCGCCGATCTCTCTGGCGGACATCGCCGTCCACCTCATGAGCGAGCAACCGGAACTCGGAATCACCAATCCCTACGCCCTGGACGACGTGCAGTTCGACGCCGTCGTCGCACGGGCAGCGGAGATCGCCCCGGATGTGGCGCTGTGGTGGCGAACTCCGACCGAACTCATCGAGGCGTTCGAATCCGATCGTGTGGACGCGAGTGTCGGGTGGCAGGTCGCCGGCCAGGTCCTCCGCCAGGGGGATGCGCCTGTACGTGAATCCCGACCACCGGAGGGGGCGGTGGGATGGTCGGACTCGTGGGTGATCGCACGGGATGCCGCGAACGTGCGGTGCGCCTACCAATGGTTGGACTGGATCCTCTCGCCGGAGGTCAACGCACAAGCCGCGGAGTGGTCGGGTGCCGCACCGGTCAGTGAGGAGGCATGTGCCCTGACGACGAGCCCGACGCACTGCGAGGACTACCGATCCTTCGACCCGGCCTTCTGGGAGACGGTCTACTACTGGGATACCCCGACTCGGGAATGTCGTGACGGGCGCACGGATGTCGAGTGCGTCCCGTACGAGGAGTGGGGCAGGGCGTGGACGGATCTGCCTCGCTGAGTGGGTCCCGTAGGGTTACCACGTGCCACGCGGTGACGGTCGCCTGACGCACGAACTCCTCCCCGGTGAGCGCGGACCACAGGATGCCTGCGGTGTCTTCGGTGTGTGGGCCCCCGGGGATGAAGTCTCCAAGCTGACCTACTTCGGCCTCTATGCGTTGCAGCACCGTGGACAGGAATCGGCGGGGATCGCGGTCAGCGATGGCTCGCACATCGTGGTCTACAAGGACATGGGCCTGGTGTCACAGGTGTTTACCGAAGCGAGCCTGGAGTCCCTGCACGGCCACGTGGCCATCGGCCACACCCGGTACTCCACCACCGGTGCCAGCGTCTGGGAGAACGCCCAGCCCACGTTCCGCACCACGGCCACCGGTCATCTCGCCCTGGGCCACAACGGCAACCTGACCAACACCGTGGACCTCATCTCCCGATTGCGCACCCTGGTAGATGCCTCCGGGGAACTGCCGTTCAATGCGGGATTACACGCCACCACCGACACCGAGGTGATCTCGGGTCTCCTCGCATCCCACCCGGATATTCCGCTGGAGCAGGCCGCGTTGCTGGAACTCCCGAATCTCCGCGGCGCGTTCTCCCTCGTCTTCATGGACGACGAGTCGCTGTATGCCGCACGCGATCCCCAGGGCATCCGTCCTCTGGTTCTCGGTCGGATCGAGCGCGGCTGGGTGATCGCCAGCGAAACCGCGGCGCTCGACATCGTCGGGGCGTCCTTCATTCGCGAGGTCGAACCAGGTGAGCTCGTTGTCATCGACGCGCAGGGACTCCGCACGCATCGTTTCGCCGAGGCTGAACCCAAGGGGTGCCTGTTCGAGTACGTCTATCTTGCGCGCCCGGACACCTCGATCGCCGGTCGCTCCGTGCAGGCGACGCGCGTCGACATCGGCAAGCGGCTGGCACGCGAGCACCCGGTGGATGCGGATCTGGTGATCCCGGTCCCGGAATCCGGTCGGTATGCCGCGATCGGGTACGCGCAGGAATCCGGAATCCCGTTCGCCGAGGGACTCGTGAAGAACGCCTACGTCGGACGCACGTTCATCCAGCCCTCGCAGACCATTCGGCAACTCGGAATCCGACTGAAGCTCAATCCGCTCCGCGAGGTCATCTCCGGACAGCGCCTCGTCGTCGTCGACGATTCCATCGTGCGCGGCAACACCCAGCGCGCCCTCGTGCGCATGCTGCGCGAGGCGGGAGCGCGGGAAGTGCACGTGCGGATTTCGAGTCCACCGGTGAAATGGCCGTGCTTCTACGGCATCGATTTCGCCACCCGAGCGGAGTTGATCGCGAATGGACTCACCATCGACGAGATCTGTGCGTCGATCGGGGCGGACTCCTTGGCCTACGTCGAGCTCGATCAGCTCGTCGACGCAACGACGTTGCCTGCTGCACGGTTGTGTCGGGCCTGCTTCGACGGGGAGTATCCGGTCCCGTTGCCGGAGGAGGACCAACTCGGCAAGAACCTGCTGGAGGGCATCGAGCGTCGCGTGGTGGAGCAGGCGGGAGGCGGCGCGACGGACGCGCTGAGCCGTCCATGACCGATTACGCCGCGGCGGGCGTCGACGTGCACGCGGGGGAGCGGGCCGTCGCGCTCATGCGCGAGTCGATTCGCGCGACGCTGCGGACCGAGGTCATCGGTGACGTCGGTGGTTTCGCCGGACTCTTCGATATCTCCGCCGCTCGATCGATGTCACGCCCCATCCTGGCCACATCCACGGATGGAGTGGGGACGAAGATCGCCGTGGCGCGTGCGATGGACATCCATCACACCATCGGGATCGATCTCGTCGCGATGGTGATCGACGACCTCGTTGTCTGCGGTGCGGAGCCGCTGTTCATGACGGACTACATCGCGACGGGTGCCGTTGAGCCTGCGCGCATCGCGCGCATCGTCGCCGGAATCGCGGAGGGCTGCGTGCAGGCTCGATGCACGCTGATCGGTGGTGAGACAGCAGAACATCCCGGGTTGATGGCACCCGACGAATACGACATCGCCGGCGCTGGTGTGGGCATCGTCGATGCCGACGCGATGCTGGGCCCGGCGCGCGTGCATCCAGGCGACGCAGTCATCGCGATGGGCTCCTCGGGGCTGCATTCCAATGGGTATTCCCTGGCCCGCATGGTGCTGCTCGGTGACGCGGGTCCAGGACTCGATGGCCATGTGCCGGAGTTCTCGCGCACCGTGGGTGAGGAACTCCTCGAACCCACCCGCATCTACGCGCAGGACTGCCTCGACCTCGCGCGCACGTGCGACGTGCATGCCTTCAGCCACGTCACCGGCGGTGGGATTGCCGCGAACCTCGCCCGGGTACTTCCCGAGTTACTCGCGGTGGACATCGATCGCGCAACGTGGTCGCCTCCGGGTGTTGTCACGGCCATCGCGCGCATCGGTGATGTGGATCGCGCGGATCTGGAGCAGGCGTTCAACATGGGCATCGGGATGATCGCCCTCGTCGCATCCGACGATGCCGATGCAGCGATCAACCTGCTCCGCGCACGCGGGGTCAGCGCCTGGCAGTGCGGTGTGGTCAGGGCCCGTGCCGCGGATGACGTCGGGGATGCCACCGCGAAGGGTGGCTCGGGCGGAGTGGTGATGCTCCGCGGGGACTACACGGTTTAGCCCGCCTGGGACTCGTCGTCCTCGTCGAGGTACTTCGCGTAGGGGTCGTAGGGATCGACCTCCTCCTCCTCGGGTTCCGGCTCCGACGGATGCCCGGACAACTCGGCCTGGAGACGCTCCAGGTCGGTCTGCGGTCCGCCGTACTTGAGAGCACGCGCAACCTTTGTCTGCTTGGCCTTAGCCCGGCCGCGCCCCATGGCTCGACCCCCTCATCCGGGATTCCCGGTGGTCTCTGAACGGTTCACGCCGCCGTGGCGGCAGGCTCCACATTACCCGCTGGGCTCGGGTCCCGACAGGTGAGCCCCTGGTGGGCTCCGTCCCACGCCCGGGGGAACCCGCCCCTTTCGTAGGCAAATGTGGGGATCCTGTTGCCGTGCCCCGTGGCGGGGTGGGAGGGTGAGGGCCAGGTTCGCGCGTGCGGGGAGGTGGCATGACGGTTCCCGGTCCTGAGTCAGAGCCATTGCTCACGCCCGCGGAGGTCGCGGCGCTCTTCCGCGTCGACCCCAAAACAGTCACCCGCTGGGCCAAGGCCGGCAAGCTCACCAGCATCCGGACACTCGGGGGCCACCGTCGGTACCGCGCGAGCGAGGTGCACGCCCTGCTCGAGGCGCACGCGCCCCAGGGACACAACTCCCACTCCCGTCCATGACGTCCCCGGGCATGCGCATCGGCGACGACGACCTGGACCGTGCCGATGGCTGAACCCCTCTACCGGGGGATCGTGTGGTCGTTCAAGGGAGTGTTCCGCGCTCTGGGCATGAAATTGTCCGTGGTGGGCGCGGAGAACATCCCCGACACCGGCGGTGCGATCATCGCGATCAACCACAC
>JBEIHR010000080.1:0-8314 GCA_040381195.1 Rubricoccaceae bacterium
AATTCTTCGATGGTCTTCCCACCGGGGACGGGGATCGGGACGGGGCCGGGCATGAGTTCAGGCATCGATGCGCTCCAGTATCAGGGGTAGTCGGTTGGTGTCGGGTGTCGGTCCGATAGTGATCGCCCCGACGAGTGCGTCGTCGGCGAATCCGAATCGGGAGTCGTCGTCGGTGAACATGGTGAAGATCTTCTGGCCCTCCGCGATCGCATCGCCCGGCTTGGCGTGCAGCAGTATCCCGGCCCCCGGGCTCACGCTGTCCTCCTTGCGGGCTCGGCCGGCACCCAGGCGCCAAGCAGCGTTGCCCACACCGAGCGCGTCGAGGTGCGTGAGGTAGCCGCTGGCGTCGGCCGTGATCGTGCGAGCGTGACGGGCCTTCGGCAGCGGTGCGTCGGGATCACCGCCCTGCGCGGAGACCATGCGCCGCCAGACGTCCATGGCACGACCACTCGTGATCACCGCCTGCGGATCGGCATCCAGCCCGGCGAGGTCGAGCATCTCTCGGGCGAGGGCAAGGGTCAGGTCGATGACGTCGGCGGGACCGCCTCCGGCGAGCACCTCCACCGACTCGGCGACCTCGAGGGCGTTACCCACGGCGTAGCCGAGCGGGACATCCATCGCCGTGATGAGGGCGCGGGTACGGACACCGGCATCGTTGCCGATCGCGACCATGGTGCGCGCGAGTTCCCTCGCCCGCTCGGGATCGGACATGAAGGCCCCGGAGCCGGTCTTCACGTCCAAGACGAGACCGCCGGCCCCTTCGGCGATCTTCTTGCTCATGATGGAGCTCGCGATCAGCGGGATCGCCTCCACGGTCGCGGTGACATCACGCAATGCATAGAGCTTGCGGTCCGCGGGGGCCAGGCCGGTGCCCGCCGCGCAGATGACGCCGCCGACATCGCGCAGGATCGCGAACATCTCCTCGTTCGACAGGTGAGCACGCCATCCGGGGATGGCCTCCATCTTGTCCAGGGTGCCACCCGTATGACCGAGTCCGCGTCCGGACAACTGGGGGACGGCGGCACCGCATGCGGCAACGATCGGCACGAGGGGCAGGGTGATCTTGTCCCCTACGCCCCCCGTGGAGTGCTTGTCCACCGTGGGTCGCCCCAGGGAACCGAAGTCCATCCGCTCGCCGGAGGCGATCATCGCCTCGGTCCAGCGCACGGTCTCGCGCGTGGTCATTCCGTTGAGCAGGATCGCCATCGCCAAGGCGCTCATCTGCTCATCCGCCACGACACCGTGGGTATAGGCGTCGACGACCCAATCGATCTGGGCATCGGAGAGCTCGTGATGGTCACGTTTGGCCTTGATGATGTCGACCGCAGCGAAATCCATCACTCACCCCTGGAAGGTGCGGTCCTCGGCGCGCTCGACGAGGTCGTCGGGGCCGAAGGCCTGGGGAAGGATGTCCCGCAGGGTGAGGATGCCCTCGGGGGTTCGAATCAGCGTGGTGGGACGGCCGTTCTCCCACAGCAATTGCCGGCACCGCCCGCAGGGCATCAGCGGCTGCTCGTGCTGGTCCACGCAGCTGACCGCGACGAGCCTGCCGCCGCCCGTGGCGTGGATGCTCGACACCATTCCGCATTCCGCGCACAGGCCCACGCCGTAGGCAGCGTTTTCCACGTTGCACCCCACGACGATCCGTCCGTCCTCCATCAGGCCGGCCACACCCACCTTGAAGCGGGAGTAGGGGGCGTAGGCCTTGCGCATGATGTCGACAGCAGCAGCGTCGAGGGCATCCCAGTCGATATCCATGGCGTGATTCTGCCTACTGCTTCTCGTACGGGATGCCGTCGGCCGCGGGCGGGCGGACTCGACCCACCAGACCGGCCACCACGATGATCGTCACCAGGTACGGCGCCATGGCCAGGAACTCACCCGGGATCGGCGTCTCGATGAGCGCCAACTTTTGCTGGAGGGAGTCCGAGAAGCCGAAGATCAGCGCGGCGGCGAAGGCACCGATGGGGTTCCAGGCACCGAAGATCCTCGCCGCCAAGCCGATGAACCCGCGACCACCCGTCATGCCCTCGTCGAAGCGACCCACTGTGCCGAGCGTGAACCAGGCGCCAGCGAAGCCGCCCACCATGCCGCCGTAGACCACCGCGAGGTAGCGGGTCTTGAAGACGCTGACGCCGAGGCTGTCCGCGGCGCGCGGGTTCTCGCCGACGGCCCGCGTGCGCAAACCCCACCGGGTGCGGAATAGGAACCACGTGGTGAGACCGATCAGCACGTACATGGAATAGACCATGATCGTCTGGTTGAACAGCACCGGTCCCAGGATCGGGATATCCCCAAGAATCGGGATCTTGATCGCCGGGAAGATCGGGGCGTCGTTCCACTCCGGCTTCTCTACGAGGAGTTGAGCGGTGAGAAACGAGGTCAGGCTCAGGATCAACAGATTGATCACCACGCCGATGATGATCTGGTCGACACGGAAGTTGATGGCGAGGACAGCGAGCAGGAGCGCGAGAATTCCGCCCACGATCGTTGCCGCGAGCAGGCCTACCCACCCGCCGATGAGCGAACCGAAGACCACCCCGGTGAACGCACCACCCAGCAGCATGCCTTCGATGCCGATGTTCACCACACCCGCCCGCTCGCACAGGATTCCAGAGAGCGCACCCAGGGCGATCGGGGTGGAACGTGCCACCGTTGAGACCAGCATGCTCGTCAGGTTGAACTGCTCCCCCGCCGTCGCCCAGATCATGAGCGCGATGACGAACACACCGAACGAGATACCCAGGATGATCGTCGCCTTACCCTGGAAGCCGCGGAAGAACTGGGTGGCACCGAGGAACGCGAGAACCATGGCAAGGATGTAGAGCGCGCCGGTGGAGGGGATTGCGAGCGGCGCGAGTTGCACCTGTTCGTCCGCGAGGCTCAGATCGAAGGTGGCATCGCCCGTGGCGCCCGGGATAAATAGGAAGATCACGGCACCAGCGAGGGCCAGCATGACCACGCCCAGGATCCGGGCGCGACGGACCTGTCCCTTGGTCAGTTCGCGTGTGCGCGGTCCCGTGTAGGCGTAGGACTCCTCCGGCATGTCCGGGCCGGCGGGGGTGACGCGGGTGTCGCTCATGACCCCCACCCCTTGGATATCTGGGTCGACGCCACCGGGGTCTTGAGGCGGAAGATCGCGGCGATGAGCGCGGGAGCGGCGACGAAGATGATGATCAGCGCCTGGATCACACCGATCAGATCGATGCCGACGTTCGCACTCGCCTGCATCTGCTGACCACCGGCACTCAGACCGCCGAACAGCAGAGCCGCGAAGACGACTCCGATCGGGTTGGAGCGCCCGAGGAGCGCCACGGCGATTCCGTCGAAGCCAAGACCCGCAGAGAACCCGGGAGTGGCCCGGTCGAGGACACCGAGCACCTGGCCGGTGCCCGCGAGCCCCGCCAGCGCACCCGCGATCACCATCACCAGGATGTAGGTCCGCCCGACGGACATGCCCGCGTACTTCGCGGCGGAGGGATTCGCCCCCACCGCCCGGAACTCGAAGCCTGTGGTGGTCCGGAACAGCAGCCAGTGGATGAAGACAGCGGCGAGCAGCGCAACGATGAGACCCGCATGCACGCGGAGGGCCGGATCGATCGCGGTCACCAGCCCGGGCAGGTTGGAGGTTGGTTCCACGCTCTTGGAGACCGGGTCATTACGACCCTCCCGCTGGAAGATCTCGGTCTTCAGGAAGAAGTCCACAAGCCGCAGCGCGATGTAGTTCAGCATGATCGTGACGATCACCTCATGCGCACCCGTCTTCGCCTTGAGGAAGCCCGGTATGAAACCCCAGATCGCACCACCGATGATCCCAGCGACCAGCGCCAGGGGAAGGTGGATGAACCACGGCAGTCCGGTCACCGAGAAACCGACGAAGACGGCGAACATCCCACCGATGAGCAACTGGCCCTCGCCGCCGATATTGAACAGTCCGGCGCGAAACGCCAGTGCCACGGATAGACCCGTGAGGATGAGCGGTGTTGCCGCAGTCAGGGTCTCCGAGATCGCGCGCAGGGATCCGACGCTCCCTTGGAGGAGCGCGAGGTATGCGTTCATCGCCTCGCTGAACGAGGATCCGGTGGCCATCACGATCAGCACACCGATCACGAGGGCCATGAAGACCGCCAGCAGCGGGATCAGCAGCGCCGTACGCCAATCGGTTGCCGTGGTGAGCTGGGTGAAGAACAACCGGCCCTTGGACGGGGGTGGGAGGTCGGGTGACTTCAGGGAATCGGGCGTCTGGGTGCTCACGCCTGCCTCCCCGCCATGAACAGGCCGATCTCCGCGGGTGTCGTGTCGGAGGGCCGCCGTTCGGCCACGATCCGGCCGTCGTACATCACCAGGATCCGATCCGAGAGCGCGAAAATCTCGTCGAGTTCCGTGGACACGATCAGGATCGCCTTGCCCTCATCACGTTTGCGGACGATCTGCTCGTGGATGTACTCGATGGAGCCGACGTCGATTCCGCGGGTGGGTTGGGCGCAGACGACGAGAGGCACGTCGCGGCTGAACTCCCGCGCCACGATCATCTTCTGCGCATTCCCGCCGGAGAGAGCACTTCCCGAGTTCTCGATGATCGGTGGCCGCACGTCGAACTCCTGGACCAGAGTCCGAGCGGAGGAATCGATCGCAGTGGCCTGCAGGCGGATACCCCGGGAGTAGGGCTTCGCGTAATAGCTGTCGAGGACGAGGTTCTCAGCGACGGTGAAGGATCCGACCATGCCCATGTGGTTGCGATCCTCGGGCACGTGCGCGATACCCATCTCATGGCGCTCCCGCGGGGAGGTACGCGTGATGTCCTCACCCTGGAACCGGATCGCCCCCTCCGCGAGCTGCAGGAGTCCGGTGATCGCCTCCACGAGCTCGGTCTGTCCGTTCCCCTGGATGCCCGCGACCCCCACGATCTCCCCCGCATTCACGTGCATGCTGATCGCGTCGAGGAGCGGGCGACCGTAGTCATCGACCATCGTCACGGCATCCAGTTCCAAGACCTTGGCACCCGGGGTGCTCGTGGACTTGTCCACGGTGAGCGAGATGTCGCGCCCCACCATCATCGCCGCCAACTGCTCGGGCGTCGCGGTGGCCGGATCCGCGGTGCCGACGACCTTCCCCCCGCGGAGCACGACGATGTCGTCGGCGATCGCGAGCGCTTCCTTGAGCTTGTGGGTGATGAAGATGATGGTTGCTCCCCGCCCCTGCAACTCCCGGACGATGCCGAAGAACTCCTCCACCTCCTGCGGGGTGAGGACGGCAGTGGGCTCGTCGAATACCAGGATCTGCGCGCCACGGAGCAGGACCTTGATGATCTCCACCCGCTGCTGGATACCGACGGGCAGCGTCTCCACCAATGCATCGGGGTCGACAGCAAGCCCGTACTTCTGCGAGATATCGCGCACCTCCGTGCGCGCCTTCTTGCGGTTGAGCACGGTGCCGACGACTGTCGGTTCGACGCCGAGAACCACGTTCTCCGCGACCGTGAAGACCGGCACGAGCATGAAGTGTTGGTGCACCATGCCGATGCCGGCGGCAATGGCATCACCGGGATCCTTGAAGTGCTGGACCACTCCATCGATGAGGATCTCGCCGGAGTCCGCGGTGTAAAGGCCGGACAGGATGTTCATCAGGGTGCTCTTGCCGGCGCCGTTCTCACCGATGAGGGCGAGAACCGTGCCCGAGCGGGCGGTCAGGCTGATGTCGTCGTTGGCCACGACCCCCGGGAATCGCTTGGTGATTCCGCGCAGCTCTAGCTCCACACGCCACTCCCCTCTCGGACCGTCCTACTCTGGCAGAAAAGTACGGAGAGGGGCCCGGAATCGGACCCCTCTCCGCGTGAACCAGCGACTAGCCCTTGACGGATACCGATCCGTCGACGATGCCAGCCTTGATCGCCTCAATCTGATCCTTCAGTTCCTGCGGAACGGCGCTGTCGAACGCGTGGTACGGAGCCAGGCCCACACCACCGTTCTTCAGATCACCGATGGTGACGCCACCCTCGAAGGTGCCATCGACCACAGACTGGATCGCATTGAACGTGGTGACGTCCATGTTCTTCAACACGGAGGTCAGGTACACGTTCTGGTTCGCCGTGTCGAGGTTGAACTGATCAGCATCGACGCCGATGATCATCAGCTTCTCGGTGCCGAGCTCACTCGCCAACGCAGCCGAGCCGAGACCCACGGGACCGGCAACCGGCATCACGATGTCGGCGCCCTCGTCCACGAGGTTCTGGGCGAAGGTGCGGCCGTCATCGAGGCTCTCGAAGTTCTCCGTGAAGAGACCCTTCTGATCCTTCGGGTTCCAGCCGAGCACCTCGACCTTGGTGCCGTTGTCGGCGTTGTACTTCTGGACTCCGTAGTAGAAGCCGTCCATGAAGATCGTCACCGGCGGGATGTTGACGCCACCGAAGGTGCCCACCTTGCCGGTCTTGGTCATGCCCGCGGCCAGGTAGCCGGCGAGGAATGCAGCCTCGTCGGTGTTGAAGATCTGGCCCAGCACGTTGTTGGCGGTGATGTCGCCCTCGGCGTATGCGAAGTCGACGATCGTGAACGGAACATCCGGATTGGCGTTCGCCGCTTCCTTGGTGGCGTCGCCGAGCAGGAAGCCGACGGTCACGATGACCCCGCAGCCCTGATCCAGGAAGGACTGGATGTTCGGGATGTAGTCGGTCTCCGCCTGGGACTCGAGGAATGCCGCCTCGACACCGAGCTGATCACCCGCGTCGGTAACGCCCTTCCATGCGGTCTGGTTGAAGCCCTTGTCGTCCACGCCACCGACGTCGGTGACGAGGCAGGCCTTCATCATCGCTGCTGCTTCCTCGGTGGTCTCTGCCGGTGCAGCGGCAGCGGTCTCCTCGGCGGTCTCTGCTGCGGTGGTCTCCTCGGCGGTGGTACCGCTGTCGGAGCTACACGCGGCGAGACCCAGGGATGCGACGGCGACAATCGCCGCTGCGATCTTCATTCTGGTCTTCACACTGTCTCCTTGTAATGAGTGTCCATATGGACGATGACTCGAGCCTATTTCCTCTGGCCTCGGGGAAGACTGCCGGCCGGTGATTGCCACGCTATTACGTCAGGGTTACGAGCCGATCCATGAGCAGTGTCACGAAACGATCACGATCGATTCCGATTCCGACGTGGCAGTTGGATGTGCGGTCTGTCACATGCCATCGATCCACCACCGTGCGTCCCACGCATAACTCTGATCCCAATTCGATCTGAACGTTCGCGTAGACCGTGCTCACCAGGGTGGGGTCGATCAGGTGCGCGATGGTCACCGCATCGTGGATCGGGGCACCCTCCCAGCCGAACCGCTGCTGGTGGAACCCCACGAAGTGGTCGAGGAGTTCGGCCACGAACCGACCGCAATCCCCCTGCCCGCGCAGGGCGTCCGCGTGCTCGTCGGTGAGCCAGGCCTGGTGGGTGACCTCCAGGCCGATCATGGTGAGGTCGAGGCCGCTGCGCAGGACGATGTCCGCCGCTTCGGGGTCCACCCAGATGTTGAATTCCGCCGCCGGGGTCCAATTGCCGAGGTCGACGGCCCCGCCCATGAACACGATGCGCGCGATGTGATCGCGCAGGTGCGGCAGTTCCTCGATCACGGCCGCCGCATTGGTCTGCGGGCCGGTGACCACGAGGGTGACGGGTTCGGATGCCTCGGTGAGCACCTGGGCGATGAGGTCCACCGCAGTGAGCGGGCTGGGTGCGCGACTGGGATCCATCGGGAGAGGACCCGCAAGCCCGCCCTCCCCGTGCATCGAGGCGGCCGTCGAGAGTGCGCGTGCGCGGGGCCGGTCCGCTCCGGCGGCCACCGGAATGTCCGGTCGACCCACCATGTCCAGAACGCGCAGGGCATTCGCGGTGGTGTTCTCCAGGGTCACATTGCCCGCGACCGTGGTGATGGCGCGCAGATCAATGGCGGGATCCGCGACCGCGAGCATGATCGCCAGGGCATCGTCGTGACCGGGATCGCAGTCGAGGATGACCGGGATCGGCACGACTAGAACACGTCCACGGGTGTGTAGGTGCCCCAGACATCCCGAAGGGCGTCGGAGACCTCCCCCACCGTCGCGCGGGCGCGCAGCGCCTCCTTCATCGGGTAGAGCAGGTTGCCATCGCCCGAGGCGGTGTCCCGGATGATCTGCAGCAGCCTCTCGACCTCCGCATTGTCGCGGTGCGCACGCAGTGCCACCAGACGCTCCGACTGGGTGGCCTCAATGTTCGGGTCGACCCGTAGCGGCTCGTAGTGCTCGTGATCATCGATCGTGAATCGGTTCACACCGACGATCACCCGCTCGCCCGCGTCGATCTCGTTG
>JBEIHR010000081.1:0-8251 GCA_040381195.1 Rubricoccaceae bacterium
AAGGCCGCGGTGTCACTTCCATCGCTGATCGCCTGCGCGGCAACCCACGCCGCAGTGGACTGACCGCTGCGCCCCGCCACCAGTGTTCCGAGTCCGATGGCGATCTCCCGCGCACCGAGGAGTCGACCCACCGGCGCGGTCTGCTGCGGGTCGGTGGCGCCGAGCGCACGACCGATGCCCGACGGGTTGATCAGCAGACCGGTGCCGATCACGATGCGGGTGAGGCCGAGTGCCGGAACGACCAGGGGTGGGATCACCCACTCATCCTGTCACCGTCTTGCCGGGAAGGTAGTTGAACGCTAAACTATTTACGACGAGAGGAGTGTCATGCCCGCCGCAACCGCAGACACGATGACCCTGCCCCGTCTCGGGGTGAAGCCCGAGGCGCGCGTGCGCACGGTGAAGACCGTGATCAGCGCCCCCCAGGGCCACGAGGGTGAGGGCTTTCCGGTCCGCCGCGCCTTCGCCGGGATCTCCCCCCAGGACCTCGACCCTTTCATTCATATGGATCAGATGGGCGAGGTCGAGTACGCGCCGGGTGAGCCCAAGGGCACGCCGTGGCATCCGCACCGCGGCTTCGAGACGTTCACGTACCTGATCGATGGACAGTTCTTGCACCAGGACTCCCACGGTGGTGGCGGCACGATCCTCGATGGCGGTACCCAATACATGACGGCCGGCGATGGCATCCTGCACATCGAGACACCGCCGGAGCACCTCGTCGAGTCCGGCGGTCTCTTCCACGGCGTTCAGTTGTGGATCAACCTGCCCAAGGAGAAGAAGCGCATCGCCCCGCAGTACCAGGACCTGCAGGGAGTGGATTCCTCCATGGTTACCAGTTCCGACGGCGGTGCACTCGTGCGCATCCTCGCCGGGGACGTCGATGGCCATCGCGGACCCGGGATCTCACACACGCCGTTGACCATCACACACATCACCCTCGCGCCCGGTGCGCAGGTGGACATCCCATGGCGCTCGGACTTCAACGCCCTGGCCTATGCCTTGTCCGGTTTCGGAACGATCGGGGCCGAGGGTCATCCGATCGCCACCGGGCAGACCGCCGTCCTCGTCAACGGTGACACCATCCGAATCGCCGCCGCACCCGGACAGGAATCACGCTCCCCGAATCTCGAGGTCTTCCTCATCGGCGGTGTCCCGTTGCGCGAGCCGGTGTTCCAGTACGGACCCTTCGTGATGAGTACGCGGGCCGAGGTCATCGAGGCATTCGAGGACTTCCAGGCCGGTCGCTTCGGTCAGATCCCGATGAATGCCATCCAGCCCCACCGCCCGAAGGGCGGGGCGTAGATCCCCGGGAGATACTCGGGTGTGCGCGCCGACCCGAGGACACCACACCACTCACGGTTGGCACCGAGCGCGGTGGACTACGACGTGATCATGGACGCCCACGCGCGCGCCTGCGCGTCAGGCAGTCCGGGGTACATGGACCCGATCAGTGGACTGTTCACGATGACGGCGGAGTACCACCTCCAACGGGGTACGTGCTGTGACAACGGATGCCGCCACTGCCCCTATGTGGATGGCGCATGAGAGCTCGGATCACCGCAGCGGTCATCGTCCTCGGCCTGGCATTCCCCGTCACCAGCGCCCAGGCCGCACCGGCGGCGAATGCCGTGGGCATGTGGGCCATGGTGCCGATGTCCAAGGACGCCAACGGGGACGGCTTCATCGACGGTGACGGCGGTGTCCCCAAGCGCGGTGCGCTCAGCGCGTCACCGTCCTCCACGTTCATCGGGGCGAACAACTTCATCGCGCAACCGAATGAGCGCCTCATCGACGGCATCCTGTCCTGGCACCTGAACGCGCGCGGCTACCCGGTCCGGCTCAATGCCTGCCGGTCTACCGGAGACACCTACATCTGGCGCGTGCTCAGCGGCGCGCAAGTCGTGGCAACGACGAAGCCGCGTCCCTTGACGCGCAAGAAGTGCGCGACCACCATCATGCTTCCCGAGGGGCGCTACCGCCTCGAGCTAGAGGTGCGCTCCGGGAATTCGACAGACACCGCGAAACTCGCAGCGAACGTCGACAACATCCTCTTCGTTGCGATGGGTGACTCCTACGCATCCGGGGAGGGCAATCCGCGAAACATCGACGCATTCCTCGCCCAGGGTTCGGCTGGCTTCACCCCGTACTGGGACTCCGACGACTGCAACCGCAGCGCGCACGGCGCCCCGGCGCAGGCCGCTCTCCGGCTCGAGGAATCCTCTCCCAAGACCTCGGTCACGTTCGTGTACCCGGCGTGCACCGGGGCCACGATCCCCTCCGGGATCCTCGGTGCCCAACGCGCCAACGGTCAGACCACCAGCCAGATTGAGCAGGTGGCCCAGGTGATCGGCGACCGCACCATCGATGTGCTGACGCTCTCGATCGGAGGCAACGACGTCGGATTCACCTCCATCCTGTCGGCGTGCGCGTTGGCACGGAACTGCCCATTGGCCAAGGCGCCGTTCGGCTCTCTCGCGACGTTTCCCACCGTGCAGGACGGGGTGCAGACGCGCACGTCCGGACTCCCTGCCGCGTTCGACCGCATCGCGCGCTGCTTCACCGGGCCGTCCTGCGTGCTCGCCGACGGTCGGACCATTCCCTCGCTCAGGATCGCGAATCCCGGCCGAGTGCTCCCCACGCTGTATCCGGACATCACACGCAGTGCCTCCGGAGCACCGTGCACGTACCTCACCATCAGCGACGCGGACTTCGCCTGGGCGCGGGACACGATGCTCACCCCCGCGACACAGAATCCCTTCCCGTACCGCACGACCCAGGGCACGACGGTGAACCTGCCGACGAACGCGGGATCGCTCAACGGGACCTTGCTCACCACGAACCGGTTGGGCTGGTCCCCCGCCGTGGGCACCTGGGGTGCCTCCGGCGAGTCTTCGGTGGGACGCGGTGTCTGTGCCGGTGCCGATGCGTGGTTCTTCGGTGTCACCGGGCTCGTTGGGTTCACCAGCGGCTCCTTCCATCCGAATCCCCTCGGGCTGCACGCCATGGGTAAGCAGATCGCCGCGGCCGCCGCGGGTGTGCTGGGCACCCGCCTTCGCTAACGTCCCGCCATGCGTGTCGGTCTCCTCGCTTACGGTGCCATCGGGCACGAGCACAACTTGGCTGTCCAGAGCGTTCCCGGGTGGGAGTTGACCGCGGTCTGCGACGTCAATCCGGAGCGCATCGCCGCAGCACAGGAATTGGCACCCGAGGCACGCGGGTTCTCCGACGCCACTGAGATGTTGGACTCGGGGCTCGTCGACATCGTGGTGGTCTCCACTCCCCCCAACACGCACTTCGAGTGGGCCCGCGCGGCCCTGGAGCGTGGGATCCATGTGGTCCTCGAGAAGCCCATGGCGCTCACTGCAGAGCAGTGCGACGAGGTCCTCCGGCTCGCCCGGGAGAAGAACCCGACCCTCGTCGTTTATCAGAACCGCCGCTTCGACCCGGACTACGTCACGATGCGCCGCCTCATCCGCGAGGGAGCGATCGGCGAGGTGTTCAGCTACGAGGGGTTCGTCGGCGGCTACTCGCGGCCCTGCGACTACTGGCACTCCGATGCCGTGGTCTCAGGAGGTGCCATCTTCGATTGGGGTTCGCACTACATCGACCAGATCCTGGATCTCTTCGGCACGGACATCGCGCACGTGACCGGGATCAATCACAAGCGCCACTGGTTGCACGCCACGAACGCTGACCACGCCGAGGTGACGATCACCTTCAGCGACGGTCGCCAGGCACGTTTCATCAACACCGATCTCGCGGCCGCCAGGCGTCCCAAGTTTTACGCCTTGGGCACCACCGGTGCGATCGTCGGCGACTGGGACCCGAGTGCCGAACCGGCGGTGGCAGATCTGCCGGCACTCATCTCCCTCCACATCCCAGATTCGGCGCCGCGCGTCATCGATCTCGACGCCGTGCCACCGTTCACTTTCCATAGCGAGCTCGCGACATACCTCGCTGCAGGATCACCGATGCAGGTCCTCCCCGTGCACTCCCGCAACGTGGTCGCGGTGATGGAAGCAGCAGAGAAGTCTGCGGCCAGTGGCAGCACTCCGATCGTCCCGGACATCTCGCGATGAGTGTGCGCTGGGGAGTGCTCGGTGCAGGTTGGTTGGTCACCCAGGCCACCGCGGCCGCCATCCACAACGCCACCGGTGCGACCCTCTACGCCACCGGTGCCCGTGACATCGACCGTGCACGCGCCACCGAACCGCAGGTCGCCTACGACTCGTACCAGGCGGTGGTCGAGGACCCGAATGTCGACGCGGTCTACATCTGCCTGTCCAATGACGCGCACCTGCCGTGGATCGAAGCATCCGTCGCCGCGGGCAAGCACGTGCTGTGCGAGAAGCCGATGGTGCTTACTGCCGAGCAGGCGGCGTACGCGTTCGACCTCGCGGAGAGTGCGGGTGTCCACCTGGTCGAGGCCACCTGGTCGAGGTGGCACCCGCGGATCCGCCGCGTCGTGGACCTGGCGACCTCCGGTGCCCTCGGCGAGGTGCAGAACTTCCTCGGGACCTTCACGTTCCAGGGGGTCAGCCCGGGTAACTACCGCCTCTCCCCAGCCCACGGTGGGGGTGCGCTCTACGACATCGGCATCTACCCGCTGCACGGATTGGTCGCCTGCCTCCCGCACGTCGAGGACTTCACCATCGTGGATGTCGCCCGCGATATGGGTGGCGAAGGAGTGGACATGACGACCCAAGCGACCCTGAGTTGGGGTGGTGACACCCGCGGCGGAATCGTGGGTTCCTTCGTCCTCCCCGCCTCACAGCGCCTCACCGTCACGGGAACCGAGGGCGAAGTCCGTGTGTCCGACGATCAGGCCTTCGCGACCTGGCGGGCCGCCACGTCCCTGTGGGTGGACGGCCACGTCGAGGAATTCCCCCAGGTCGACGCGTACCAGATCATGTTCGAGGAGATGAGCGATCGGATCCTCGGAGGGGACGGATGGCTCCTTCCCGCGCGGGATTCGATCCGGGTCGCCCGCGCCGTCGACTCCCTGCTTTGGTAAGTTTCGAGACCTCGCGCCGCTAGCTCAACTGGCAGAGCAGCTGACTCTTAATCAGCGGGTTGTAGGTTCAAGTCCTACGCGGCGTACTCGTACGGAGCATCTCTGCCGTCGGATCGGCCCCTCGGAGCACCGCGATCGGTTTGTGCGAGACGTTCGAAGCGACATTGATCGAGCGAGCGTCCGATCCAGCGGCGCTTGTGCCGGCGAGACGCGTGGCAATGGGGGCGAGTACGAGCATGACGAGCACGGCCCTCCCGGTGAATGCAGTCGCCGCCATGACCGGTCTCGCGGTGGTCGTCATCCTCGGCCTCGGTGCAGCCTCGCTAGCCTCCTAACATGCCCACCGACGCGGTCACGGCCTTCATCGCCGACCTGCCCAAGGCCGAATTGCACGTGCACATGCAGGGTGCGGCATCTGTCGAGACAGTCCTTGCGCTCTCCCGGAGGTATCCCGAGGTCGGGATGCCTCAGGACGAGGCGACAATGCGTGAGTTCACCCGATTCACCGACTTCCCGTCCTTCATCGCCCTGTATGTGGCGACAGCCAGGCTCATCCGGACGGGGGACGACGTCCGCACGCTGGCCGTCGGCCTCGCACGCGACCTTGCCGCCGTCAACGTGCACTATGCGGAGACCACGGTCACGGCAGACAGTCACCTGAGTGTCGGCATCGCACCGGATGAGCTCTCCGACGCACTCACCCAAGGCCGGTTGGACGCGAAGCGACTCCACGGTGTCGACCTCGCCTATGTCTTCGACATCGACGGTGCGCTCGGGGTCGAGTCCGGTGAGCGCCTGCTCGCGTGGATCGAACGCCATCGACCCGATGGATCGGTCGGCTTCGGGATCGGCGGCCCGGAGGTCGGCGTTCCCCGGAACGCCTATGCGGACCTCTTCCGACGCGCCCGCGATCTGGGACTGCACGGCGTGCCCCATGCCGGCGAGACCGTCGGGTCCGATCAGGTGTGGTCTGCGATCGACGACCTCGGTGCCGAGCGGGTCGGCCACGGAATCGCGGCCGCAGGGGATGCGATCCTCATGGCGGAACTGGCCGAACGCGGGATCGTGCTCGAGGTGTGCCCCACCTCGAACATCTGCACGGGAGCAGTGCCGTCGATGGGCGAGCACCCCTTTCCCGTCCTGCGCGACGCAGGTGTGCGACTGACACTGAACACGGACGACCCCGGCATGTTCAGCACTGACCTCAACAGGGAGTACGCACTCGCGCACGAGACGTTCGGCGTGGATCCCGCCGGGCTTGCCGAGCTCGCCCGCGAGTCGGTACGCGCGTCATTCGCGCCGGATCACGTCCAGGCGTCGATCCTCGCCGGGATCGACGCCGTCGCTCTCCCGTAGCCGACGCAGGCGGGCAACGGTCGCCCGCGGTGTGCACACGGTCCAGAGCGCGAATCAGGTCTTCGGTGCGGTCGACGTGCCGAACAGCCGATTCGAGAAGGGTGCGATCGCGAGCATCACGATGAGGGTGCAGGCGACGCCGATCAGGGTTGCTCCGAGTCGTTCCTCCGCCACCTGGTCGACGGTCGAGCCCCCGCTTTCAAGGAGAACGATGGCGGGCGTGAGCACCGTGGCATAGAGCCAGTAGGGGCGGCCCTGGAGCATGAGGAGGAACGCCACCATGAGGAAGGCGGTGCCCACGAGAGGGAGCATCGGGCCGTGGGGCACGACGAGTCCGACGAAGATGGCGATGAGGAATCCGAGAACGGTGCCCGCCGCACGGTGGGCGGCCTTTGTGAACCCGGCACCGAGCGACGGCTGGAACACCACGACGATCGTCAGGATGATCCAACCGCCGGTATGCCCGAGATCCAGGACGACCACGGCCCAGGTGGCCACCCCGACGAGCAGGGCGAGCACGAGGCTGAAGGCCATCACCCGAGTCGGATCGAGTCGGGTGTGCTGATGCTGACGCAGTCGGTGACGCAGGAGGAACATGACGAGGGTTGCCCACGCGGACGCTCCGAGGGCGACGAGGGCCACGTACACCGGCGCGGCGAGGGTCGAGTCGGACTGAGGGGGCGATGCAGCAATGAAGCCCAGGGAGATCACCGTCATGATGAGGGCGTCGTGCATTCCTGCCTTCGCCGCGTAGCCGCGCAGGAACGCCGCGAGGGCAAGGACGATCGCCGCCCATACCGGGCTGGCAGCAGCCCAGTCCGTGAGACCGGCGAAGAGCGCGAATGGCAGCGAGATGACAAGGCCTGTGCGCCAACCAGTGCCGCCCATGCAGGCGATGAAGACGGCGAGGCCCGAGAGGATCGCGACATTGACACCGTTCGACCAGCCCGCAAGGCCCATCGCAATCGCGGGCGCGAAGCCCGCGACGACCATGAGGACCACGTCGAAGGCGAGCGTCCTGGTCTGCTGCCGAACGGAGTTCATGGCCAATAGAAGCGCACCACGCGCGCGAACGGGGCCACATCGGTGACTGATCCGATATGGCCCGGCGTGCGCTAGGCCTTCTCCGGGGCCTTCGGCTGCGTGAACAGCGCTCCCTGCGCTGCCTGCGAACCGGCGAGACCCCCGCCACGCCCGCGCAGCATGTACGCGGCCACGACGGCAAGGCACGCGCCCAGGAGCGGGCCTGCCAGGTACACCCAGTACGCCGTGAAGTCATTCGCGACGAGATCGGGTGCGAGCGAGCGGGTGAGCCGCAACCTGGCAGCCGGCCTCCGACCGTGCTTCGTCGACACTGGTGCTCAGACACCGGCGTAGTGGGCGTTCCGCGGGTCGAGGGGCTAGACGAGCAAGCCTCGATTGCGCAACGTGCGGGTGCGCAGGGGGTAGAACACCAGGCGTTCGATCAGGATGCCCACCGCCATGATCATGGCAATCGCGCCGAGAATCAGAGCCATGTCACCGAGACTGCGACCGACGTCGAGCATCTGACCCAGACCCGGGCCAAGCGCGGGCGACACGGCGATCAACTCTGCGGCCATGAGTGAGCGCCATGCAAAGGCCCACCCCTGCTCGAGGCCGGCGAGGTAGCCGGGCCATGCCGCGGGCAGCACGATCCGCACCGTCTTACCCAGGCCCTTCGCCCCCATGACCTGACCCGCGCGTAGATAGATGGGTGGGATCTGGTCCATTCCGGAGAGGAGCCCGTTGGCGATCGACGGCACGGCCCCGAGCAGGACCACCGTGTAGATGGTGGCGTCGGAGAGGCCGAACCAGATGATCGCCGCGGGAACCCAGGCAACCGAGGGCAGCTGCTGG
>JBEIHR010000082.1:0-8148 GCA_040381195.1 Rubricoccaceae bacterium
CCGTGGTTGCAACCCGCGGTGCGAACCGGCTTCCCTGCGGGGGTGGATCTCAACATCGAAGCTGTTCCCGTGGAGAGTGGTGTCGCCCGCATCGATCTGACCGCGAGTGCCCTGGGGGCGGATGGTCCGGCGCGGGTGGCCCTGTCCCAGCAGTTGGTGTGGACACTGCGCCAAGTACCCGAGGTGCAGTCGGTGTCCATTACGGCTGCCGGGCAGGTGTTCATCGTCCCCGGGATGACCAACCCGCAGCCGCGAGACGCATGGGGTGAGGTCGATCCCAACGCCCTGCCGGCCGGATCGCGCGGATATGTCGCGACATCCGTGGGAGTGCGCGCCCTCCTGTCCCAGGGCACGATCCCGGTGCCCGGGGCCGCGGGCCGGGATGCACCGGTCATCGGAGACATCGCCATCTCTGCGGATAGCAGTCAGGTGGCCGGGTTCGACATCGACGGAGCTCTCTACACGGCGCGCCTCGCACCCGGTGCTCAACTCGTCCAGCGCGGCGAGTACCCGGGGGCGACCAGCCTGGCCTTCGATAGTTCATCGGTGCTCTGGTTGGTGGACTCCGAGAACTCGCTCATCATCATCGGTAACGAGGCTCGCCAGGTTCCGGTCGAGGGACTGCCGCGCAATGCCCGCCTCCTCGCGGCGGTCCCATCCCGTGATCGAACACGCGCCGCACTCATCGTGCGAGAGCCGCAGCGCACGAGCCTGTACGTAGCACGGATCGTCAGGACCGGAGCGGCTGTGGGTGCGCCGGTGTCCATCGAGGCACCTATCCGGGTGGAGAGCAGACTCGCCGAAGCCGTGGATGTCGCCTGGTCGACCGCGGACTCCCTTGCCGTTCTCGGGAGCGAGAGCGCTGGGGCGCTTCAGGTGTATGACGTGTCCATCGGTCGTGGATCGATCACGCTCCGAGGCGCGCCGGAGGCTCCTGTGTCGATTGCGGCGGCGCCGGGCCTGCCAACCCTCGTCGCTGCGGCCGATGGTGTCGTCTACGACAACTCGGGCACCGGATGGCTGGGTCGCGCGAACGCGGCGTCTCCGGCCTACCCGAACTGAGTACCCGCAACCGCCACACCCGCGACGACCTGGACACCGGCGTGCATCAACGTCATGGCAGCCTCTCGCATGGTGGCACCCGTGGTCACGACATCATCGACGAGGATCACGGGTGACTCGACAATGCGGCCCCGCACGCGAAATGCACCCGCCACCGACGCACGTCGATCGGCGCCGCCGAGGGCCTTGTCACCCCTCCCACGGCGCTCGTCGACGAGGAGCGTCGCGATGCGCAGCCGTGGTGTCGTTCGGGGCGCGGCGCGTTGGAGCAGGGAGAGGGCGGGTGAGAAGCCACGCCGCGCGCTCGCCGCGCGCCGACTGGGGATCGGCACTGCGACCCGGGGAACCACGCCGATCCGCGTTGCGGTCTCGTCGAGGACCGTGCTCAGGGCAGTTGCGAGGAATGGCGCCACCGAGAAGTCCCCATGGTCCTTGAACCGGTAGAGCACATGCCGACGGACTCCCGAGTAGTGCAGCGGAACGAATATCGACAGACCGACACCCGGTGCGATCTCATCGAGGCGTAATCGCGTGTGGAAGCGGACGTGCGGCTCGAGCTCGCGGAGGCATTCGGGGCACAGGCGTACCCCCGGGCGATCGCAGCCCGCACAGCAGCGCCCTAGTGCCAGGTCAGCGGTTGCGGTGCCCAGCGATGTCAGCCATCCCATAGGTCCAGTAGGCCACGGGCGAGGCGTAGGCCCGCGGCCTCGGGCCGACCACCGGCGGGCGCCACCCCCTGGGGACAACCGCCTACGATGAGAGTTCCGTCGTCCCCGTGAGAAGGGTCTGTGTGCTGTGGGTGTTCTGGACAAGGTCCTCCGGGCCGGTGAGGGCCGCACCCTACGCAAACTCGAGAACATCGCTCGCGCCGTCAACGCTATCGAGGATGACTTCACGTCATTGACGGACGAGGAGTTGCGGGCCCTGACCGGGGAATTCAAGGAGCGGTACAGCCAGGGCGAGTCCCTCGACGATCTCCTCCCGGAGGCGTTCGCCACCGTCCGCGAGGCAGCCCGTCGGACACTTGGCCAGCGCCACTACGACGTCCAGATCATGGGAGGGGCCGCGCTCCATCTCGGCAACATCGCGGAGATGCGTACCGGTGAAGGCAAGACCCTCGTGTCCACTTTGCCGGCCTACCTCAACGCCCTTGCCGGTAAGGGCGTGCACGTCGTGACAGTCAATGACTATCTGGCGGAGCGCGACTCCGAGTGGATGGGTCGCGTCCACCGGTTCCTCGGCCTCGAGGTCGGTGTGATCCTCGCCCAGATGCCGGCCGCCCAGCGCAGGGAGGCCTACGCGGCGGACATCACCTACGGCACCAACAATGAATTCGGCTTCGACTACCTCCGCGACAACATGGCCTGGAGCAAGGCGGAGATGGTGCAGCGCGGGCACAACTTCGCCATCGTCGACGAGGTCGACTCGATCCTGATCGACGAAGCCCGAACTCCGCTGATCATCAGCGGCCCCGCTGACCAGGCAACCCACTGGTACGCGGAGTTCGCCCGGATCGCCCGTCTCCTCCGCCGGGACGAGGACTACGAGGTCGACGAGAAGAAGCGCACCATCGGAGTTCACGAGAGCGCGATCGATCGGGTCGAGGATCAACTCGGTATCGACAACCTGTACGACACCGTCAATACGCCCCTCGTCGGGTTTCTCAACAACGCCATCAAGGCGAAGGAATTGTTCAAAAAGGATCGCGACTACGTGGTCATCGATGGCGAGGTCATCATCGTCGACGAGCACACGGGGCGCATCCTCAAGGGACGCCGCTACAACGAGGGACTCCATCAGTCGATCGAGGCAAAGGAGGGCGTCGAGATCAAGGCGGAGAACCAGACTCTCGCCACGGTGACGCTGCAGAACTTCTTCCGTCTCTACGACAAGCTCGGCGGAATGACGGGTACCGCCATGACGGAGGCCGCCGAGTTCAATCAGATCTACGACCTGGGCGTGGTGCCGATTCCCACGAATCGACCCATGGTCCGCGTGGACCGCTCGGATCTTGTGTATCGCACGGAGGAAGCGAAGTACGCCGCCGTCATCGAGGACATCGTGGCACGGCACGCCACGGGCCAGCCGATCCTTATCGGCACCACGAGCGTCGAGAAGTCCGAACTGCTCTCGGGAATGCTGAAGAAGAACGGTGTTCGCCACGAGGTCTTGAACGCCAAGCAGCACGAACGCGAGGCCTCGATCGTTGCGCAGGCGGGTCACAAGGGTGCCGTGACCGTCGCGACGAACATGGCCGGTCGCGGAACCGACATCATGCTGGGTGGTAACCCTGAATTCATGGCCGCGTCTGTTCTCGCCCAGCGTGGCCTGTCCCCGGTCGAGGACCCGGAAGCGTACGAGGCCGCGTGGCCCCAGGCCCTGCAGGACGCGAACACGGCGGTGAAGGCCGAGCACGACGAGGTGGTAGCACTCGGCGGTCTCTACGTCCTCGCGACCGAGCGCCACGAGTCACGACGCATCGACAACCAGCTGCGGGGTCGCTCCGGCCGCCAGGGAGACCCGGGCGAATCACAGTTCTACCTCTCGCTCGAAGACGACCTCATGCGCCTGTTCAAGGCCGACATGGTCGATGCGTTCCTGCGCCGCTTCAACGTGCCCGACGACGTCCCCATCGAAGCGAAGATGGTCACGAACGCGATCCGGTCGGCCCAAACCCAGGTTGAGGCCCAGAACTTCGAGATCCGCAAGGACGTCCTGAAGTACGACGACGTCCTCAACAACCAACGCTTGGTTATCTACGGCGAGCGCCGTCGAGTTCTCGAAGGCGAGAGCATCGCCGACCAGGTGCGCACCTTCATCCGCGACACCGTGGCCGGATATGTCCGTTCCGCCACCGCGGACGGATATCCCGAAGACTGGGATCTGGAGAAGCTCTGGACCGCCCTGAGTCAGCTGTATCCCGTGTCTTTGACCATCGAAGACGTGGAACGCGAGTCTGGAGCCGGACGTGACGGCCTGAGTAGCGAATTCCTCGTCGAGGTCATGGTCGCGGACGCGGAGGCCGCTTACGACCGCCGCGAGGAAGAGCTCGGGGAGGAGGTAACGCGCGAACTTGAGCGACGCGTGATCCTCTCCGTTCTGGACCGGAAGTGGCGCGAACACCTGTACGAGATGGACTATCTGCGCGACGGCATCGGACTTCGTGCCATGGCCCAACGCGATCCGCTTGTGGAGTACCAGCGCGAGGGGTACGACCTGTTCGTCGCCATGATGGACGCGATCAAGGAGGAGACCGTCGGGTACCTCTTCCATGTCGAAGTCCAGGTCAATGCGGAGGAAACTCCGGCGAGCGATGCCGGAGCAGAAGATTCACCGGAAGCACCTCCCGTTGCGATCGAGGAGCATCACCCGCAGATCGCAGCCAAAGGCCTGGGGCCAAGTCGCCCGCAGCACTTGGAGTACTCGGCTCCCACCGAAGATGGGGGAGTCGAGCACGGCTACATCGATGAAGACGGCGAGGAGCCGATCGAGGTCGACGAGAACGCCTCGCGTGCCGAGCGTCGGCGGGCCGAGCGCGCCAACCGCAAGAAGCGCCGCTAGCGCATCTCGACCGCGGTCACGACCCAGCGCCCTCGGTAGGCCTGCAAACGGAATGCGATGGCGGAGGAGCGCTGCGCTCCAACGATGACCGCACTAGCCTCCACGATCCCCGGTCCCACGTGGCAGCACCGCACGCCGCGAATGCGCCTCAAGCGTGAAGTCGAGCCCTGGGCTCTCATGGCCGGATGGCGGATGAAGCTTCGCCCGCGCGCGGCGAGAGCAGAGAGCTGCGACTTGGTCACCCACTTCGACAGCTGGGCGGACGGTCGTTCACCATGCGCCACCTCGACGATGGCGCGCGCGATCTGTGGCGCCCACACCGCAGGATCGGGCATGGCCTCGGTGAGGGAGACAGCTGCATCTGGTGCTGCCGGGTCAGCGGGAACCCCCGGGGCAACCTGCCAGGTCAGGGGAAGGGCGAGTTGGCGAGGTTCCGATCCCAGGCCCCCCTCGATGAGCGAGAGGTGAGGACGGGGCGCGCCCGCCTCACTGCTTGGGGACGACGGGGAGATCTGTGGTGTGGTGACGCTCATGGCCCCTCCTGGAAACCAACGCATGTCTTTATAGCCGTTTGTTGTCATTTGATGCTGTTTGCTGAAACAGCATCGGTGGAGGCCGTGGTCGTGTCAAGGGGGGAGGGGATTCCCGTGGATAACCCCGGCCTCGACCACGGAGGTGGACCGATCGCGGGCACTCGAAACATGTTTTGTCCGCCCCCTCCCCGCACATCTGTGCAGCATGAGCACAAGCGCGGGTGATGACGGGGTTTGGGACGCCGTGCGTGCAGCCCTCGCCACCTCGTGGGTCGAGCAGGAGTCACGTGAGGACGTGCTCGGCATCGCTGCGGCTGAGTTAGCTCTGATGCGACTCGCAGATCGCGGCGGGCGGAGTTCGCGGGTGACCGTGCGCGTCGCCGGTGAGGTCATCCACGGCGTGGTTCGACTGTGGAGCGACGACCTCGTGATCCTCGAGGAAGGTGCAGACTCCTGGGCAGTTCGTCTGGGTGCGATCGATGCAATCGCGGGATTGCCACGAGCACTTCGCACCGAGCTGGCGGAATGCGCGTCGCCCCGCTCGCTCCTGGATGAGTGGACCGGGGATGACGTCGACGTGTGGACACGGAGTGGTCGCTTCCGTGGCCTACTGCTTGTCGCCTCGGACCACCTCGAGATCGGTGCGGCAACCGTGATTCCGTGGGCTTCCGTGATGCTGGTGCATAAGCGGAGCTAGTCCACGTCCTCCTGGCTCAATGATCCTGAGTCGACGAGTGCGCGTGTCTGCGCGTACATCCGGGCGATGTAGTCCTCGAGTGCGCTGGATTCGATACGCCACTGCCCACGACCACCCACCTTGATCGCGGGCAACTCCCCACTCCGCACGAGGGCGTAGGCCTGCGAGGCAGAGATGTTCAGGGTCTCCGCGACATCGGCGAGGGTCAGGAACCGAGCCATGGACGCATCGTGCCAAATCCCGTCAGATCCGGCATATGCGGCTGTGGATAACCGAAAGCACCGGATCCGGGAATACCGCATGCTGCGTCAGGAGATCAGGAGGTCGACATGGCACAGCGTCGCGCGATGCGCGTCTCGATGCCCCGATGGACGGATTTCCGTCTGTGGTTGGGCCTGGCGCTCGTGGTGGGGGCGATGTTTGCCGGAGCGCATCTGTTGTCCTCGGATGGGGACGACATCACCGTCTGGCAGGCAACGCGCGACCTGCCCGGGGGAGCGGTGATTGCGGATCTTCGCCCGGTCACGGTCAGCCTGGGTGATGCGGGTGATGACTACCTCACCGCGGATGAGGTTGCGCGTGGTCGCATGCTCTGGCCTGTCGCCGCGGGCGAGTTGATCCCGCGTCGGGCGGTCGTTCCTGATGACCTCGCGGGTGCGCGACTGGTCACGGTTCCCGTGGACCCGCTCCGGTTACCGCCGGACGTCATGCCCGGTGACCGGGTCGATGTGTGGTCCACGCCTGGTGAACGCACAGACGTCGTGCAGGTTCCCCAACTCATCGTGCCCGGAGTGACCGTCGCATCCATCGCCGAGGACACTGTGGGCATCGGCGGACAGATCGCCGTGGTACTGACCCTGGCTGAAGCGGATGTCGCCGAGATCGTCGCGGCCTCGCGTGGCGGTGGTCTCGATCTCGTCTCCGTTCCGCTGTCGAGTCAGCGCCCCGACGACGGTTCGCTCGTGGAGGCGGCTGATGCCATCCCCTGATCGGAGCCGGATCGTGTGGTGCACGCCGGGAGTGGCGAATGAGCGAGCACTCGCGGAGTCGGTGCGGGCGGCCGGCTGGAGCATCTCCCGGGAATGCATCGATGCTGCCGACGTCCTGGCGGCCGTGAGCGTCGAGCCCGGGTCCATTGCTGTGGTCTCCACCGCGATCCAACGGGTCGATGCAGTCCTCTGGGGGGACCTCTGTGCTCGGGCGGCGAGCGTGGTCGTCATTCGGGGTCTCGGAGAATCGGGAATCCCGCACGCCTCCCATCACCTCCACCGCACACCCATCAACGCCGAACCAGAGACGCTGCTGCAGGTACTACGTGACGCGGGGTCGCTGACGGACGAATCCTCGGGACTCTCGAACGCAGCACCACGCGGGCCGGTGATCGCGGTGTGGGGCACGTCCGGTGCCCCAGGGCGCACAACCATGGCGATCGCCCTATCCGAGGCATACGCCAAGCGTGGACTGCGGACGGTCATGGTCGACGCAGATACCTACAGTCCCTCGATCGCCACTTCCCTGGCGATTACCGAGCAGGCCAGTGGAGTCCTGCTGGCGTGCAAGCATGCCGAGCAGGGATCCCTGGATGAGGCATCGATGGAGCGAGCATTGCGCAGCCTGAAGCCGGGTCTCGACGTCTTGACGGGACTGGATGATCCGATCCGATGGGCCGAATTGCGGGGCCACGCTTTCACGCACGTCCTGCACACCTGCAGGGTCATGGCCGATGTCACCGTTGTGGATATCCACTCGTGTGTCGAATCGACGTCCGACCCAGTGACCGGAATGCGCGGGGAGAGAAATGGAATTGCGCGAGCCACTCTCGCCACGGCTGATCACATCGTCCTGGTCTCACGACCTGATCCGGTGGGCGTCACCCGTCTCGTTCGATCACTCGCCATCGTGGGTGAGGTGGCCGGGGACCGGCGTCCACACGTACTCGTGAACCGGGTTCATCGTTCCTGGGAGGTTCGGGAGGTTCGCCATGTTGTGGCACGAACAGGGTTCTCTGCGGACGTCGCCGGGGTTCCGGAGGATTCGACGGTGATCAAGGCGGCGGCTCGCGGGAGCCTGCTCGGTGAGGTGCGGGCGCGATCGTCAGCACAGTCGCGTGTGCGTGAACTGGCTCGGCGACTCGTTGCTGCCTAGGGGGAGGGAAGCACCACCACGGTGTCGCCCTTTTTCGCCCAGTTGTAGAGGAATTCCGCATCTTCGGCGGCCATGCGCACGCAGCCTCCCGTGGCAACGGGAAGTCCGAGTTGATCTGTGTCGTGCATCATGCGGCCGTCGTAATAGATC
>JBEIHR010000083.1:0-7776 GCA_040381195.1 Rubricoccaceae bacterium
GCGTGCAGGACATCACCCAGGTTCTTCGGGAACGGGTTGATGTGACGCAGGTGCGCCTGCGCAACCTTGACTCCCGAGCGTCGGGCGATCTGGCAGGCAGCGCCGATCGGACCGTAGGTGGAGCCCCACCCGAGGATCAGGACCCGGGCGTCGCCATCGGGGTCGTCGACCTGCAGGGGCGGGATGGTCTCGGCGACCGCGTCGACCTTCGCCTGGCGCAGTCGCACCATGCGGTCGTGGTTCTCCGGGTCGTAGGAGATGTTCCCCGTGCCGTCGGCCTTCTCCAGGCCGCCGATGCGGTGCTCGAGACCTGCGGTTCCCGGGATCGCCCAGGGCCGAGCGAGGGTCTGCGGATCCCGCAGGTACGGCCAGAACTCCTTCTCGCCCTCCGCATCGACGTGATTGGGTTCGGTTGCGAATCCCGGATCGATTGTCGGGAGTTCACTCGGATCGGGCACGCGCCACGGCTCGGAGCCGTTGGCAAGGTAGCCGTCGGACAGAAGGAACACCGGGGTGCGGTACGTCACGGCGATACGCGCTGCTTCGAGCGCAGCATCGAAGCAGTCCGAAGGGCTCTGCGGGGCGATGATGGGAACGGGTGACTCACCGTTGCGCCCGAACATCGCCTGAAGAAGATCGGATTGCTCGGTCTTGGTCGGCAACCCGGTGGAGGGGCCGCCGCGCTGCACGTCGATCACGATGAGCGGAAGTTCCAGCGATACCGCGAGGCCGATCGCCTCGGACTTCAGGGCGATGCCCGGTCCGGATGTAGTCGTGACGCCGAGGGCACCGCCGTAGGACGCACCGATGGCAGAGGTTGCGCCCGCGATCTCGTCCTCGGCCTGGAATGTAACGACGCCGAAGCGCTTGTGCTTGCTCAACTCGTGCAGGATGTCCGACGCCGGGGTGATCGGATACGAGCCGAGGAACACGGAGAGGCCGCTCTGCTGCCCGGCCGCAACCAGGCCGTAGGCCAGAGCCAGGTTCCCGGTGATGTTGCGGTAGACGCCCTCCGTCATCGCGGCGGGCTTGACCTCGTACTGGACGGAGAAGTCTTCGGTGGTCTCGCCGAAGGACCATCCCGCTTCGAATGCGGCCAGGTTGGCGCGCATGATCTCGGGCTTGGAGGCGAACTTCTTCTCGAGGAACGCGCGTGTGCCCTCGGTGGGACGGTGGTAGAGCCAGCTCAGCAGCCCGAGGGCGAACATGTTCTTCGCGCGCTCCGCATCCTTCTTCGAGATGTCGAAGTCGGCGAGGGTCTCCACGGTCATCGAGGTGAGGGGGATCGAATGTACCTTGTAGTTGGACAGGGTGCCGTCCTCGAGCGGATTCGCCGAATAGCCCACGCGCTCCACATTGCGCTTCGTGAACTCATCGGTGTTCACGATGATGTCGGCGCCCGCGGGCAGATCCTTGATGTTGGCGCGCAGCGCTGCCGGGTTCATGGCCACGAGCACGTTGGGGGCATCACCGGGGGTGGTGATCTCGTGGTCGGCGAAGGCGAGCTGGAAGGACGAGACCCCGGCCATGGTGCCGGCGGGGGCACGGATCTCCGCGGGGAAGTCCGGCAGGGTGAGGAGGTCGTTTCCGAACCAGGCGGTCTCGGATGTGAACCGGTCGCCGGTGAGCTGCATGCCATCGCCGGAGTCGCCAGCGAAGCGGATGACCACGCGGTCGACCTGCACCACCTGTTTCGTCACGTGAACACTCTCCCATGATCGGACATCCCGGACATCCTGATTCACATTCTGCCCGTGCGCGCGGGGCCCCGTCCCGCATCCCGGCAGTAGCCTGCGGACGTGACCCGGTACCGCCTCCGTGACGAGCCCGGAGTGGCCGTGGAACTGGTCAACCTGGGCCTGGCCTGCTGTTCCCTGGAGGTCGAGGCGGCGGTGGGGTCGGGGGCGCTGGCCTCCGAGGTGGGGACGGATCCCACTCCGGATGCGACCGTGCTGCTTGTCTCGGGGACAGTGACCCACGCCCTCGCGCCGGCGGTGATCCGCGCCTGGGAACGGGCCTCCGAACAGGGCCCGGTGCGGGTGCTCGCCTTCGGTGCATGTGCAACCAGCGGTGGTCCCTACTGGGACGCCCCCTCTGTGGTCCCGGGTGTGGACGCACTCATCCCGGTGAGCAGATACGTCCCCGGGTGCCCACCCGGACCGGATTCGCTGATCGCCGCACTTCGACGTGAGGTCGCCTGATGCAGGTGACACCGGAGGTCGTCGCAGCCGCGGACTGGCGCGCAAGTGCCGAAGCGATGCGTGGATGGCGACTCGATCTGCTCACCGCAATCGATCGCCGGGAGTCGATCGACGTGGTCGCCCATTACATCCGCGGCGCGGAACATGCGTGGCGCATGACATCCGTTCCCTACGACGGATCGCTCGCGAGCATCTCCGATCTCCACCCCGCTGCGGCGTGGTCGGAGCGCGAAACATCCGAGATGTTCGGGGTGCGCATTGGTGAGGTGACACCGCTTCTGCGTCACGACGATGACTCCCGACCACCACTGCGGAAGGCGACGCCGCTTTCGGCGCGGGTGGAGATCCCGTGGCCCGGTGCCGCAGAGCCCGGTGACGACGGCCGGCAGGGGGCCAATCCGTCACGGCGCCGGACGCGGCCACCGGGTGTGCAGCCGGAGTGGGAGTCATGAGCAGGCACGGTGTGATCGCGCTGATCCCGGAGGACTGCACCTCGTGCATGCTCTGCGTGCGCGAGTGCCCCACCTGGTGCATCACGCTGGAATCCCATACGGAACAGATCGACGAAGCCGACGCACGCAGACCTCGCACCGTCAACGTGCTCGATCAGTTCACCATCGACTACGGGCTCTGCATGTATTGCGGAATCTGCATCGAAGTGTGCCCCTTCGACGCACTGGAGTGGCGGGAGGACGTCGACTACTCCGCGGTGAGCCGCGTGGAATTGGACCAGGGAATGGATACCCTCGCCTCCTGGAGGTAGCCATGGCCGAATGGACCGTGAGTCAGAACAAGAAGCTCGGGTGGTTCTACGTCGTCGTAGTCGTGATCGCCCTGATCGGGGCATTCCTCGTGCAGCCGTTCGCGGACTGGGGGACCTTCGGGTATGTCCTCGGTGCAGTGGTGGCGGTCTTCGGGCTTGTCGGCCTTCGGCAAGCTCTCACCGGCAAGGGAAACACCCGGTCCCGGAACATGACCGATGCAAAGCAGCGTCAGTGGGCGATCTTCGGCTTGATCGCCGTTTCGCTTGCGCTCCTTGCGAAGATTGTGAGCACGTGGACAGCGCTGACAGCAACGGACGTGCTGATTGTCGGCGTCTGGGTTGCGTTGAGCGGGCTTTTCATTTCGCAGATCAGGACGCTGGGCACGTCCTAGCGGTAGTTGACGAACTGGACCGCGAAGTCCAGGTCGGCTTCTTTCACCAACGCGATGGTGTCCTGCAGGTCATCGCGACTCTTGCTCGTCACTCGTAGTTCATCACCCTGGATCTGCGTCTTCACGCTCTTGGGGCCCTCGTCACGGATCAGCTTGGCGAGTTTCTTGGCTTGCTCGCTGCTGATCCCGTTCGTGAACTTTCCGTTGATCTTGAACTCCTTGCCAGACGACCGAGGATCACCGGCGGAGAAGGCCTTGAGGCTGATGCTGCGCTTGATCAACTTCTCCTTGAACACCTCGAGGGCCGCCAGGGCGCGCTCCTCGGTGCCGGAGGTGATCTCCACGACCTCCTCACCCTTCCACTCGATCGTGGTACCGGTGTTCTTGAAGTCGAAACGCTGGGCGAGTTCCTTCGCCGCCTGATTCAGCGCGTTGTCCGCCTCCTGGTGATCCACCTTGGAGACGATGTCGAAACTGCTATCTGCCACGAGTGCGTCCTTCCTGGTTCACGGGCCGATCTGCACGAGGCCTTGCACCATGCGGATCAGCTGGTTGTAGGTGATGCCGGGGGAGACCTGAATCGTCACGAAGGTGGTCCCCGGCGCGGTCATGGTGCTCGCTGGCTTCATGGTCACGGTGAGGGTGCCACCGAACTTCGCCACGTCCGACTGCGCGCATCGGAAACCTGCGGGAGGTGGCGGGACTGAACCGTCAGCACCGGGCTTGACGTTGTAGCAGTTCGCGGAGACCGTGGCGCGCACGGTGTAGCGCATATCGGGGGAGCCCACGGTGATCTTCGGCTTCCCGACGAGCTCCGCGGCGATGTCTGGTTCTGCGTCGAGGGCCGAAAACGTTCCCTTGTAGTTCTCCAACACCGTGGCGGTGCGCGCACCCTTCGCGTAGGTGGCCTGAACCGCCATTGCCCGCGAGCCGTCGCCCTGCTGGCCGTCGACGACGGTGATCTTTCCCTTCAGTGGCAGGCCCGCGGTGAACGTCGGCTTCCACAGAGATCCGTCGCTGCCGGTGAGTTGCTGGGCTGCTTCCCAGGTGGCCACCTTCTTCTGGGTGTCGGCGGGTGCCGGGCCGGTGGCCGAGAAGCCGAGCAGGGCTGCTGTGGCGAGGGCTGCAAGGAGACGGTGGCGAGTGCGCATAGCCCGAGGATACGGGGCCGGAGCGGGTATCCGCGCACATGTATTGTTCGGCAGGCTCACTTCCGGGTGGGCATGGCAGGTTGCCCGAGCGGCCAATGGGAGCGGACTGTAAATCCGTCGGCTAACGCCTACAGTGGTTCGAATCCACTACCTGCCACCAGACCGGCCTAAACGAATCCGTTCGGCGCCATAGCCACCTTCAGGCTGGTGGTGTCCATGCTCATCCGCATCGCCTCGTCCACGTCGTCGAGGGCGTATTGATGGCTCACCATCTCCTCGAATGGGTACCGATCTGCGTGGCGCTCCATGAGCGTGAGTGCCGGTCCGTATCCCGTGGACGGGTGGTTGGTGATTCCGATCAGGCGGATGTTCTTGCTGCAGATGTGACGGTGGACGTTCATTGTCACGTCGCCGGTGTCTGCGAAGTTCCCCATTTCGAGCATCATGCCGCCGCGCTTGAGCATCTCGATACCTTCGACGAAGGATCGTGGAGTGTTGGCCATATGGAGGACGACGTCGGCGCCTCGACCGCCGGTGAGTTCCTTCACGGTGGCGATGCGCTCTTCGGGTGATGTCTGTGCGACATTCAGTGTGACATCCGCTCCCATTCGCTTAGCAAAGCTGAGGCGCGTCTCGCTCAAGTCGGTTGCGATGATCTGGCCGGCGCCCATCATGTCCGCCTTCGCGACGTGGAGGAGACCGAGCGGCCCGTTTCCGATGACAACCACAGTGTCGCCGGAGTTCATTCCCTCGTGAGACATCGAACTGAATTCCTTCAGTTTGTCCAGGGAGGCCGTGCATGCCATCAGTTCAACGAGTACCGCGGCTTTGGGGGAGAGTCCACTGGGAACCTTGTAGACGAATGTGTCTGGACGGATGTACATCTGCTGACTCCAGCCACCCATGAGGTGGGGCCAGTCGGCCGACGAGTACGAGTTGCCGTAACAGTCGCTGTGCTCGCACCACACGTACCCCATAACGTGGGTGCACTCGTAGCACTTCCCGCACACGATGTCCGGGCACATGGCAATGCGGTCACCGACCTTGAGCGGTTTGCCGTAGAACTCCAGGTGCTCAGCCGCGCGTGGAGTGATCTCCGAGACGACTCCGACATTCTCATGTCCCTGGATGATCGGGAACGGCGTGTCTGTCTCGGCGGGGGTTCCGGCGTACTGCTTGGTCTCACCGAGGTAGGTGTGCTTGTCGGTTCCGCAGATACCGGAGAGTTCCATCTCCATGAGTAAAGAGCCATCCGGCAACGTGGGCCGCTCGAACTCCTGGATCTCGTATCTACCGGGGCCGACGAGAACCGCTGCACGGACCGCTGGGTTCATGGGGCAATCGTATGTGGAGAGTCAACCTCGGCGACTATCGTTGCGGGGGACGAGAATCAAGTTCTACCGACACGCGGAGGGCACATGTTGACGCCAGCGGAATCACTGAAGCCTGCCAAGTCCGACAAGTTTGCTTTCGGGCTCTGGACCGTGGGCTGGCAGGCGCGCGATCCCTTTGGTGACGCCACTCGCGAGCCGCTCTCACCCTTCGAGACCCTCGATCGACTCTCGGAGCGGGGTGCCTGGGGTGTGTCCTTCCACGACGACGACCTCGTGCCCTTCGCCGCCGACGACCCCGAGCGCCGTCGAATCTTCGACCAGTGGAAGTCGGCCCTGGAGAAGACCGACATGGTCACCTCGATGATGACGACGAACCTGTTCACGCACCCGGTCTTCAAGGATGGTGCGTTCACGTCGAATGATCGCGACGTGCGTCGTCTGGCGATCGCCAAGACTCGGCGCAATCTGGACTACGCCGCCGAGATGAACGTTCCGACATACGTGCTCTGGGGTGGGCGCGAGGGATCTGAGATGGACGTCAGCAAGGACGTTCGTGAGGCGCTGCAGCGGTACAAGGAGGGCGTCGACCTGCTCTGTCAGTACATCATCGACCAGGGCTACGACATTCGGCTCGCGATCGAGCCCAAGCCCAACGAGCCGCGCGGCGACATCCTGCTGCCCACCGTCGGGCACGCCATCGCCTTTATCGATCAGTTGCAGTACCCCGACATGGTGGGACTCAACCCCGAGGTGGGCCACGAGCAGATGGCCGGGCTCAATTACGTGCACGGCATAGCCCAGGCACTGTGGTGCGGGAAGTTGTTCCACCTTGATCTCAATGGGCAGCGGGGCATCAAGTTCGATCAGGACCTCATCTTCGGCCACGGTGACCTGATCAACGCCTTCTACCTCGTGGATCTCGTTGAGAACAGCGGATACGACGGGCCGAAGCACTTCGACTACAAGCCGATGCGTACCGAGGACATCACGGGTGTGTGGGCGTCAGCCAGCGCGAACATGAGCATGTACCTGATGCTGCGTGAGCGTGCCCGGGCCTTCCGTGCGGATCCGCGCGTGCAGGAGGCCTTGACGGCATCCGGGCTGATGTCCCTGGCCCAGCCGACTCTCGCGCCGGGGGAGACCATCGACGATCTGACCTTCTCACCCGCGGATGCGGATCGGCTTGCCGACCGTGGCTACGCCTACGTGCAATTGGCGCAGCTGGGCATCGAGCACCTGATGGGTGCCCGCTGAACCATTAGGAATTCGCCAGGGGCTGCAACTGCTCGATCTCGGCTTCCTGGGTGCTGATGATCTGCTGCGCAAGTTTCGCGACGCGCGGATCCGAGGAGTCGACGACTTCGGTGGCCATGTCGATCGCCCCTTGGTGGTGCTCGATCATCAACTGGGCGAAGAGTCGATCGAAATCGGCACCCGAGCTCGCTTCGAGTTCGGCGAGTTGCTCATCGGTCAGCATTCCTGACATTCCATGGCTGCCGTGCGCCGCCATGGCCTCGTCACCCCCGAGTCGGGGGACGTTCCACTCGGCTAGCCAAGCGGCCATCTCGTCGATCTCCGGTTGTTGAGCGCCCTTGATCTCAGCCGCCAGGTCCAGGATTTGGGGATTCTGGGTGCGTGTCGGGGCAAGGTCCGGCATGACGACGGCCTGCTCGTGATGGGGGATCATCATCTGCGCGAACATGGCATCCGCGGCCGATGCATTGCCAATGGGTTCCGGGGACGCCGCATGATTGGAGCACGCGGTGAGTCCGACGATCGCGAGCAGGCTCGCCATGACGAGGAGCGTTCGGCGCATGGATCCAGCATGCGGGTCAAACATCGATCGCGCAAACCAGCGGAGTCAGGCCCCGTCGCGGAGGAGTCGTCGGAGGATCTTGCCCGAGGGAGACTTGGGGATGCTGTCCGTGAACACGA
>JBEIHR010000084.1:0-7764 GCA_040381195.1 Rubricoccaceae bacterium
ACGGGCCGAGGGGATCGATGTGGCGGTGAACCCGCACCGCGCTGACGGTGCCGCGGATCCCACCTCGAGCCGTCATGATCAGCCTGGGTGGCTGGACTACATGGCCGGACTAGCCGGCAGTCGTATGACGTTGAACTTCTCCCGGTTCAGTGTGGGGGATCTCGAGCAGTACAAGACACGAGTCATCGAAGCGACCGTCGCCGGCACCCTGCTACTCACGGATGATCGAAACAGCACGCGCCACTTCTTCACACCCGAGGCGGAGTACGGATACTTCTCTTCCATCGAGGAACTTCCAGGAACAATCCGCACCTGGCTCTCCGAACCGGAACGACTCGATCGGGTGCGGCGTGCAGGCCAGATCCGCGGAGTCGAGCTTGCACCTCGTGACTTCTGGGAGCGCATCAGGAAGGGCCTTCAGGCCCGCGGGCTCCCCGCGGTGCCCATGATCTAGCGCCGCTCCCTACGTCAGGCGACGGAATCCGCCGTGAGCGAGACCACCGGGAAGTGCTGCGCGAATCTCATCATCGGATGTGCCGGCTATCTCTGCGAAGACCGGCGTCAGCGCAGCGTGGTATCTCTCCAGGATCTCGGGAGTGTGCGCGATGCTCGCGTAGAGGTTCGGCCCAGCCAGGTATCCGAGGCCGAGCATCCGTGCTGTGATGAAGGTCTTCATCACCAGAGGATCACGGCCTGTGACTGTGAAACTCGCGAGCGCCGGGAGGCCGCCAGTGGTGATCTCCAAGCCCACTTCGGCTGCATCGGCTTCCCAGCGGTCCTGCACCTGCGATCCGATGGTGTGCACGCGAGCGGGCGCATCCTCCCTCGCCATGACATCCAGAGTTGCGAGGGCTGCCGTGGGGCCGATCCGCTCGGTCCAAAAGGTGCTAGAGATGAAGGTCGACTGCGCGGCCTCCATCACCTCAGCTCGCCCGATGGCCGCATTGATGGCGTACCCGTTTCCGAGCGTCTTGCCAAACGTTGCGATATCCGGATCGACTCCGTAGTGCAGATGTAATCCACCGAAGCTCCTGCGGAATCCCGAGGTGCACTCGTCGAAGATGAGGACAGCCTTGTACATCGTGGCCAACTCCCGCACCCCTTCAAGGAAACCGGGTGCGGGTGGGGCGGAGCGCTGTACCTCCATGTAGATCACGCCGATCTCCGGATCGCGTTCCAGGAGTAATCGCAGTGCATCGAGATCGTTGTACGGGAACGGATGGCTTGTGCCCGTGAGTTCCCGGGGAACGCCCGCAGGGTTCAGCCCCGGCAGGAGGTGACCGTCGAGTGAATCGTCCTCGCCGAGGTTCGCCGCCAAGTACCAGTCATGCCATCCGTGGTAACCGCAGAAGGCAACGTGGCCCTTCCCGCTCGCTGCACGTCCGATGCGCACGGCGACCGCGCAGATCTCCCCACCCGAACGCGCAAACCGCGCCATGTCCGCCCATGGATGCATCTCGACCAAGCGTTCTGCGAGAGCAACCTCCTCGGGTGCGTTCAACGTCGACAGGTTGCCTTTGTCGATCACGCCCCGGACAGCCTCGTCCACCGCGGGATGGCTGTACCCGAGGATGTTGGTGCCGATTCCCATGAATCCCAAGTCCAGGTATCGGTTGCCGTCCAGATCCCACACCTGGCACCCCTCGGTGCGGTCGAAATAGGCGGGCCAGGAATCTGGGAAGAACATCTCCGCCCGCTTTGACAGGAGCATGGACCCGCCTGGGATGAGCTGTTTGGCGCGGCGCCACAGCTCTGTTCCCCGAGACATGGTCCAAGGGTAGGGCGAGTTCCTCCGCGTGTGTCGGCTGAGCACCGTGGGGGTGCTCGCGCCTCCGGCTACCCTGAACCTTCGGGCTGCGGCGAATCGGGGTGGGTGCGTGCTGGACGTTGTGCTCACTGGTGCCTTCCTCGCGATTCCGCTCGCTACGTGGTGGCGGAGTCGCAGCATCACCTTCACGGCGGTCGGCCTGATCCTGGGTTTTGGCATCGCTGGCAACCTTGTGCAGTCCACCATCGCCTGGGGCGTGGCGTGGCAGGTGCGGGGGCTGCAGGTGCTCGCACTGGCGGTCATGGTCGTGGTGCTCGTGCTTGCACAGTGGGGGCGAAACGACGGGGGTGACACACGGGTTCAATGGGTGGGGATCGGCATCCCCATCGCAGTTGTCGGTCTTTTCCTGATCGCCATGCGGATACTCGCGCCGGAGGATCCCGGCGCACTCACCGGTCTCGGCTATCTGATCAACCACCCAATGGGTGAGGACAACGCGAAGTTCCTCAACCTGGCGGCGCAACTCGCCGACGGACGGATGATCGCATTCAACGGCTACGCAGCGGGCCCCCTTCTGCTCCTGATGTCGGTGATCGCCGCGGGAGTTTCCGTCCTGTCCATGGTGCTCCTCGGCGGCATCAATCAAGTGGCCGTCGTGTTGAACACCGTGATCGGTGCGCAGCATTTGATGATGATCCTGGCGCCCGTGGCCTTCGCACCACTGGTGGAGCGGTGGACCTCATCCAGGGTTCCTCGGATTCCGCTCCCACTCATCTGGACCGGTGCGCTTCTTTTGACGCTCGTCGCATCCGTCCTCACCGAGTACGGACACATGTCGCTGCAGTTCGTCGTCATCCTTCTGGTGCTGTGGGCCCTGTCCTTCCTCGCGGACCCACCGTGGTGGGTCAAAGTGGGAATGACTCTCAGCATTGCCACCGCAGCGAGCGTGTGGCTCCCGCTCAACATTCTTGGGCTCGCAGTCATCGCAGGTGTCATTGTCTGGACTGTTCGCACCCGTCGGTGGTGGGGGCTCGCGCTCGCCGTCATCACCCTCATCGTCTGTTGGGACGCCCTCATTACGAGTTTGCTCTTCATTCTTGGCATACAAATCGATCTCACCCCGGGTGAGGCGGTTGGTCAGGCCGCCGTCATGGAAACCGCACCGATCGTGGATCTTGGCCCGGTGACGGAGGGCGTGTCAGCTGTCGTTGCGCAGAGCACAGAGATCTTCACGATCGGTGGTGGGACCGAGCGGGTTCTGCCTTTGCTTGGCGGTGCGGCGGTTGTCGCCGTGATCGTCGCTGTGATCGTCACGCGAAAATGGCTTGCGGATGAACCGCGCCTTGACTGGAGCACCACGTGGCGCTTCGGCCCCTTCCTAGTTTTTGCGGCCTACGTGGTTGCCATCACCGCAGGTGATGCGATCTCATCGGGTGCGGCTCCGCACTACGGCGCGATCAAGATCGCGTTTGCGCTCGCTGTAATGATGGCTGCTGCCTATCTGCCCGTCGCAGGTATGGCGTTGCCAGCAGGCGGCTCGGACATGGGCGCTGCTCGATGGTTGGCGATAGCGGGGGTCATCGTTCTGCTTACGTGGGATTCGATACTGCCCCGCGCGCTCAACGCTGTGAGTCCAGCGCGGTGGGTCGGTATCGACGAGTCGGCTCCGATCTACTGGGCGGCCGCCGAGGTGAAAGCAACCGGCGAGCAGCCGTTGTCCAGTTTGCCGGTCGCCTGCGTGGTGGCTCCGCCGCACGCACCCCAACCGAGCGCCCTGCCCTGGGGGCAGGAGACCTACTCCTGCACGCGCCTCCTGCTTGGAATGAATGGACTTGAGGGCAAGACGGGCTTCACGAACGGATGGCTCGGGTCGGAATGGACGCAACAGCGATCCCTGTGGAACGAGGTCTACCCCAACATGCCGGTGTGGTCCGACGCGGTCTCCACCCGGAAGGTGGTCGTGCTCGACAGGGATGCGCGCCTTGCTGGGTTCACGACGTTTGCGGACTTGATCCGGTTGAACCCGCCTTCGCCGTAGGGGCTTCAACTCTCTCGGCGCACAACCCATCCGCGGAGCCAAACTGCCACACTGAACGCGAGTGCGCCGGCGAGAGCCATGTCACCCAGGATGATCGCGGGCTTCGGCATGAGGAATCCGTACTCGTTCGTCACCATCGCCGAGCCCATCGCCAGGGCCAGGAGTATCAGAGCGGCGGGAATCCATAACCGCCGAGGCCCAATGCCTCGCCAACGTAAGAGACCCGTCAGCGGCAGAACAAGTGCGATTAAGCGATAGTCATTCGAGTCACCGAGGAAGTAGGGCACAAGGAGCAGGAAGCCGCCGCCGGTGATCAGTAACCAACTCGCGTAGGGCGGCTGCTGAGTGTGGCGAAGCAGGAGTAGGAAGAGGGCCACCCACGTCGCGACGATCAGCGCGCCGACGATTCGTAGGGTCACCATGTTGATCGACTGGCCTTCGGCAGGGAAAAGTGCCGCGGGATCCTCCGTCAGCAGTGTGACGAGTCCGGTCGTCGAGGAGAACAAGATGCGCGTTGTCGAGGGGCGATCCGCATTCGCAGTCTCGCGCGCCAACAAGAGATCGTCGAAGTTGAACACAAGGTTCGCAACACAAAGCCCTGCAGCCACAAGGGGAAGCGCTCGCCAACGACGAGGTGCAACGAAGGCAGCGAAGACTCCAATGGCAAAATATTTGAGCACGACGGCCAACGAGAGCGCGATCGAACCGACAAGTTGACCCATGAAACTCCTCGCGCTGGCGGCGATCATGAGAAGGCCGATCGCAGCCAACGTGACGACGACAATGTCGAGGGTCCCGCGTTCGATCGCGAGCAAACTCGGCGGTGCAACTGCTGCGAGAGTCAGGGCTAGCAGGGCGAAAGCAAGCTCAGCTGAACTCCGGGTCCACCTGACCGTGAACCACACACCCAATGCACCTATCAGTGCCGTCCAGATCGCGGCTAGAGATACGCCGAGGAACGCGGTTTCAGGCAGTCCCAGCCCGAGGAGCGCCAGGGCTCGCGCGGGGAGTACGACGTAGGGCTGGAAAGGACGACCGTAAGGATCACATGGCTCAATGGGGGTGCCGTTTATCAGGCAATCGGATGTGGCCGTGACATTGGCCAAGTCCGCAAAACTGGTCGACCATCCAATGACTGAGGGTTCCACCCAGATACCTACGACACCCCAGCGACCCGAGGCTAGAAAGAACGCGAGCCAGGCTCCGGTGATCGCGGCAGGGATGAGGCCAAGTCCAGCTCTGCCGCGCACCACCGTTGCCGATCCCATGCCACGGCATTATGGGCCCGTGGCGCCTCCCGCATCGACACACGCCTCCTCCGGCCAGGAAACCCCCGCACGTGGGTGGTTCCAGCGTCACGGAATAGAACTTGCACTGAACCTCGCCACGATCCTCGCGGTGCCCGTGGTGGCCGCGTGGGCGTGGGAGCGCTACCAGGATGGCTTTCGCCAGTTCGGCATGGGTGAGCTGATCAGCCGACTTGCGGGCAATGGTGGCTGGACGGATATCGGATGGGAGGTTGCGTCAGCCGCTGGTCTTGTTCGCGGCGACTACTCCGCTTACGACTCCCTCGAGGTGCTGCACCCCCTCATCGGCATGGAGGTGTCCTTTGTCGACCTCTCTGCGCACTCCCACCCGCCGATGTCGATTCCCCTCGGGCTGCCCCTCGTCCCGTTCCCGTACGGCACGTGGCTGGCGTATTGGGTTATCACTGCGCTGCTGATGATCGCGTGGTCGATGCGACTTCTGAAGGTTCCCCCGCATCTGGCATATCCGCTCGCCGTGGTAATCGCGTTGACCGTTCCCGGACGCTGGGGTTTGGTCAGCACCTACCCGGTGTCTGCGCTCCTCGTGGCCTGGGCCTGGCACTCGCGTGATCGGTGGTTGTCGGCGGGTGTGGCCTACGGACTCTTCGGGGCCACCAGGGGCGTAGGTCTGCTTTTGCTTGCCTACCCACTTGTGAAGCGTCAATGGCGAACGCTTCTGGTCGCTGCAGCCGTGGTGATGGGGCTCCTGGTGGTCGCTATTTCGCTGGAAGGCGATGTGGTGAACGCGTGGCTTACCACATCCCGTGCCTCGATTGAAGCATCCATGCAACGGCCCGACCTCCTATCCGTTGGATCGCTCTTCCGCCGATTCGGGTACCCGGAATTCCTCGCGTGGGTCGTTGCACTCGTGGTGGCACTACTCGCGTGGTGGCGTGGGAGCAATCTGTTCTGGGTGCTCAACTGGCTGATCTTGGCGGTGAGTCCCATTGCGTGGTTCCACACGATCGTGCTTGCCATCCCACTCCTCGTCATGGTCTGGCGCAGTGGGCGACTCGGACAAGTGATGGTTTTGGTCACGGCTGCCGCGTCCATGACCCAGCTTGTCGACCCCTACGTCACCCTGGTCTTCTCGATCGGGTGGATTGTGTTCGTACTCGCCGCTGCGGTCGCCCTACTTGGCGGTGGTGTTGGAGCCAAGCAGGACGACGCGCACCCGAGTGCTGACTAAAGAACTTGGTATCGGCCGGTCGAGTTGTTGAGGACCAAGGTTCGGCCGCAGACGAATCCGCCGCGTCCCCCGTTTTCCCAGGCTCCCCACTGACGGGTCCATCCGGTACCGGGGACACCGCTGAGATTGACCCCGGCGGGCACAACGACATCCGCACAGTTGCCGGACGCCGGCATGGGCAACTGCTGGTAGACCGGACGCAGGATGGCCTGGGCCGGAGTTGCGATCAACGCGCTCAGGCTGATGGCTCCGGCACATGCGCCCACTGCGATAGTTTGAATTCTCACGATGATCCCCTCATCATTCGCACGTTGTTGTGCTCGAATTTGACGTTAGGAAAGGGATTTGACACGGGAGGTAACGATCTGGGAATGATGGGTGAATTTTCCAACCATGCCCGGTGAATCCAGAGGCCTTCTCAGTAGTGACTCAGTAGGCCCGTAGGTCCATCACCTGGATGAATCGTGCGCCCTCGTAGTCCGGCCCGCGACACTCCGGTCCGGGGGCTTGTACGTCCAGAGTTGCGATCGAGGTGCTAGGGACGGGAAGGGTCAACTCGAACGGGGTGGGAATTCCGGGCTCGGAGACGATCGTGGTGCTTGACTGTTGCTCGTTTGCCGCGAAGGTGAGGGTTACGGGTCGTGGTCCGCACTGCGGGGCGGCAATGGAGCCTCGAATCGTTGCTATGGGGGTTTCCGGTCGCGTTGAGGTGATCGTGAGAATGCTTCTCGGCTGCTTGACCCACCACCAGGAGTTCTCGAGTGCGGTCTCGCGCGGGCGTGCGGTCTGAGGGTCCTCGGTGATCATCGGCTGGTGGATGAAAGCCTCGACGGCTTCTGATGGTGTGGCCGGCGTGATCCCTCTCAGGTCGAACATCAGCCAGGTGTCCTGGAAGCCGGTCGTGATCGGTGGGCCGAATCTTGCGGTCAAGTTGTCGATGAGACCGGGGCGGTTCTCGCTGATCCACCCGCGAAGGTCGAGATGGATCGCGCAAAAACCTGCGCCGCGCAGGAGCGCGGCCTGCTCATTCGTGGGGAGCTCTGGAAGTTGAGCTGCCCAAATGCTCGCGTCGGTGCTCTTGACGGCTCCGTAACTCCACCGTTTCCCCTTGTTGGTGATCGACGTCCAGAAATGGTCGTAGTCGTTGATGTCGCCGACCTTCCCGAACTCTGGATAGGCCATATAGGGGAGTTGGAGGACCCCGCAGTTTTCCGGAATCTGGGCGTTGACGCGTTGCGCGTAGTCCTCGGCAGCCAGGGTGATTTCCGCGGCTTCGCTCGCGTTCTGCGCGTAGGCGGCACGGAAGGGCAGGGTCGAATCCATTGCGGTGAGTCCCAGGACGATGACGGCGATGAGGGCGCTGGCGATCCTGCGTTGCGGAATCCTCGTGCGGGCAAGCACCGCGGCGGCTCCGAGCAGGAAGAGCAGCAGCAGGATGGGGATGAATCGATTCCACGCCCTG
>JBEIHR010000085.1:0-7691 GCA_040381195.1 Rubricoccaceae bacterium
CATGTGTCGCGCGGTGCTCCCGCATATGCGTCGGCAGTCCTACGGGCGCATCGTGAACATCGCCAGCGTCACCGGACCTGTGATGGCCATGCGCGGGGAGGTTGTCTACGGAACCGCGAAGGCCGGTCTCGTGGGCATGACGCGTGCGATCGCGGTGGATGAGGCGGGTCGCGGCATCACCTGCAACGCAGTCGCACCCGGATGGATCGCCACAGGATCACAGACGGCACAGGAAGCTGCGCATGGACTCACGGTTCCCATGGGTCGCAGTGGCACTGCCCACGAAGTCGCCCACGTCGTGGCCATGCTGTGCTCACCGGATGCCGGCTACATCACCGGCCAGGTGCTCACCGTCGACGGTGGAAATTCGATCGCCGAAGAGCGGTGACTCAGCGCGTGAGGAACACGGGGCTGTACGTCCGGATCCGCTTCTTCGTCACGGGCCTGCACTCCCCATCGAGGCTGCAGACCTGAGTGACACCGCGCGGCACCGTGAAGCTCTTCTTCCCGCGGGTGGAGTACACGATCTCGCTGCGCTTCCCGTCCTTGGTGAAAGTGCACGTGACCTTCGCGCCGACGGTTTGGCACCCCCGGTAGACCGAGCCCACGATCCAGTCCTGCATGGTCTGCATCGCTCTCGCGCCGCGCGTCCCGTTGTAGTACTGGATTCCCCAGAGGTCGTTCGGTGGCTCCCAGACGTACATGTACATCCGGGAAATGCCCAACTGCAGTGAGTCGAGGAAGGAGACGGCGGTCCAGTCCTCGGCACGCTTGCCTTCGATGTCCACATCGGGGTTCGCCGGACCGGGTCCCTTGAGGCCGTAGTTGTTCTCGGTATCCCAGATGGGCTTCTCCGGTGCTCCCGCATCACGCAGTGTCTGGATGAACCCGGCTGCGAGGGCGGTGCGGTCCTTCGGCGTTCCCAGACTCGCGGGGTAGCTGTGCACGGCCCAGACGTCGATCGGCCAGTCACGTTGTCCGAGTTCTCGGAGGAATGCCGGGTAGAAGCGCTTGAAGGCGGCGCCCAACCGGGTGCCGGTGCTCGGCGCCACGACCTCGGCCTGGGGGTCGATGGACTTCACGATGCGGTACGTGCGCGCGGTGAGGTCGGCCATCTGCGCCGGAGTTCCCTCGAAGAAGGTCTGCAGGTTCGCTTCGTTCCACGGCTGGTAACTCGTGATCCGACCCTTGTAGCGGGTGACGACCTGGGTCACCCAGTTGTCCCAGAGCGCCAGGTCCCGGGGCATCCCCGCGGCGCCCGGGCTCGGGAGGCATGCGGGCGGCTGGCAGGTGCTCAGACTCGCCCAGGCGGGCGTACCGGACAGCACCATCAGGATGTCGGTGACGCCGTTCTTCTGCGCTGTTGCGACCGCGGTGTCCAGGGTGGTCCAGTCGAAGACACCGGGAGACTTCTCGATGGCCGCCCACGTCGTGTCGTTATCCCACAGGCGCAGTGACCCGAATTCGATCGACGGCCACACCCCCTGCTGCACACCCTTGACGTGCAAACCGAACAGCGTGTCGGACACCGTGCTTCCCCGGAGGTTCTCGGCCGTCGCGGGAGCTGCGAGCCCGACGGTGAGGAGGCATGCGAACGTAAGGGTGAGGATGCGCTTCATGCATCCATAGTGCCATGCGTACCCTTCTTCCGTGCCCGCCCCACGTCTTCGCGCTGACATCGCGAGCCTTCCCGCGTACAAGGCCGGTCAGCGTCCGGCGGAACGCACGGACATCGTCACCTACAAGATCTCGAGTAATGAGAACCCGTACCCGCCGCTGCCCCGCGTGAAGGCTGCGATTGCCGACGCAGCGTCGTCCATCCACCGATATCCGGATCCGTTCAATCGACGACTTGTGTCCGCTCTCGCGCGGAAGTTCGACGTCAGCGAGGATCAGATCGCTCTCGGCACCGGAAGCGTGTCGCTGGTGGGACAGGTCATCATGTCCGCCGCATCGGCGGGCGACGAGGTCATCTATGCGTGGCGCAGTTTCGAGTCCTATCCGATCTGGACCCAGATGGCGGGCGCGGTCAGCGTGAAGATCCCGCTCCTCCCGGATGAGCGTCATGATCTCGATGCGATGGCGGCGGCCGTCAATGAACGCACACGGGTGATCTTCATCTGTTCTCCGAACAACCCGACGGGGCAGGCCGTGACTGCTGCGGAACTCGAGTCCTTCCTCGCGAGAATTCCCCCGGATCTCGTGGTGGTCCTCGACGAGGCCTACGCCGAGTTCATTGGCGATGAGGACATCCATGACGGTGTCTCCGTTGCTAAGCGACACGACAACGTGGTTGTGCTCCGCACCTTCTCCAAGGCCTACGGCCTCGCGGGACTTCGAGTGGGCTTCGCTATCGCGCACGCGGAGGTCACCGAGGCGCTACGCAAGACAGCCCTGCCCTTCGGTGTGTCGTCGATCGCCGAGGAGGCCGCACTCGTTTCCCTCGAGGCCGAGGATGAACTGTTCGCACGCGTACAGGCCCTGGTGAACGAGCGTCGCCGTGTCGCGGGTGCGCTGCAGGAGCAGGGGTGGGACCTCCACCCGAGTTACGCCAACTTCGTGTGGATGCGCCTGGGAGAACAGTCCGCGGATTTCGCGGCGGCATGTGAGGAACGAGGCATCACCGTCCGGGCATTCCCGGGTGAAGGCGTACGTGTCACAGTCGCGGAGACCGAGGCGAATGATCGCTTCCTCGAGGTGGCGCACGATTTCAGGATGGCTCTTCAATAACCGTAGGTCTGCGTCGCTCCCCGCTCACGACGAGCACCACACCCCCTACGACGATGGTGAGCCCGATGATCACATCGCGCGAGATCGGTTCACCGATGATCCACCACCCGAGGAATACCGCGACCACGGGATTCACATAGGCGTACGTCGCCACCAGAGACATCGCGGCGTTGTTCAAGAGCCAGACGTAACAGACGTAGGCGACCACGGATGCGAAGACCAGGAAGCCCCATCCCCACCAGGACGCCACGGAGAACTCGGACACATCGAAGCGTTCTCCGATCAGCAGTCCCAGCCCGGAGAGGACGACGCCGGCGGCGCCCAGTTCATAGACCGTGGTCGTGAGCGGGTTGGTGGGTAGGTCGTAGCGCGTCGACCGCCACGAGAAGAGCGCCCAGAGGAACGAGCTGACCGTGATGGCCAGGCACCACAGGAACACGTCACGATCCGAGCCGGACACCGGTGTCGTTCCCCCGGGGAGCAACATCAAGGTCAGCCCGACGATTCCGACGGCGACGCCCGCCAAGGTGAGTCGTGAGGGTCGATCACCGGCACGGAAACGGAAGATCACGATCCACAGCGGCATCGTCGACACGATCAGTGCGGCGATCCCCGATGGCACATACCGCTGCGCGAGGGACAGGGTGCCGATTCCGACACCGAGCAACATCACACCCATCACGATCGTGGCGCGCAACTGTCGCATGCTGATCCGCAGAACATGGATCCCCTGCATTGCCACGACGGCGAGTGTGAGAACGACGGTGGCCGCAAGGAAACGCAAACCGTTCGCCAGGATCGGGGGCATCGTCTGAACGACGAGGGCTATTCCCAGGTATGTCGATCCCCACAGGATCCAGAGCGTGAAAAGGGGAGGCGCCACCCGCGACATGGGGGCCTCGATGACACCGCGGACATCGACCCCACTCGCCATGGCGCGAGTGTGGCAGCCGGTCAGACCTGGGATTTGCCCGGGGGAAGCCTTGCGCAGCCCTGAGTGCGTAGCAGCACGATGTGTGGGTGCGCGTTGATCACTTCCCCGAGCTGGTCTCCGCGGGGGTGCTGCCCCGCGCGGAGTCAGGCTCCGAGCCGCAACGGTCTGCGCTCACCCAGGATCGCGATCGCATCGCCCGCGATCTGCACGATCTCGTCATCCAACGACTCTTCGCCACTGGCATGCTCCTGCAGACCGTGCACAGGTCTGACGGTATGCCGCGGGAGGCCCGGGAGCGGGTGGAGCAGGCCGTGGACGATCTCGACGCGACGATTAGGGATATCCGACAGACCATCGTCGCTCTGCATGAGCCCGTGGATGGTTCGGGTACCGGCGTCCGCGGGCGCATCATGCAGGAGGCCGCGCGCTGGGCCGTCCTCCTCGGATTCGAGCCGTCGGTGCGGCTCACCGGGCCGATCGACACGCTCGTTTCCTCGCATGTCGTCGATGACGTGATCGGAGTTCTGCGCGAGTCGCTCGCCAATGTGGTGAGGCACGCCCATGCGAGTCAGGTGCACGTGAGCGTCACGGCATCAACCGGGGTCGTGAACCTGTGTGTCACCGACGATGGAATCGGGGTACCCCGGAGCATCGAGTGCCCCTCCGGCCTGATGAATCTCGTCTCGCGCGCCCGTGACCTGGGGGGTTCGTGCACGATCACGCGGGTGGACCACCTGGGTGGCACCCGGGTGCGCTGGCGGGTACCCGTGTCCTAACGGCCCTGAGTCACGTGCACCCGCGTCACGAACGCTGCGGCTTGGGTGCGACGCTCCATTCCGAGTTTCGCCAAGAGGCTGGAGACGTAGTTCTTGACCGTCTTCTCCGCGAGGTGGAGCCTGTCACCGATCTGGCGATTGGTCAGGCCTTCGCCGATGAGCTCGAGTATCCGCCGTTCCTGGTCGGAGAGGGCGGTGAGTCGACCGTCTCCGTTCCGCCCCGCCCGGATGCGCTCCAGGACCCGCTGTGTCAGCGCGGGATCGAGCAGGCTCTTCCCGGAGGCCACAGTGCGGATCGCATCGACCAGGTCGTTGCCGCGGATGTCCTTCAGGACGTATCCGGACGCCCCGGCCATGATCGCCTCGAAGAGAGCCTCGTCGTCGGCGTACGACGTGAGCATGAGATACACCGTTCCGGGGGTGCGATCACGTAGGTCCCGACACGCCTCTACGCCGCTGCCGTCGGGGAGTCGCACATCGAACACGGCTACATCGGGACGGGTGGCCGGGACGCGCGCCATCGCCTCGGCGATGGATCCCGCCTCACCGACCACGGTGAGGTCGCCCTCCAGCTCCAGCAGGTTGGCCACTCCACGGCGGACCACTTCGTGGTCGTCGAGCAGGAAGATGCGAATCGGCTCCATCCGGGAATTATCGGCTGCCTCGGCACCCTGGCAGTGCAAAGATGACGCGCGATGACCGCAGAGACCGATCCTGTCCGGTTACTGACCTGTCCAGCCGTGCGAGCCCTTTCGTTCCCTGTGGGCGCTTCGTCGCCGCTACGGAGTGAAGGCAAGTTCCCGCAGGAATCGCTGGGCGAGTTCCTCATCTCCCGACACCGCCACTGCCATCTGCTCAGCAGAGACACGACCAGCTCCACGTGCTGCCAGATCTGCGAAGCTCAGTTCGATTCCGATGTCGGGTGTCGCGGAATCGTCGTAACCGATTCGGTCTCCGACGGGCGCGAGGGTCAATGTCCCGGATGGGCCCGGGGGTGTGACCACGACCCTGAGTGTCTGGGTCGAACCGACCTTCTTGCCCCAGATGAACGGGAGCGTGTCGCGAATCCGACCCCATGCCACTCGTGCGCCGGCGGAATCGAGACCACCGGGGATGCCGAGTGCGGATCGGATGTCCTGTTCATGGGTCCAGATATCGAATGCGCGCATCCCGAGGAGTCGTTCCAGTGGTATTTCCCCGACGAACCACGGCACAGACTGGCTCAGGTCCGCATCGCGTAGTTGTGCGGCACGGCGCTCGGTGACGTCGTGGAGTTCGGCGCGTAGTTGCGCCGGGGTGCGGCCACGTCGCGCATCGACACCGACCTCGATGAACTGCTGCATATCGGTCGATACATGGGGGAGCTCTTCCCAGTCGGGTTCGTGATCGGGACGTGGATCTCCTGAGAAGTGAGCCTCAAGATCGATGATGTGTGCGACGACGTCGCCCACGGTCCAACCTGGGCACGGTGTCGGCTGCCCCCAGGCGCTGTCGTCAAGTGGCTCCACCAGTGTGATGACGTCATCCAGGGACGTGCGCCAGATCTGCACGCTTTCACTCACATGGGGATGCTAGCCGGATAGCGTCTCCCCGTGGTCGGAGTAACGCTCCTGCAGGTCGACTGTTCGACGTCCGAAGGCGTGGCGCAGCGCATCGAGCGAGTGCTGGGTCTGATCGAGCGTGAGGCGCACGGCACGGATCTGATGGTGCTGCCGGAACTCTGGAACATCACCGCTTTCGATCTTGCGTCCGCACGCGACCATGCCCAGGCGTTGGATGGTCCGCTGCCAACGGCGCTGGCCACTGTGGCGCGTAAGCACGGCATCTGGTTGCACGGCGGGTCCTTCTGTGAGCGAGCAGGAGACCTACTGCACAACACGAGCGTCCTCTTTGACCCCTCGGGAGAGTTGGTCGCGTTCTATCGGAAGATTCACGTTTTCACCTATGCCGGTGAGCACGAGACCATGGCCCCCGGAACCGAACTCGTCATGGTCGATACCCCGTTGGGCCGGACGGGGATGGCAACCTGCTACGACCTGCGTTTCCCCGAGATGTTCCGCGCGATGACGCAGGCGGGGGCCGAGGCGTTCCTCATCGCCTCGGGGTGGCCCACGAAGCGCATCGGCCATTGGGATGCGCTGCTTCCGGCACGGGCGATCGAGAACCAGGCATGGGTGGTGGCGTGCAATCAGGTCGGGGACCAGATCGGCCTCGCACTCGGTGGACACTCCGTGGTGATCGATCCGATGGGTTCGACGGTGGCCCGGGGCGGCGCAGGTGCGCAGGTCATCCGCGCCGACATCGACCCGGATGCGGGTCCGGCGTGGCGGTCGGAGTTCCCGGCCCTCCGCGACATCGTGGAGTTCTAGTCGACCTGGATCACGATCGCGGGGGACTCGTCCGGATCGAGCCAGGTCATGAGCCCGCGCATCACGGATTTCTCCACAGCGATGCATCCGGCCGTCTTGTTGCCGTTATCGACATGCAGGAAGATCCCACCTCCGCGCTGGAGATTCCCGGGCTTGTCGGTCACGCGCACCCCGCGAGCGTTGGTCGTGATGGGTCCACGCGGGAGGTTGAAGTCGAGCACCGCGACGTAGTCGTATTGCATGCCCATATCCCATAACTCCTCGACATAGCCGCCGTAGGACTTCCAGGAGCGATTGACATCCTGGTAGATGTTGTAGGTGCGGGGCACGCGCGGGTTGTACGTCCATGCGTCGTCGCGATCGACCTGCCGGTACTCCAACGCGGTTCCAGGATCAGGTTTCCGGCCGAATGAACTGACGATGTCATACACGCCCGTTGGCGTGGTCCCCGTTCCCTGACGGCGACGATCCCCGCGCACCATTCCGCCGGAGCCGAGTTGGGCACGCACCTCCGGTTGCACCACCCGCCATCCCTGGGCGGTGCGCTCGTAAGCGAGGAGGGTGCCTTCGGTCGCGCGCCAGGAATCCGCCGTCACCACGATCACCTGGCGCGCATCTCCGACACGTTCGGGATCGAAGGTCACCTCGGATGCATGTGCAGTGCCCGCACTCATGACAGCCAGGCTGAGGCAGATGGCAGCGAACCGCACCTATCCTCCCCGCTTGGAGAGGTGAGCCAGCCGCTCGTTGTAGGCCCGTAGTTCGGCATCGTCATCGCGATCGGCTTGGCGGTCACCACGTGTGGCGTCGCGCTCATCGCTGCGGGCCCACTGGACGGCGATCACGATCAACACGATCAGTGTGGGTATCTCCGAGAGACCC
>JBEIHR010000086.1:0-7551 GCA_040381195.1 Rubricoccaceae bacterium
CACGGGCAGTCGTGGCGTGACGGGAGGCGATGAGTGATGGCGAACACCGAACTTCCTGCATACCTACAACCCACCAACACGAGCGTGGGTGAGACATTCCGCGCGTACGTCGCCCGAGTCCGCGGCGGCGATATGGGCCCGTTGCCTGCCGTCATCGGCCTGCTGGTGCTCGTGGTGCTCTTCTCTCTGCTCCGCCCGGTGTTCTTCACCCCGTTGAACTTCGCCAACTTCTTCACCCAGGCAGCCGTTGTGGCGATCCTGGCGATGGGCTTGGTCTTTGTTCTGCTGCTTGGCGAGATCGACCTGTCCGCGGGTGTCACCTCGGGTGTCTCGGGTGCCTTGCTCGCAGTCGGCATGGCGACCTGGGGATTCCCCTGGTACGTCGCCGTTGCCGTTGCCATCGGATCCGGCCTGGTGATCGGCCTGTTCATCGGCTTCCTGGTCGCGCGCGTGGGTATTCCCTCGTTCGTGGTCACCTTGGCTCTGTTCCTCGCCTTCCAGGGCCTGGTGCTGGTGATCATCGGTGAGGGCGGCAACGTCCGCATCACGAACGACGTCATCCTCGCAATCCAGAACAACAATCTCCCCGCGTGGGGTGGCTGGCTGTTCTACCTGATCATGGTGGTCGGGTATTTCGCCCTCGCGGTCAACGGACGGGTGCGCCGGCTTCGCCGCGGCTTCTCCGCCCAGGCGATGTCACTGATCCTGATCAAGACCGCTGTGATCGCTGTCATCGGATTCGTGACCGTGTGGGTTCTGAACCTGGAGCGCAGCGTCAACCCGGAATTGAATCCGCTGAGCGGCGTCCCGATCATCATCCCGATCATCGCGGTCATCGCCCTCGCCTTCGGTTTCGTGCTGGAGCGCACGCGGTTCGGCCGCCATATCTACGCCGTGGGTGGCAACGTGGAGGCGGCCCGTCGCGCCGGCATCAATATTCGCCAGGTGCGCATCGCCGTCTTCTCGATCTGCTCCACGACCGCGGCCTTCGCGGGCATCGTGGCCGCCAGCCGTGCCGCCTCAGTCGACCCCAACGCCGGACGATTCATCGTCTTGAGCGCGATCGCCGCGGCCGTCATTGGTGGCACCTCACTATTCGGTGGCCGTGGTCGCATCTACGACGCACTCATCGGTGCCGCCGTGGTCGCTGTGATCGACAACGGCATGGGTCTGCTGGGTTATCCGGCCGGTGTGAAACTGATGATCACCGGAGCCGTTCTGATGCTCGCCGCCGGCGCGGATGCACTGTCGCGCAAGCGGTCGATGGTCTCCCTGAAATAGCGCGTACGGGTTCCTAGGGAGAGGTGTGTTCGCTGCGGCAACGTCGGATGATGTCCGACGCATGAATATCGCACGTCTCCTGCGTCAGCTCCATCTGGAGGGACGCTTGACCCGCTCGGAATTGGTCGCGCGCACCGGGTTGAACCGCAGCACCGTCGCAGGTCTCATCACCGATCTGGCTGATGCCGGGTTGGTCGAGGAGGTCGCCGGGCAGGCGGTCGGCGTCGGTCGCCCCTCACTCGGCGTGGAACCGATCGCCAGGTCCGCCTTCGTTACCGCCTTCGACATCCGCGTCGACCGGGTCGCAGCGGCGATCATCGGACTGGGGGGCGAGATTCTCCACCGGGAGGAGATCGCGATCGATCCCACCTCCAACGGCCCCGAAACCGTCGTCGAGCGCATGACGGATCTCTGCGCCGCGCTGTTCCACGAAGTCCCCGAGGGTGCCGCGTGGGTCGGAACCGGTGTCTCACTTGCCGGGGTCGTGGATCCCTCCACCGGGCTCGTGCGTGTGGCACCCAACCTCGGGTGGAGCGACGTGGAACTCACCGATCTACTCGCGGATGCGATGTCCGCACGGTTCTCGCGTGCACCGCACATCTCGCTGGGCAACGACGCGAACCTGGGTGCCCTCGCCGAATGCGCACGCGGGGGTGGCCGTGCACAACGCAACCTGATCTACATCACCGGTGACGTCGGCGTGGGTGGTGGGATCGTCGTCGATGGCAATCTGATGACGGGAACCAAGGGTTTCGGCGGTGAGATCGGCCATCTGATCGTGAACCCCGGCGGCCGCGAGTGCCGTTGCGGGAACCGCGGCTGCTGGGAGACCGAGATCGGCCGCGATGCGGTACTCCGGGCATGTGGGCTGGACAGCATGGATGCGGTGATTGCGGCTGCGCGTGCCGGTGACGAAGCGGTGCTCCTCGGGTTGAAGGAGGTGAGCGATTGGCTGGGTATCGGCCTCGTGAATCTCGTCAATGCCTTCGACCCACAGGTCATCGTCATCGGTGGTCCACTCAGCGACATCCTGGATTTCTGCGGTGATGATGTGCGCACCCGCATCTCCCAGGGCTCCGCGATGTCCTCTCAGGACGTCCTCGTCGTGGCGTCCTCCCTTGGCGGTGAGGCATCCACGATCGGTGCGGGCGAGTTGGCCTTCACGGAACTTCTGGGCAATCCGATCGGTCACCTCGAGGCGAGCCCGCACTTGGTGAATCGGTGAGCGCTCCCCGCCTCGTCACTCCCCGTCAGGCACTGACCTTCGACCCGGAGCTCGGTGGTCGCGTGACGTCGTGGACCGTCGACGGCACGGAAGTGTTGACGGGAGTCGGTGAGCATCCGGTGGAGTTCGGGATGTATCCGATGGCACCGTGGGCCGGCCGCCTCCGCGACAACCGGATCACCGAGGCGCAACGCACGACCTGGGGAATCACCGGGTCCGGTGACTACACGCCGTTGGTGTCCTACCCACCCTGGGCGATCCACGGCACCTGTCATCTGGCGCCGGTCGATTCCTGGGACTCGACCGAGGGCACGGTCACCATGCGGCAGCGGATCCCGGACTGGCCTGCCAGCCTGGTCACCGAGTGGCGAATCGACGGGCTGCGCGCCGAGTCCCGGCTCACCGTCGAGGCGGACGAACCCACCCCGGCGTTGCTCGGATGGCACCCCTGGTTCCGTTCGACGATCGACCGGGAGCAGGCCACCTGGTCGCTGACCGGGGAACTCGCGGTCCGCGCGGGCGCCTTCGCGACAGGGGAGTGGGTGCCCTGGGTCGATGGCTCACGCCGTGTCGACGATGCCTTCCATGTACCCGATCGGCGCGTGACCGTCACCTGGGGCGAGCGCGCTCTGACCATCCGCAATTCCGACCCGTGGTTCGTGATCTTCGACGAGCGCGAGGAGGCGTTCTGCATCGAGCCGCAGGACGGGCCGCCGAATGTCTTCGACACGCCACTGCGCCGTGACCCGCCCGTTGCCCGTCCCGGTGCGCCTCGGACTATGACGACGACGTGGGAGTGGAGCTGATCGACACGCTGCGACCGGTAGCCGCGGATTCCCGAGCAGCGTCGATCACTGCCGCCGCCACGATCGTTTCCTGGATCGGCACGGGCGAGGCCGCCTCCCCTCGCGCGGCATCCCGCACCTTCGCATAGAAGGAGCGCCAGTCACCGTGCTCTAGGGGCTCGGTGAACTCCACGTACTCCGAACCTTCCGTGCGCAGGTGGACCCCGTGCTCCTCGACTCCGAATTCCGGATCGCTCGCGCTTACACCGTTCCGGAGGAACGCTTCCTGGGTATCGGTCAGATCGATGCGCGCCGAGCCCCGGGTTCCGAGTGCCAGGAAGCGGGGCAGGGTGTAGGCGGCGGCCGTCGTCCCGACGAGATAGCTCACGATGCCGTTCGCGTGCCGGGCGACGATCACCACGTCGTCGTCGGCGATGTCCGTGGCGCGCACGGCACGTGCATGCGCGGTCACCGACGTGATGGGCCCGAAGAGCACAAGCGCCTGATCGACGACGTGTGCTCCGAGGTCGTAGAGGTTCCCCCCCATGTGCTCCGGCGCAGTGGAGTCCCGCCACAGTCTCTTGGGCGTGGGCACCCACTTACCGAATCGCGACTCGAATCGATGAATGTCTCCGATCACACCGGAGTCGCGCACACGCATCATGGTCAGGAAATCTGAATCCCAGCGACGGTTCTGGAAGGCGATGACGTGCCGATCCGCTGCCGCAGCCTGAGCCGCGAGCTCGCGCACGGCATCCGCCGTGGGGGCGAGTGGTTTATCGACGACGACGTGCATCCCGGCCGCGAGTGCGGCCTGCGCCTGTGGCACGTGGGTGATGTTCGCTCCGGCGACGACTGCGAGATCCGCACCGCTGTCCAGGGCGGTCGCAAGCTCGGTATGGATCACGGCATCCGGGAAGTTGCGCCTCGCGCGTTCCTGTCGCTCCGGGTTGGTGGTCAGCACGCCCACCACCTCGACACCGTCGGTGGCGGCGAGCAGGGGGCCGTGGAAGTACTCCCCGGCGAGCCCGTATCCCAGGAGCACGGTCCGAACCACGGCGCAAGTTCACCACATACCGGCTAGACCCAGGTCGGCAGCCACATGCGCAGACGCCACGACTCGTAGGGGATCGTCTCGCCGGTCCAGATCGGGTAGAAGAACCATGCGGCGGCCACCACGGCGACCAGGTAGGCGGTGACGACGATCACCCCGGTGCGGCGCCGTCGCTCAGCTGCATCGCGGGGTCCGAGAATCGCCCCGAGACTCAGGGTAACGGCCATGACGACGAAGGGGACGTACACGACGGTATAGAACGTGAAGACGGTGCGATCCAGGTACAGCATCCACGGCAACCAGCCTGCGGCTATCCCGACGATCGCCGCCCCTGCGCGCCAATCGCGGCGGGCGATCCAGCGCCACAGTTGATAGGGAACCGCCAGCAACGCGGCCCACCAGATGATCGGGTTCCCGAGTGCCAGGACCTCACTGGCGCATTTCTCTGCACCGCATCCCGTGGCGTCGCCGTCGTAGTGGAAGGACGTGGGCCGCGCCATGAACGGCCAGGACAAGGGGTTGCTCTGATAGCTGTGTTCGGAAGCGAGAGTGGTGTGGAAGTTCCACATCTGCCAGTGGTAGTGCCAGAACCCACGCACGGCTCCCGGAACCGGTGAAGGGCCTTTATCTGCCGCCCAGTTCCGACCCCAACCGGTATCGGTAACGAACCAGCCGGTCCAACTCGCGAGGTAGACCACGAGGACGCCGGCGCCGGTCCCGAGCAGAGCCATCGGCGCATCCAGAGTCAGGGCGCCGAGGAAGGGACGTTTCACCCCGATTGCCCGCCGCGCACCCGCATCCCAGAACAGCGACAGCACGATGAAGGCGAGTGCGAACCACGCACCCGACCACTTCGATGCACACGCCAACCCCAGACACACGATGGCGACCCACCGCCACGGGCGCGCACCGAGCCATGGCCCTAGTCGCGAATCTGCGAACCCGTCAGCGAGTACCCCGCGTGCCATCCGCGCACGTGTGCGATCGCGATCGAGGAGGAGTGCCCCGAAGGCCATGAGGACCCAGAAACCGAGGGTGAGGTCGATGAGAGCGGTGCGGCTCAGCACGAGGTGTATGCCATCGAGTGCCAACAGCAATCCGGCGACCACTCCGAGGGTGTCCGAGCGGGTGAGGCGTCGCACGATGCGCGCCAACGCGATCACCGCGATCGTCCCGAGCAGCGCAACCATGAAGCGCCAGCCGAAAGGTGAGACCCCGAAGAGATATTCGCCCGCGGCGATGGTCCACTTTCCGACAGGTGGGTGGACGACGAACGCGCCTTCGTTGGTGAAGGCGGGGATGGTGCGCCAGGCATCCCCGGCCGAGAGCATCAGTTCCTTGTGTCCCTCGACCTCTTGGTGCTCCACGCCGAAACGGAGAAGTCCCCACCCATCCTTGGCGTAGTAGGTCTCGTCGAAGACGACCTCGTTCGGCGTACCCAGATTCGTGAAGCGCAGTACCCCTGCGACGGATCCCACGGCGAGTGGGCCCAGCCAGCCCCGCCAGCCCCGCGAAGGCAGCGGTGGGCTCAGGCGCTGAGCCACGGATTCACGTGATTGCTCCGTGGGCCGCACGTGGACATCGTAGGTGCGCTGACAGGATGCGGGCATGGCTGCACGTGGGGGAATCATCCTCTTTGCCGGCACACCACTGGGCAATCCCGAGGATGCCTCGGGGCGCCTGGCAGCAGCCATCGCCAGCGCCGATCTCATCGCGGCGGAAGACACGCGCAAGTTCCGCGCCCTCGCGGAGCGTATGCATGTGCAGCCGCGTGGCCGAGTCGTGTCGCACTTCGAGGCCAATGAAGCTCTGCGGCTTCAGGAGCTCGTCGATGCCGCGGTGAACGGCAGCACGGTCTTGGTCCTCACCGACGCGGGCATGCCCTCGGTGAGCGATCCTGGCTACCGGCTCGTGCGCGCCGCGATCGACGCCGACGTTCCCATCAGCGTGCTGCCAGGACCCTCGGCCGTCACCGCGGCGCTTGTGCTCAGCGGTCTGCCCGTCGATCGGTTCTGTTTCGAGGGGTTCCTGCCGCGAAAATCATCCGAGCGCGGCACGCGTCTGGCAGGACTCGCCCACGAGACCCGGACCATGGTCTTCTTCGAGGCACCGCATCGACTCGTCGAGAGTCTGAATGCGATGGCGAGCGTGTTCGGGTCGAATCGGCCTGCTGCTGTGTGCCGGGAGTTGACCAAGACATACGAAGAGGTTCTCCGCGGAACTCTGTCCGAGGTGATCGAAGCCGTCGGCGAGGGGGTGCGCGGTGAGATCACGGTGGTGGTCGCGGGCGCGAACGCCGAGGATCTGCGTGCAGCTCGCGGTCTGGTCGACGAGTCCGACTGGGTGCGTGCAGTGGCGGAGTATGAGGCCTCGGGGATGTCCCGGCGGGATGCGATCGCCGAGGTTGCGAAGGCTGCCGCACGTCCACGCCGTGAGGTCTACGACGCAGTGATCCGCACGAAGCTTGCGCCCTGACGCGGCCGTAGGATCGCTGCATGTCCGAGAAGGCGTTCTACGTCAGCACGCCTATCTACTACGTCAACGATGCGCCACACATCGGGCACGCGTACACGACCACCGCGGGCGATGTCCTCACCCGATGGCACCGCCAGCGCGGCGAGGACGTGTGGTTCCTGACCGGCGTGGACGAGCACGGCACCAAGGTGCAGCGAGCCGCCGATGCCGGGGGTGTCGCCCCCCAGGAATGGGTGGACCGCCTCGTGCACGATGCGTGGCTTCCCGTCCTCGGCACCATCGATGCTGCGAACGATGACTTCATTCGCACCACGGAGACCCGTCACGTCCAGCGAGTCCAGAAGTTCTGGGAGACGGTGAAGGACAACGGCTACGTGTACTCCGCGCCGTATCAGGGTCCGTACTGCGTGGGATGCGAGGAGTTCAAGCTCCCGGGCGACCTCGTCGACGGTACGGGTGAGTTCTCCGGACAACTCGTCTGCCCCGTCCACGGACGACCCGCAGAGGAGTTGCAGGAGGAGAACTGGTTCTTCCAACTCTCCGCCTTCGGCCAAGCACTCATCGATCACTACGAGGCGAACCCGGATGCGGTGCAGCCGCGCAGCGCCTACAACGAGGTGATGAGCTTCCTGCGTCAGGGACTCGTCGACATCTCGATGTCCCGCTCGAGCGTGTCGTGGGGAATCCCGTTGCCGTGGGATCCACGTCAGGTCGTCTACGTCTGGTTCGAC
>JBEIHR010000087.1:0-7489 GCA_040381195.1 Rubricoccaceae bacterium
GCGAACCCCTTCTATCAAGCACTGTCTTCATCATTCGCCGGAACGCAGGAGTACATGGCGATGGAGAAGCTCGGCCAGCTCCGCAGTCAATCGGATGCGGATGGCACCTGGGATCTCATCATCGTGGACACCCCGCCTTCACGCAGTGCCCTGGACTTCCTCGATGCACCGAATCGCCTGGGCGCGTTCCTCGATGGACGCTTCATCCGTATCCTCACGGCGCCTGCACGTGGGGCCGGTCGCGGTATCGGCCGGTTGGCTGCGATGGGATTCGGCATCTTCACGAACGTGCTGAGCAAGATCCTGGGCGCGCAGGTCCTCGCGGATATCGGCACCTTCGTCGCGGCGATCGATACAACGTTCGGTGGCTTCCGTGAGCGTGCCGATGCCACGTATGCACTGCTCAAGGAGCGCGGAACCGCATTCGTCGTAGTAGCAACCCCGGAACCGGATGCGTTGCGTGAGGCCGCGTACTTCGTCGAGCGACTACGTGCGGATGACATGCCTCTGGCCGGACTCGTGGTCAATCGGGTGCAGCAGGTGTCACCGCTCCTGGGTGCGGATCAGGCGACGGCCGCTGCGCGGGAACTCGAGGCGAGTGGGGCGGCAACCTCCGAGGCGGGGCGCATCACAGCGGCTCTGCTGCGTGAACACGCAGCGCGCATTCAGACTGCCGCCCGCCAGGAGCATGTGATCAGTCGATTCACCGCAGCGCACCCGACGGTCGCGATCGCACGCGTGCCGGCCCTACCCGAGGATGTGCACGATCTCACCGGACTCCGGCGGATCGGGGAATTGCTCTAACTCGCCCGCTCGCGTGACGTCAGGATGATCTGACGCTCGTACTCGCTTTGCGCGGTCTGCAGCAGGTTGCGCCACGATGTCACGTTCGGTCGACGACGCAGAAGTGCGCGACGCTCACGCTCGGTCATGCCGCCCCATACCCCGAACTCGACGCGGTTATCGAGGGCGTCCGCGAGGCACTCGGTTCGGACGGAACAGCCGACGCAGATCGCCTTCGCGCGGTTCTGGGCAGCGCCTTGCACGAACAGGGCATCGGGGTCGCAGGTGCGGCAGGCCGCGTGGGCCGCCCAATCACTCTCGAGCACTGTGTCCCTCCCCACCCCGGCTGCACCCCGGAGGTGGATGAACTATGGCCGTCCTCCGCGCAAGGGGTCAATAGTCCGATCGATAACACTTTCGTCTCACCAGTCCCAGCCCTCCCGGGTTTCTCAGGCACCCCGGGGCCGTCACCGGGCGTAGGTCGGCCGGTCACTGCCGTCAGCGGCTCCGTCCGCCTCCCCCGTCCCAGGAACCCCGCTGCCTACGCTGGAGTCTGATGAGAGTGCACACGTCGCCGGCGACCCTGCTGGGCCGGGTCCTGGCCCTGGCCCTGGGGTCGGTCGTGGCCGGGGTCGTCCTGGGGCTGATGCTGCTGCCGATCGCCGGAGGCGCCGGGGTGCTCACCCGGGACGCCGTCCGTCAGTTCGAGACCCTTCCCGCCACCCTGGCCGAGCCCCCCCTGCCGGAGCGGACGGTGATCCTCGCCTCCGACGGTTCCCTCATCGCCCAGCTCTTCTACCAGAACCGCATCGAGGTTCCGTTCGAGAGCATTTCGCCGGCAATGCGACAGGCGATCATCGCCATCGAGGATTCGCGTTTCCTCGATCACAACGGTGTGGACGTGCGCGGGATCGCCCGCGCTCTGGCACGGAACACCACTGCGGGCGGTATCCAGGAGGGCGCCTCGACTCTGACGATGCAATACGTCAAGAACGTGCTCGTCAATCAGGCCACGAACGCCGTGGAACTCGACGAGGCCCGTGGCGACAACACGGCGCGCAAGATCCGGGAAGTGCGCTTCGCCATCGCGCTCGAGAAGCGCTACACCAAGGAAGACATCTTGGCCCGCTATCTGAACATCGCCTACTTCGGCGCCGGTGCGTACGGTGTCGAGGCGGCGGCACGTCGCTACTTCGACACATCCGCAGCAGATCTCACGCCGATCCAGGCGGCCACCCTCGCGGGGATCGTGAAGCAGCCCACCGCCTACGACCCATTGCGCAATCCCGAGCGAAGCCAGGAACGACGAAACGTCGTACTGAACCGCATGGCCAATCAGGGATACCTGACTCCGGAGGAGGCCGAGGAACTCACGGGGATTCCGATTCGGGAAACCCTGCAACCTCGTTCGGTCTCCAACGGGTGCACATCTTCTTATGCGCCCTTCTTCTGCGACTACGTCCTCCAGACCATCCGCACCGACCCGGTTTTCGGTGCGACACCCGAGGAACGCGAAGCGTTCCTGCGTCGAGGTGGCTACACGATTCGCACGACCCTCGACCCCATCGCGCAGCGCGGAGCCACGGAGGCGGTCAACTCCTTCATACCTCCCGACGATCCCAGTCGTAAGGCCGCTGCTATCTCGATGATCGAACCCGGGACGGGCAGGATTCTCGCGATGACGCAGAACCGGGAGTGGGGCACGGCTGGAGTCGGGAAGACCACGTACAACTACAACGTCGGTCAAGACATGGGTGGCACCATCGGGATGCAGGCCGGGTCGACGTTCAAGATCTTCACCCTGGCCGCGGCCCTGGATGCGGGCATCTCTCCCTACGAATATATCCCGTCGCCCAGTCCCAATACCTTCACCAACTTCGTCAACTGTGAGACGGGTGCGATCTTCCCGCCGGTCACCGTGAACAACAGCACGACCTCCGGCACGCTCAACATGGCGCAGGCGACCGCGTACTCCACGAATACCTACTTCATGGCGATCGAGGAACGTGCGGGGATCTGCGCGGTGGCCGACGTCGCGGAGTCGACGGGTGTGTTCCGGGGGAACGGGGAACCGTTGAGCCGGGTGCCCTCCCTCACCCTGGGATCGGTGGAGGTCACCCCCCTGGCGATGGCCAACGGATACGCCACATTCGCCGCCCACGGGGAGTACTGCTCACCCATTGCGATCATCGATCTGATCGATCGCGACGGGAACACGCTGCCCGTTCCCTCGGCCGGGTGTCGACAGGTGATCGACCGACCCGTCGCCGATTCGGTGACCGAGCTGCTGGTCGGTGTCGTCGATGGTCCGCTGGGTGGCCGGACAGGTGCACGCATGTCGCTCGGCGAGCGGCCTGCCGCGGGCAAGACGGGAACCACGAATGAGTCGGCCGCCGTCTGGTTCGCGGGATACACGCCCCAACTCGCAGCCGCGGCCTGGGTGGGCGACCCGCGCGGTGGTTTCGCATTCCCGATGAAGGACATCACGATCAACGGCACCTACTACCGGCAGGTGTTCGGTGGCAGCCTGCCGGGACCGATCTGGAAACAGGCGATGGAAACCGCGCTCGCCACCAAGCCGATCCTGCAGTTCTCCCTCGAGACTGATCAGGTCACATCACTGACGAACTCTCCGAAGGTGCCCGATCTCTCCGGGCTGCTCACTCTGGAGGAGATCCAGGCCGCGTTGGCGGAGGGTGGTTTCCTTCTCGGTGCGGTGACCCCTGCCGATGGTCCCGGCGCCGCCGGCGAGGTGATCGGTCAGTCACCGGCGGCCGGGACCCGATCGGCACCGGGCACCGCGGTAACGGTCCTCGTCGGCAGCGGCATTAGCGTCGTCCCCGAGGTACGCGGCGCTCCGTTGCAGGATGCCATCACATTGATGAGCAACGCCGGCTTCCAGGTCACCTCGGTGACTGCAAACGCCCCGAATCTCGAGGCGGGCACTGTCATCGCGCAGTCGAGTGACATGAACACCCTGCTTCCGTACGGCAGCGTGATCACGTTGACGGTCGCCGAGGGTGGGCCGAGTCCGGACACATTCGACAACAACGCCCCACGCCCGCAGGGGTAAGCGGTCGTCACATCCCGAGGGCGGCCTTGACCAACGCGGCCACCTGTCCGCCGTCGGCCTTTCCCTTCACCTGGGGTTGCACGATCTTCATGACCTGTCCCATCGCGGCACCACCGGATGCACCGGTCGAGGCGACCTGGGCCACAGCTGCATCCACGATGGCGCGCACCTCGTCCTCGCTCAACTGCTCGGGGAGATACGCGTCGATCACCGCCAACTCGGCGCGTTCGCGCGCTGCCAACTCGGGCCGCTGCGCCGCGTCGTAGGCCTCGGCGGCCTCTTTGCGCTTCTTGGCTTCGCGGCCGAGCACCGTCACCACATCCTCATCGGTGAGGACTCGTGCGGACTTGCCCGACACTTCCTCATTGGTGATGGCGGTCAACACCATCCGCAGCGTGCTCGAGGAGACCTCGTCACGGGCCTTCATGGCGGTGGTCAGATCACCCTGGATGCGGTCCTTCATGCTCGTCATGGGTACATCCTGGCAGCGCATGGGAGACTGGTGCGATGCGCCGGACCGTGCTGACCTCCGCGGCTGTCGTAGCCGCCGGTGTCGCGGGATTGGCCTACGCCCGCTGGGAGGCGCAGAACTTCACACTTCGCCGGGCCACCGTGCCCGTGCTGCGTGGTGGTCAGCCTCCGCTGCGCATGCTGCACCTGTCGGATCTGCACCTCGTCCCCGGTCAACATCGCAAGCAACAGTGGGTGCGATCCCTCCTCGAACTGCGCCCCGACGTCGTCGTCGTGACAGGCGACTTCCTGTCCCACGCCGAAGCGATTCCCGATGTCCTTCACACCCTCGAGCCGCTGTTCGACATCCCTGGTGCCTTCGTGCTCGGCAGCAACGACTACTTCGGTCCGCGACCGATCAACCCGGCGAAGTACCTGTCCGGACCATCGCAACTCGAGCCACGACGACCCATGCTGCCCTGGCCCGATCTCGTTGCGGGCCTCACCGACGCCGGGTGGACAGACCTGTCGAACTCCCGCGCCACGCTCAAGGCCGACGGTCGTGAGCTCGATGTGCGCGGGGTGGACGATCCGCACATCGGTCGCGACGACTACTCCCAGGTCGCAGGCACATTCGCGGAGGATGCGGATCTGGCCCTCGCCGTGACCCACGCTCCCTATCTACGCGTGCTCGACCCCATGGCTGCCGACGGTGCGGATCTGATCGTGGCCGGACACACCCATGGCGGTCAGTTGCGGGTTCCGGGCTATGGCGCCCTCGTCACGAACTGTGACTTGGATACCAAGCGCGCTCGCGGACTCTCCTCGCACGGAGATAGTGCGCTCCACGTCTCGGCTGGATTGGGGACGAGTCCCTATGCGCCGTTCCGGTTCGCGTGCCCGCCGGAGGCCACCCTGCTCACCCTCGTCAGCACCAGCTGAAGCACCCAGCTACGAGGCGTCGACGTAGGACTCCAACGCCCGTCGAACAATCTCCGACACGGGCACACCCTCCATCTCCGCCAGAAGCATCAGGCGCGCTCGAAGGTCTGCCGGGATCCGAGCCTTCACATCAGGCGAAACCGACGATCCGCCATCGAGGGATGGTCGACCAGGTCCACGCTTCTCGGCTTCCCGCGCCCACCGCTGCGCACGCTTCTCGGTGACCCGGGATCCATCCGGCATGCGCACTGTGCGTGAGTCAAGGCGCGCACTTCCACGGTCACGAACGGCCACGGGACCTCCTGAGGTGTCGCGGCATCACATGAATGATGAGGAGTCTGTCTTCTACTAGGACGCCCATGATCTCCAGTTCCCGTCCGCGTTGATCTCGACCCATGAACCACGCTTCGATTCGTCCATCCCTGCTGACAACCCGAACCTCACTCTCCGCAGCCTCCATCACCGCGATCGCACTCGACCGACCGATCCGATGGCGTCGCGCGGATTGAGCCCACTCGACGACCATAATACTGTGGTCATTAAATAGGGTGAGCGCGCGTGGTCGGCGGGATGTCGGTGACCTGTCCTTCATCCCTCAGGGTTGCGCGCGAAACTCGTGACGTCACGGCCGTCCATTGCACTTCAGCCGGAAGTACCACCCACCAGTCGTGCTGTGGACATCGGAACACGGCGGAAACTCACCGGCAGGAGCCTGGGCTAGACTCCGCAGGCTCGCCAGCACGGCGACTCGGGGTGTGGCGCAGCTTGGTAGCGCGCTTCGTTCGGGACGAAGAGGTCGTGGGTTCAAATCCCGCCACCCCGACTCAGCAGACAGTCGAGAACTCGACTGCTGTATTCGATGTGAGGGAGACACCGTGACGATCCCGGATCGGCGCCCCTCCCGGGCAGATCTCGGTCCGGTCACGCGCGAATACGTCACCTCGATGGGGTGGCGGTCGGTCAACTTCCACACCCATATCTCCCTGGTGAACAGGTACGTGTACGTCGAGGTCCCGAAGGCCGGCTGCGGGACCATGAAGGCAACCCTCGGTGCGCTCGAGGGCGCCCGGATGAACCCGACGCACGCTCAGCGGTTCCAGGACACGCCGCACAACGGAATGAAGTCCGGCGCCCATGTGCGGCCCTACCAACTTCCCGTGGACCTCCTCGAAGAGGTGCTCACCTCTCCTGGCTACAACCGATTCACCGTGGTGCGCGATCCCGCATCCCGCGTGCTCAGTGGCTTTCTGGAAAAGGTGCAGCAGGGACTCCGACAAAGTGGCCCGATCCTCGACCAGATCGAAGCGTCCACCGGGCGGCGGCCCACACCACAGGATGTGTCGCTGGGCATGTTCCTCGATGTCATCGGCGCGCAGGATTCACGCGATCAAGACCCGCACTGGCGACGCCAGGCCGACCACATCGGACTCGGCATCGTCCCCTACGACGCCGTCATCCATTTGGAAAACCTGGATGCATCCTGGTCACGTGTGGCCGAGCTGACCCGGACACCGGATCTCACGGAGTCCTTCTACTGCCGAAACTCCACGGGTGCATCGGCCAAAGTGAACGACTACTTCGACGACACCACGCGTGCGCAGGTTCGCGACATTTACGCGCAGGATTACGTCGAACTCGGCTACTAGAGCTTCGCGGCGACCAGCTCGGCGATCTGTACGGCGTTGAGAGCGGCCCCCTTGCGGAGGTTGTCTCCGCTGACGAAGAGTGCGAGACCGCGGTTGCCATCGACGGAGGAGTCCTGTCGGATCCGCCCGACGAAGGACGGGTCGGCACCTGCGGCCTGCAACGGTGTGGGGACGTCGGTCACCACCACGCCAGGAGCGGTCTCCAGGATCGCCGTCGCCTGCTCGGGAGTGAGCGCTGAGGCGAACTCCGCGTTGATCGCCAGCGAGTGCCCGGTGAACACGGGAACGCGCACGCAGGTGCCTGACACGCGCAGGTCGGGTATGCCGAGGATCTTTCGACTCTCGTTGCGCAGTTTCTGCTCTTCGTCGGTCTCCAGAGATCCATCACCGGCGATGCTGCCCGCGAGGGGGACCACATCGAACGCGATGGGTCGCACGTACTTCGCGGGGGCGGGGAAGTCGACGGCGGTGCCGGTGTAGGTGAGCTGCTCGATCGGCTGCTCCATGACGGCGCGCATCTGCGACGCCAACTCCTCGACGCCTGCGAGACCCGAGCCCGAGACCGCCTGGTAACTGCTCACCACGAGGCGCTGGA
>JBEIHR010000088.1:0-7460 GCA_040381195.1 Rubricoccaceae bacterium
GGCTCGGGCGGACGTGGTGTGGTGGGGATCACCGGAACCACGTCACCCGGGGCCCCGGCGCCCGGTGGGATCACCGCGATGGCATCCGCCGACGCCCACGCGGTCAGGGAGAGGGGGTTGGGTAGGACCGACGCGGTCGCTCCCGCGCGATCTCGATCGATATGCACGGGAACCAGCACCTCATCCGTCGGTGCGTCCCCTTCGGGGGCGGGAGTTGCGAGGACGGCGGTGCTCGTGGGTGGTGCGTCACTACCGGGGATCCCTCGCAGGGTGCCGATCAGTGGCGGGGCGAGAGTGACCAGGCCGGCGAGGGCGTGGACGGGATCACCGGAGAGCCCGAGCAGCAACCGGCCATCGGGAAGTCGCACCAGCAGTGTTTCGGCACCCGGTGTTGCCGCGACTCCATCGATCAACCAGTGCGCGCCGATATCGCGGAGTACCTCGCGCAAGAGATTCGATGCTTCCGGTGCAGTGGACCCCGCGGTGACGATCAGATCCGCGGTGGAATCGCCGATCTCTTCGATCAGGAATCGTGCGGACTCCGGTGCCCGCACCGCGGGATTCCCACGAGCGCCGAGCCGCCCGAGGAAAGCGGGGATGGTCAGTGCAAGGGTGTCGCGGGGTCGGCCGTACCGGGGCAGACCGTGCTCCAGCAGGTGCGCGCCGAGGATGAGCGTTCCGACGACGGGGGGCGGGGTGATTGCAAGCCGGTCGTAGCCCAGTGACGCGGCCAGGGCGAGGAGAGGTGGTGTGATCGGTGTTCCTGCGTCGAGGACGTGGGCACCCGTCGTGCTGTCCGCCCCCTGCCGGACGATTCCCTCGCCGAGACGTGGACGCGCGCGTTCATCGGGAATATCGGTCAGTGGATCGCGGGCGATGATGACCGTGTCACCGACCTCGTTGACGCTCGCAACGCACTGTGTGTGCGCAACGACGCAGTCACTATGCGGCGGAGTGGGTTCCCCGCGGATCACCAGCGTGGCGAAGTGTGAAGGGAGCGCAACGTCGGGAACGAGGTCGATCACCCGCCACGGACCCTCCCCGCAGAGCGCGTACCCGTCCACCGCGGCGACGTCCTCTGCGGGATCGTCCTGCAGCGTGATGAGTGGTGCTGCGAGCAGGCTTCCGTGTGCTTCGTCGAGTCGCGCCGTCCTGGTGGTGAGCGGCGCTGCAGCGGTGACTGCGACCTGGCGCGCCTGGTGCCACGTCAGCAGGCCGTCGAGACCGAGGCTTCCCTCCACTCGATCATGCTGACACGAGCTCCTGTGCCGGCGCGGGCGCCGCGCTGCGACGACGCTGGGGGGGCACGAAGCCACGTGCGATCAGCAGGAACACGATCACGGCCGATGCTGCGATCAGCATCGCGATCGACCACTCGGTGAGCGCATCCGTCCCGGCGAGGACGTAGTGCGCTGTTGCGAACGGCCAGGCTGCGTAAGCGATGAGGTGACTGCGCTTGAACAGCGCGGCGCCTCGCTTGCCGAGTTTCTGACGCAGCCGCCCGATGGCGCTCACCGGGATCATCAACCACAGGGCGATCGTGCCGAGTGCCACAGCGAACGGTTCCCACGGAGCTATCCCGGGAATCAACATCTGGGGGATCGTGAACCGGATCTCCGGGTCGACCAGGAGCAGTCCGAGGTGCACGGCGAGGAATCCGAGTGCGAGGGCACCGAGCCAGCGGTGCATGTTCAGCAGTCGCGCCGGACTCGCGTCGGGCAGTAGGCGCGTGCGCAGCAGCAGCCCCCAGACGATCACGGCGGTGAGCAGGCCCCACGCAGTGATCCCCGAGGCACGGATACCGAACCAGGTCCAGGCGATGTCATTCATGTGGGTTCTCCCTGTCGTCGGCGTGAGCGTGAGCATGGAGCGCGATGCCCGTGACACCGTGCTGGCCGAAGGTCAGGTGCGGATCGCGACTGAGGATCGCGGCGGTGGCGATGACCTCGGCGTCGGCCCCCGTGGGCGCGAGCACCGTGACCTGGACAGCGCCCGTGTCCGCGATCGCACCCGTCATCGGGTCGATCACGTGGTGCCGGGTGCCGGCCCAACGCCGTCGCACCACCGAGGACGTGGCGATACCCGCATGCTCCTCGGTGATCTCGAACGTGTGGATCACCGAATCCGGTTCGCGTTCGTCGGTCACCGCGATACGCCAGGTGTCCGTCCCCGGCCGGCCGCGGACGACGATGTCACCACCGAGATCGACGAGGACACCGGTGGCGCCGGTGGCGTGAATCTCACGGGCGATGACGTCGGCGGCCAGTCCCTTACCGATCGCACCCGGATCGAGTTCGACGCCGGAGGGCAGGGTGATGGTGCAGCCGTCGATCCGCACGCCCGCCATCCCCGGTGCCGGCTGGTGCGCCACGACTGCATCGCGGCTTCGGGCGATGACGTCGGTGAAGGTGACGTCATAACCCCAGGCCCGCATCGCCGTTCCCACCGTGGGGTCGAAGACACCACCCGTGCGCTCCCACGCGCACTTCATCGCCGAGACGAGGACGTGCAGGTCCTCGGACACCTCGACCGGTCCCTGCCCGGCGCGCGCATTCAGGAGCGAGAGCTCGCTCGTCGCGCGGAAGCGCGACCAGCACTGCTCCAGGATCTCCACCCGCGTCCGGGCCAGATGCGCGAGATCCTCGGCGTGGGCAGGCGACCACACGCTGATCGCACAGTCGGTCCCCATCGCACGGAAGTCGATCCGAGCGGGAGTCATGGTGTCCATGTCAGCTACTTCGAGTCTTGCCCTGCGCGGAAAGTTGCGGGGCAGCCTGCGGGCGGGGAACAAGGTTCTTCCGCTTCTTCACGGGCTGGACGACGACCTGCTGGTCGAGTCCCACGGTGCCGGCAGCCGCCTGGAGCTGGTGCGCGGCTTCGGTCAATTGGACTCGGTAGTTGTCGAGTTGCGCGCTCTGCGCATCGAGAGCATTGGCGTAGGCGTCGAGGTCGGCACGGGTGAGTCCGGAACTCGAGGTGGCTTCATCCACGGCCGGCGCAGCATCGGCCGTTGTGTCCGTGATCGTGCGCACCCCGACGAGACCGACCAGACCGAGGCAGGCGGCACCTGCCAACCCAATCGACCACGCCTTGTCCGCGGCACCGCCGCGGGTTCGTGGCTTAGTCATCGTCATCCTCTCCTTCGTGCTCGTCCTCATGCTCATCGGATTCGTGCTCGTCGTACTCGTCACCTTCGTAGGCGGGCGCCGGCGGTGCTTCCTTGTTGACGCGCCAGTCGTAGATGACCCCGGACCCGCTCTCCACCATTCCGGTGATGATCGAACCGTCGGTGCGCTCCACCCGGACTGCGTACGCCTCGTAGCCGTTGTGTGTGGTCGGCGTGGTCTTCAGGACGGTGCCACCGGTCGCGGCAGCGACCAGGTCAGCGGCCTGGCCGCGCGTGATTCCCGGCGTCACCACCATCGTGGACTCGTCAGACGTCGGAACGACGATCGTGGGAAGCGCATCGGCTTCCGGCATCACGAGGCCGGTGGGCTGGATCATCTGCGTGCTTGCTGCGGGAGCCGCAACTGTGAGAGTCGTGTCATCCGACTCTGTCCAACTGGTGGCGGCGTTGACCACCGCGATTCCGGCGACCGTGCCTGTGATGAGCACGCCGGCCGATGCTGCAGCCACTGCTATGGCATTACGTCGTTCCATGGTCGTCCTTTCGTTGATCACAAAGGTAGATATCCGTTTCTCGCGCGAGGACAAGCCGAGGTAAAGCGTCGGTAAGGAGATTCCGGGGGAGCACCATGTGGTCGGCGAGGCTTCGAACTCGTGCCACCATTGGCGCGTGAAGGCTTTGGTGGTCGAGGACGACCCTGCGGTTGCCGAACCGCTGATCCAGGGTCTGCAGCGCAACGGCATCGAAGTTGAGCACGTGGTCTATGCGGGTGAGGTGCTCGCGGCGAGCGCAGGAGCCGACGTCGTCATCCTGGACCTCGGTCTCCCCGATGGGGAAGGTTTGGATGTCCTGCGCGAGTTGCGAAAGCATGCGGATATCCCGGTCATCATCGCCACCGCCCGCGGTGACGAGACCGACCGGATCATCGGGCTGGAACTCGGTGCCGACGATTACGTCGTCAAGCCGTTCAGTGTGCGGGAGTTGGCGGCGCGGATCCGTGCGGTGGCACGTCGACGCCGGGTGGATCCCCCGACGGAGATGGGCCGTGTCCTGGTGGATCGATCGCAGCGGCGGGTCATCGTCGATGGTGCCGAGGTCGACCTCACCGCGAAGGAGTTCGACCTCCTCGCGGTGTTGGCGGAGGAGCCGGGACGTGCCGTGACCCGGCAGGAGTTGTTCTCCCGGGTGTGGGATCCGGTATGGATCGGCACGGGGAAGACCCTGGACGTGCATGTGGCGTCCCTGCGTAAGAAGCTCGGTGATGCGTCCATGATCGAGACGGTGCGGGGAGTGGGTTACCGGCTCTCCGTGGGAGATGCATGACCCGACGACTCGTCATCGCCATGACCGTCCTCGTGGCCGTGACCGCGATTGCGCTCGCCATCCCCATGGCCGTGGTGGTGTCCAATGATCAACGTGCGGCATTCGTCTCCGAACTCGAGGTCGACACGATGGCCACCGCGTCGCTCATGGGATCCCAGCCCAACGTGGATTGGCAGGCCACGGCAGACGCGGAGGCTGCGCGTATCGAAGGGCGCGTGATCGTCGTCGACGCCGATCGAAACCTGGTTGTCGACAGCAGCGACAGCAGCCTGGATCGTGTTTTCGATCGACCGGAGATCGATGCCGCACTTGCCGGCGACCTCGCCTCCGATGTCCGCTACTCGCAGACCCTGGCCTCAGAGCTGCGCTATGTGGCCGCCCCGATCGTGCAGAACTATCAGGTGGTCGGTGCCGTGCGGCTCTCCCTCTCCGAGAGTGATGTGGACCAGCAGATTCGCACGACCCAGGCGTGGTTGGCCGCCTTCGTTATCGGGGTGGTCATCGCGGCCGGCCTGGTGGCGTGGTTGCTCGCCAAGTCCATCGCGGCGCCGTTGACGCGGCTGGCAAAGACCGCTGGGGATTTGCCCACTGACCTGAACCTGCGTGCGAATGAGAGTGACGGCCCCCGTGAGGTGCGTGAGGTGGCGACCTCCCTCAACTCAACCGCGGCGAAACTCGCCGGAATCATCGACCGGACCGAGCGGGTCGCCGCCGATGCATCGCATCATCTGCGCACGCCGCTCACGGGACTCCGGCTGCGCCTCGAGGCCATCGCCGACACGGCCTCCGATGCGGAGGTGCAGGACGAGGCCGAACGTGCGATCGGGGAAGTGGATCGGCTCACCAGGCGGATCGACCAAGTCCTCGCTCTGGCACGAACGGATGCGGGCGACAGTCGGCGCTTCCCGGCCAACCTCGCCGAGATTGCTCGATTGCGCGCCGAGGCGGCCGAGCCCATCGCGGAAGAATCCGGGATTCGGATCGACGTCGAGTCGATGGGTGCCTGCAGCATCTCGGCACCAGCCGGTGTCCCCGCGCGCATCGTCGACGAACTCCTCGGTAACGCGCTGTCGTACGCACGGTCGCGCATCGTGGTGTCGGTGGCGCGCGAAGGTGACGCGGTGGTGCTGCGGGTCGGGGACGACGGGGTGGGAATACCCGACGCAGAGACGGAACGTGTGTTCGCCCGATTCCATCGTGCTCCGGGAGCGATACCGGGGGGCTCGGGTCTCGGACTGGCGTTGGTGCGCGAGACGGTCGAGGCCCTGGGCGGCAGCGCCTCCGCCGGGCGATCGGACCTGGGCGGTGCGCTCGTGACCGTGCGTATGCCCGCGGCCGACTCACCTATCCTCGAGGCGTGACACCCACCGTCGATCTCGCCGTGATCGGCGGCGGTGTGGTGGGGATGGCCCTCGCGGATGCCTGGCTTGCGCGCAACCCCGGTGACCGAGTCGTGGTCTACGACAAGGAGAAGCATTTTGCGGCCCATGCCTCGGGTCGCAACAGCGGCGTCCTGCACGCCGGTTTCTACTACGCCCCGGACTCACTCAAGGCGCGGCTGACCCGGGACGGAAACCGAATGCTGCGCGAGTTCTGCCTCGAGCGCGGTATTCCCCTGCGCGAGACCGGCAAGGTCGTGGTGACCACATCCGAGGAGCAACTCCCGGCCCTCGACACCCTCTACGAACGCGGCCGCGCCAACGGGGTGACCCTCGAGATGACGGATGAGGCCGGCATACGCGAGCTCGAACCACTCGCGCGGACCGTGGAGCGGGGACTGTGGTCCCCGAACACGGCTGTGTCCTCCCCAGCAGGTGTCGTGATCGCGCTCGCCCAACGGGTGCAGGAGCGGGGTGGCCGGGTGGTGCTCGACTCCGCGGTCACCGGCGCTGCTCCCGGATGGGTGATGTCGGCGACGGAAGGGCGGGTGGCCGCGGGTCACGTGATCAATGCGGCCGGGTTGTATGCGGACACGGTGGCGCACTGGTTCGGGTTCGGTCGCGACTACCGCATGCTGCCCTTCAAGGGTCTGTACTGGTACGGGACGTGGGAGCCGGGTCGATTGAGGAGACACGTCTATCCCGTGCCCGATGCACGCAACCCCTTTCTTGGAGTGCACCTCACGGTGACCGTCGATGGGCGCGCGAAGATCGGGCCCACCGCGATCCCGGCACTCTGGCGCGAGGACTACGGGGGAGTGAAGGGGATGCGCGGGCGCGAGGTCTGGGATGTGCTGCGCACGTATCCCCGGTTCCTCCGCAGCCCGCACCACAATGTGCCCGGGCTGGTGCGCACGGAGATGCCCAAGTACTCACGGAAATACCTCGTCACCCAGGCGTCAGCGCTCGTCCCGAGTGTGCGTCCCGAGGATTTCACCATCAAGGGGCATCCGGGTGTGCGGGCGCAACTCCTGCACGTTCCCACCGGGAAACTCGAGATGGACTTCGTGGTGGAGGGGGATGAGCGCTCCACCCACATGCTCAACGCGGTATCACCTGCGTGGACGAGCTCGCTTGCCGTTGCGGACTACGTGGTCGAGCGCATCGTCCGTTGACCGGGTGATGCCGATCAGACGGCTGGGAGAACGCGACCCATTCCCGTGTAGGAGCGGCCCCACCAGGAGCCATCGATCGGGCTGACCCGCACCTTCTGCCCGCGTCGTGGTGCGTCGATCATCTTCCCGTTGCCGATGTAGATACCAACGTGGTGCGCACCCCCCTCGAAGAAGAACACCAGATCACCGGGCTGGGCATTCTTGCGCTTGATTTTCGTCACCTGCGTGTACTGCTGCCGCGACGAACGCAGGAGTTCTTTGCCCAGAGCCTTCTTGAAGACGAACTGCACCAGCCCACCGCAGTCGAAGCCGTCGGGGCCGGCCTTGCCGGCGATGTACGGATCGCCGATCTGGGCGCGTGCGACCTTGAGGACCGCGCTGCGCGTGGCCTTCGCGTAGGCGATGCGGGCGAGCTTTGCGCGCAGCTTCAGCACGCTCTGCACATTCGCCATCACC
>JBEIHR010000089.1:0-7314 GCA_040381195.1 Rubricoccaceae bacterium
GACGTCCAGAAGTGGTCGTAGTCGTTGATGTCGCGGACCTTCCCGAACTCTGGATAGGCCATATAGGGGAGTTGGAGGACCCCGCAGTTTTCTGGAATCTGGGCGTTGACGCGTTGCGCATAGTCCTCGGCAGCCAGGGTGATCTCCGCGGCTTCGCTCGCGTTCTGCGCGTAGGCGGCCCGGAAGGGCAGGGTTGAATCCAGTGCGGTGAGTCCCAGGATGATGACCGCGATGAGGGCGCTGGCAATCTTGCGTTGCGGAATCCTCGTGCGGGCAAGCACCGCGGCTGCGCCGAGGAGGAAGAGCAGCAGCAGGATGGGGATGAATCGATTCCACGCCCTGATCTGGGCGGTGACCGTTCCAGCGAAGATGTAGTTCAAGCCCCAGGGGATGAAGAACAGCAGCGCTGCGCCGATCAGGTAGGCGATGAAGGTGGGGGTCACGCGGGTGGATCGGCGGGATTCGGTTCTTCCTCGGCGGGTCCGCAGGGTCAGGCCGATGATCAGGACGAGGAGAGCGGCCGTGGTAATCCATGTTCCGTGGTTGGTGATGGCAGTGCTCTCCACCCACCCCCCCACGGCGATCGCTTCTACGACTGCTTTGTTGTAAGCATCAAGGCCGGGAATTTCGCTTTGCGGCAGCGGGAGGAGGGCGACAGCGAGGTTCCCGGCGAACATCACCGACTCATAGGGCAAGCGCTCGCTCAGGGCTGCCAGCGGTGGATCTGCGCGGGTGTCGAGGATTCCGGGAAGGAACCCGATCAACGCGAGGGCGATGATCACGACGAAGGGCAGCGAGTCGAACCCGAGGGCACGCCAGCGGGCACCGTGTGCAAAACGCCAGACGAGTGCCGCAGCGCCGAGGATCAGGGTGAAGGCGGCGTAGTAGATGCCCGTCCACGCGGTGACCACGATGAGCAGCCCGAAGAGAATCAGGGTCAGGACGCGCTTCTTCGTGGCAGCGCCTTTCAGACGCGCGCGGATCTGTTCGAACCTTCCGGACCCCACGAGCAGCACCAAAGCCATACCTGTCACAGCGCTATAGAGCGTGGACAGGTACGTGTGGCCGAGAGCGCGTCCCCAGTGGAAGGGAATGAGCGAGAACGTGACCGCGATTGCGATTGCGATGACACCGGTGAGCCCGGTCATCCGGACGAGGAAGTAGCTGAGAAAAGCCACCAGGGGGAACGTCAGGAAGATCAGCAGATTGATTCCGATGAACGGGCGCCCGGTCAGGTTGGTGACAATCTGCGCGAAGGTGTTCTCGGTGATGTCGATGCCCGGGAAGTAGTTCAAGTTCATGCCGAGCGGGAAACCGAACTGGTCGGTGACTCGGTAATCGAAGCCCTGCCACACCTCCGCGTTCACGTAGGTGCTGAGCATGTCCCCACCAGACCAGCCGGTGGCAAACCACTGCAGGATCGGGATGAACACGATCAGGGAGAGCACCGCGGCGATCAGGGCCGCGATCGAGGCCTCGATGACCGCCCGACGTGTCATGGTCCCCATCATGGGCGGTCCCAGGTCAATCGGGTGAGGCAGGTGTGTCCCTGGGAGGTGGGGAACTCGCTGCTCGGGTCCGCTGCCCAGGCGTAGTCGTAGCAGATGGGGGTTGTGGGGTCGTTCACCTTCGGGATGGACTCCCAGAACGCCATCACGGTGTCCATGGACTTCCCGTAAAGGGCGATCACATCGGGCCGATGGGTGGCGAGCTGGGCGCGTCCGTAGTCATCGGTAAGGGTGGGTTCGAGGGTGATGCGGTTCTCGCCCCAGAGTTGCATCCCGGCCGCGACGTAGAGCTCCCGGTCGCCCTGGGTCCAGGGACCATCGACCCAGACGAGGATGGTGTCGTCGTTGGTGGTGTTGTCGAGTAGCCACTGCTCGGAGTTGATGGCGGTGCGCAGTTTCGTCTCGATCGGGTTCGCGGCATAGGCCCAGTTATAGGGACTGAGGTAGTAGAGACCCAGATCGGTGCGTGAGTTCTGTGCGAGTTGAGCGGCCGCAGCCCAGGCGGAGAGGACGATCACGGTCGCGATGGCGCTTCGTGGGGTGAGCAGTAGGACTCCCGTGACAACGGACATGAGAATCAAGCCCGCGGTGAGAGTGAAGTTAGGCGCCGTGAATCCCGCAGCAAGGACGATAGCGATGCCGACTGCGGCGACGATGGCGAACCAGAGGCGACTCGTGGACGTGAAGTCTTGGAAGCGGGTGGTCATGGCCAGAGTCAGAGCGATCAATGCCGGAGGCCAGAGCATCGCCTGGTAAAGCGGTGCCTCGAGCGCGATGCCACCCATGATCGGGGAGAAGACCAACATGAACGTAATGCTTGTGACGGAGATGACGAGTGCACGCTGAATCGTGGTGGACGTGCGATGACGCAGCCAGGTGACCACGACGATGATGAGCACTGATGCAGGGACGAGCAGGGAGATGTCCTGAAGCCAGATGGGGGTGGTACTGGCGAAGTTCGACAAGGCGATTTCGGATGTGGCGGAGACGGTCTGCCACCAGTCCATGCCGGGGAAGATCAAGGTTCCCAGCCACAGGAAGATTAGGAACGTCGCGAGTGACGTTGCGGCTGCTATTCCAAGTCCGACGGCACTGGCACGCAGGGAAATGCGTGCGACCTGCCTGGAGTGGATCATCAACGCGGTCCAGAGAACTCCGGCGAGGAGGAAACCCGGCGGGTTGACCATGACCAGCCATCCGAGGATCACGCCGGAAGTGATGACTCCGACGCGCGTGGGTCGCATGGCCAATGCGATCAGGGCGGCGGTGCCCGCGAGGACGCTGCCGGTCAGGTAGGGATTGCCGAGGTAGCTCAGGATGACAGTCGATGTCGTGACGATCAGGGTGAGGAATGTGGCGGGAAACCACTCACTATTTCGGCGGAGCAGCACGTAGGTACATCCGGTCAGGATGAGCAACAGGAGGGCCTTGTAGGCGAAGAGCCCCAGCATCGGCCCGAGAAGAACCGTCGGGCCTCGCACGGGCACGATGTAGCCAAGTCGGGTCCAGAAGTAACTGTCCACCGGTGCCCGGTCGGTGACTTCGGAACCGAAAATGGATAAGGATGCATAGAAACTGCTATCCGGGGTGTCGAGGCCGGAGAAGCGCTGTGTGATCGCGAGCAGGGCGAGGGTCAGGATCACGGGGATGGCCCGCTCCCACCGGTGCGCAGACCCGGGGCGGCTCGGCGGGTCCTCAGAGGCTCGGTGGTGCGCCATGGCTGGCACGGTAGTCACTGGGGGAGTCCATCAGGGTGACAGGATCTCGGTGTGCCGGACCTCGCTATAGGAACCGCCCAATGGGGCGCCTCGTACGGGATCACCAACGTGCATGGTCGCGTGAGTGATGCGGATCTGGGACTGATCGTGGCCGAAGCTGAGCGCCTCGGAGTGGCCGCCATCGATACCGCACTGGCCTACGGTGACGCGCAGGTGCGTGTGGCCCCATTCGTGGAGCGTTTCTGGGTGTCAACGAAGGTTGCAGGTGCAGGCGACGTGGCCGAGCAGGTGGGAACTTGTTTGGAGCAATTGCAGGTGACTCGCCTGGACGCGGTGATGCTTCACGATTGGGATGCATTGGACGACTCTGCGCGTACCTCGGCGGCGAGTGTGCTGGGGGAACTTGCCTCCGAGGGGATCATCGAGCGGGTCGGGGTGTCCACGTATGGAGAACCAGATGTGGTCTCCGCGGCACGTGTTTTTGATTCCGTAGATGCTGCCGTAGGGATCGTGCAAGTGCCGGCGAACGCGATCGACCGTCGACTCGATTCCAGCTCGTCACTAGGTCTGTTGAGCGCGCAGGGTTGTGTGGTGCAGGTGCGCTCGGTTCTTCTTCAGGGGTTGCTCGCCGGTTTCGGTGGGGGGGAACTCGGTTCCCACCCGGACGTCGTCACCTTTCGAGAGTGGGCGTCGCAGCAGTCTGGTGGCCTCGTCGGTGCCGCGCTCGCTCACGTCAGGTCGCTGCCGGGGGTGTCGCAGGTGGTGGTGGGGGCCGCGTCGGTTGCGGAGTGGGCCGAGGTGTGTGCGGCGTGGATGGGCGTTGCTCCGCAACGCGCGCCGGAGCACCTCGCCTCAGAAGACGAGGTGCTCCTAGACCCGCGTCGATGGGCGTGATCACGCAGGCACTTCCTTCGCGATCTTCGCCGCGGACATGACCCATGCTGTCCCGTTGTCGGCGAAGCCCGCGGGCATCGCGTCTTTGACCTGCGAGTCCTTGGCGTAGGCGGACCCGTTGTCGTACCAGCCTCCGGGTGACGCGTTCTTCACCTGGTACGCCACCGTCCTGGAGCTTCCGCTCCAGCCCATGCACTGACCACCGTGCATCGTGCCGCCGTTCGGACACGTAGTTCCCGACCAATCGGTTCCGAAGTTTCGGTACTCGGAACCCGGGCAGTCCGGACCCGAACACTGCTCGACACGTGATTCAGTCCGGTAGGTGTAGGGCTGCGTCGCGGTCTCGGTTCGGTAGGTGTAAGCCCGCGTCTGCGTGCAGAGGTCACCCGCCTCACTGAAGCCATCCGGACAGACGTAGATGGTCCGGGTGCGCGGGGCCGGTGGAGCAGCAGGTGTCGCAGGTGCAGGGGCGGGTGCTGCCGCTGGCGCCGAAGCAGGTGCAACAGTCGGTGTGACCTGCGGTTGCACCGTCGGCTCGGGAACCACCACGGGCGTAGTGGTCAGCGGCTGTTCCACGGGAGTCTTTGGTGCTTGTGCAACGAGACCCGTGATCTCGCTGAGGCTGCGGTTCATCCGTGCCGATGTAGCTCGCCCTTCACCAAGGGCGTTCGCGGGAGTGACACGCAGGGTGTACCGGACGCTGGGGTCGAGACCCTTGAGCGTCGTCGTGCGAGACGTCACCGTGTCGACGATGCTCGCGGTCCCGTTGCTGGGGATCGCCTCAACGAGGAATCGGACGGGACCCTGCTGCGTGGACTCTCGGTGGGCCCAGGTCAGGCGCACGCTGGAGTTCGATCCGGTGGTGGTCACTCGGAGTGCTGATGCGTCACCGGTGGCGGCGAGAGGTGTCACGGTTGTCGATGCCGTGGTGGTGAGAACGGTGTAGGGCACACCGTTGCGCAGCCCCGAGAACGTGATGACGCCGCGAGAATTGGTGACGCCCTCCCGAGGTGTGAATGTCTTGCCTCGGGTGTTCTGCTTCGGAAAGACATTGACTCTGGTGCGTGGTGATGTGCTGACCGAGATCGTTCCCGGTGCTGTGGGTGTTGCGGTGAGTTGCCCGCGCGTGTCTTCTGCGATGACGATGCCCGACGAGGATGTGTCGGCCGTGGACGCGAGGGCGGGTGTTGTGACGCCGACGAGCAGGGTGCTCGTGAGTGCGGCGACCAGGATGCGTTTCATGGTGTTCTCCTTGCCGGTTCCTTGGCACAGGAGGTGTTCACGTCCGGCGTTGATGAAACGTCATCGTCACCGATCTGTGCATGCCCTGGGATGTGAGTGACTCGGAGTTATGTCAGAGCACGAATGTGATGTGAATTTCATGCATGGAATTCCGCTGCCGGTGCGTGGTGGGAGGATGCGTCCGTGGCGGACATTGCAGCCGAGTTGACCCGTGTCATCGGGGCGAACCACGTCATCACCGATCCGGCCGTCATGGAGCCCTATCTCGTGGATTGGACGCGCCGCTATCGCGGCGATGCGATGTGCGTGGTGCGCCCTGGCTCCACGGAGGAGGTGGCGGCGGTCCTGCGTGTCTGCTCGGAGCGCGAAGTTCCTGTCGTCGTGCAGGGAGGCAATACGGGGCTCGTGGGCGGGTCGGTCCCTGGTTCGGGCCTGCCGGTGGTGCTCTCGACGCGACGGATCGACTGGACCGGTGAGGTCGACCCGCGCGCGGGACAGATCAGCGCGGGTGCCGGGGCGACATTGGGCGCAGTGCAGCGCGCGGCCGTCGATGCGGGATGGGTATACGGGGTGGACCTCGCAGCGCGGGATTCAGCCACGATCGGAGGAACGGTCGCCACGAACGCCGGCGGGATCCACGTCGTCGCCTTCGGCATGACGCGGGCGCAGCTCGTCGGAATCGAGGCTGTCATGGCCGATGGCACGGTCCTGTCGCACATGTCGGGGCTGCTGAAGGACAACACGGGCATGGACCTCGGCGCGCTGCTCTGCGGATCCGAGGGAACGCTCGCCGTGATCACAGCCGTGCGCGTCCGGCTGCATCGCCCCGTGAAAGCAACGACCGTGGCTGTGATCGGGTGCGCGTCGTATGCGGATGCGATGGATCTCCTCGTTGGTGCCGTGGCCCCTGGGGTTCGCATCATCGGCGCTGAGGTCATCGATGACACGGGTATGCGGCTCGTGGAGGGTGTGATCGGTCAGCCCTATCCCTTGTCCCAGCGTCACCCCCTCGTCGCGCTTTTGGAAGTTGCTGACGGTGGGACCGGGGACGGATTCACCGGGCTCGAGGACCGTGACGTGGTCATCGGAATCGACGCGAGCGAGCGCGCCCGCCTGTGGAGGTATCGGGAAGCCCAGGCAGACGCGTTCGCAACACTGGGCGTCCTGCACAAACTTGATGTGTCTATTCCTCTCTCGGTCCTACCTGCGTGCGCCGAGGAGTTGAGTGAACTTCTGGCCGGTGATGTAGCGGTGACCGGGTATGGGATCTTCGGTCACATCGGAGACGGCAACCTGCATGTGGAGTTCGCCGGTCCCGCTGCTGATGATTACCGCGTTGATCGAGCCGTACTGGAGTGTGTGGCGCGCTACGCGGGATCGGTTTCGGCGGAGCACGGAATCGGACGCGCAAAGGCTGAGTACTTGAGTCTGTCCCGAACGTCAGAGGAAATTCAGGCGATGCGTGCGATCAAACAGGCATGGGATCCCGCGGGCATTCTCAATCCGGGTGTCCTGTTCACGTCGTGACCGTTGCCTCTGTGTGATCCGGCCCGGTAGGGTTTAGCACCAGGGGGCACTGCCCGCGAATCGCGCGGCGTGAATCATGAAGTCGAGGAGTGCCCTGTGGCCCAGCACGTCGTAATTGTCGATGACCTCACGGGCGCCGTAGGGGCCCAGACGCGTCGCCTGCGAGTCGATGGCGTCGAGTACGACGTCGACCTCACGGATGAATCCTTCGCGCGTCTGAAGGACGTCCTGCGCCCGTATCTGGAGGTGGCGCGTGTGGTCCCCATGGACCGTGCAGAGTCCGGCACACGCGGGACACCGGTGCGCAAGGCGCAGCAGATTGCCAGTCCGAGCGCGACCATTCGGGCGTGGGCAGCCGCCAACGGTGTCGCGTGCCCGGCGCGGGGTCGGATCCCGGCGTCAGTGGTCGACGCCTTCGAGGCGGC
>JBEIHR010000090.1:0-7240 GCA_040381195.1 Rubricoccaceae bacterium
CCCCAGCGGCGTGCAGCGCCTGGCGTAGCAGCGTGGTGTCCGGCTCCTCGGGGCGTGATGCGTAGCAGGCCACCACCGCGTGCTCGGCGCACGCGGCCTGGATCACCTCTATATCCATGACGTGCTCGGTCATGGCTGCGGCGTCGGCGGGGGTGCGCCCGTGGGCCCGGCGGGCCGATCGAATGTGCGCGCGCAGCTCGGCCTTCGTGGACTCCATACCCCCAGCGTGCCCGATTTCGGTCCCCCGCGCGTGGCGTAGGGTCGGGCGCCATGAGCGCTGTGCGCAAAGCCGTCGTGCCCGCAGCCGGCCTGGGTACGCGTTTCCTCCCCGCGACGAAGGCGACTCCGAAGGAGATGCTCCCGGTCGTCGACAAGCCGGCCATCCAGTATGTGGTCGAGGAGGCGGTCTCGGCCGGTATCGATGACGTCCTGTTCATCACCGGCCGGAATAAGCGGGCGCTCGAGGACCACTTCGATCGCAATCTGGAACTCGAGACCGTATTGCGGAGCAAAGGTGATGAGGAGCGGTTGGCGCTGGCCAGTGAGTCCGCCGACCTCGCGCGCATCCACTACGTCCGGCAGGGTGACCCGCTCGGGCTCGGCCACGCGGTGCTGATGGCGGAGAACCATGTTGGCCCGGAACCCTTCGCGGTCCTGCTGGGTGATGACCTCATCGATCCCCGCGACCCGATTCTTGAGCGCATGGTGCAGGTGCGCGCCGAGCATGGCGGCTCGGTCATCTGCCTGATGGAGGTTCCCCGCGCGGCGATCTCGCTTTACGGGTGCGCCGCGGTGTCCGCCACGACCCAGGCCGATGTCCTCGACGTGACGGACCTCGTCGAGAAGCCCGATGCCGCGGATGCCCCGAGCACATTTGCGATCATCGGGCGCTACGTGCTCGACCCGGCCGTCTTCGGGATTCTGCGCGAGACACGTCCGGGTCGCGGTGGTGAGATTCAATTGACCGATGCGCTCCGCGTCCTGGCGACCACGCCGACGTCCGCGGGTGGTGGTGTGCGCGGTGTGATCTTCCGCGGACGTCGCTACGACACAGGGGACCGACTCAGCTATCTGCAGGCGGTGATCCGCCTGGCCGTGGAGCGCGATGACCTCGGCCCCGAACTGCGCACCTGGCTGCGCGATTTCGTCTCGACTCTCACCCCGTGAACCGCTGGCCGGTCACTCTCCGCCACGGGGACGTGGCGTTGCGACCGATGAAGTGGTCGGACGCAGCGTCATGGCGGGAGGTTCGCACCCGCAACACCGCCTGGCTTCGAGAGTGGGAGGCGACACTGCCCGCGGAAGCCGCGGCGGAAGGGGAGCGGGTTCCCACGTTCGGACAGATGGTGCGGCGGATGCGGCACGAGGCTCGGTCGGGTCGGGTCCTGCCCTGGATCATCACCGTGCGCGACCGGCTCGCGGGTCAGCTCACGGTCGGCGGCATCACCTATGGATCCCTTCGATCGGCCTATCTCGGCTACTGGATCGACGAACGTGAGTCTGGTCGGGGGGTCATGACCACCGCTGTGGCCCTGGCATCGGACTACTGCCGGAACACCCTGCGACTGCACCGGCTCGAACTCAACATCCGCCCGGAAAACGAAGCATCCTTGGCCGTCGCACGCAGGTGCGGGTACCGATTCGAGGGTGAGCGCGCGAGCTATTTGCACATCAACGGTGACTGGCGGGACCACGTCACCTACGTCCTCTCCGCCGGAGACCTTCCAGATGGTGTTCTCGCGCATGTCACCGCGCACGACACGCCGAAGTGACAAAGGGGACAACGTCCGTTAAACAGGTGACATTCGCCCATACCGTGTGTTTCCGTGACGGGCTTGATCTACCTAGTGATCATCGCTCTCTGGGCTGCCGTTCTCATTCCCATGTGGCTGCGCCGTCACGATCAGATCAGTGAGGTGCGCTCCACCCTCCGGTTCTCCACCGCGATGCGAACCCTGGGTCGGAACACCCGCGTCCCCGGGGGAGCCATGTCCGCCACCACCACCGCCCGCGAGGCATCCCGTCGTCGGGTGACCGTCCTTGCGATCCTCAGCAGCGTCTTCCTGGTCGCCCTCGGCCTGGCGATGCTCGGTTCGATGTCGATGGGGGTGGTCATCGTCGCTGCGATCCCACTCATCGGCTACGCCGTCGCCATGGCCGCCACCGCGTCGCAACGCCGCCAGGTCCCAGCCGCACGCCGTGGCCGCCCGATGCCCGAGCCCGTCGCTGCCGCACCGCGTCCGGCGCGTCCGGCGCGTCCGCGTGGAATGACCTTGCAGGACGAACTCGAGGAATTCGCGCAGTGGGATCCATGGGAGGAAGAGGACGGATCCTGGCAGGCCGTGCCGACCACCCTCCCCACCTACGTCTCCGCGCCGCGTGCCTCCCAGGTCCCACGCGAGATCGATCGGGCATCCGGCGGCGAGTGGAGTGGCGAGGCGATGGTCTCCGCTGCCCGCCGTATGCGCCGTCCGCGCATCACCGTCGATGACCTCACCGATGAGCGGTACGGCGTCATTCCGCCGAGGGATGCGGATGCGACGGCGGAGATTCCCGCCGTCCGCCGGGCGGTCAACGAGTAGGTCTTCACCTGGGGGATTCCGCTACCCGCCGGCAGCGTAGTGTTCACGTGACGTACGAATGGTGAGGATTCCCCGTTCACCGGCTCCCAATTGACTATGCCTTCCACAACGTGTGAAGGGAATTCCATGCGCGCCGGTTCTATGACAGTGGTCGCTCTTGCCGCCACGGCCCTCGTCGGATCACTTGTATCGGCCCCGGCCATCGCCGAAGAAGGGAAGGTGACGTTGACCATCCTGCACAACAACGACGGCGAGTCAGCGCTCCTGCCTCAGACGAGCACCGTCGCGGGGGCAACGCTCTCGTCGGGAAGCGCAGCCGCATTCAAGACCGTCATGGATCGCGAGCGCAAGCGAGCCCAGGGGATTCCCGGCAACAGCGTCCTGAGTACCTACGCGGGGGATTCCTTCCTCGCCTCGAACATCCTCATCTGTTCGGAGCCGTCTAAGGCCAACTCGACTGCACCCGTGTGGGACGCGGTTGCCCAGCAAATCATTGGCTACGACGTCCACGCACTGGGCAACCACGAATTCGACTACGGCCCCGACTTTCTGGCTCGCTACATCAAGGCCTACAGGTCCACGGACAACAAGGTCGATCAGCCCTTCATCTCCGGAAACCTTAACTTCAGCGGGTCCCCGACCCTCAGCCCGCTCACGGTCAAGGGTGGGGTAGTGGACACCGCAAGCGTGGCCGATCAGAAGGTGATCGGTTCCAGTGCCATCTATACCGATCCCCGGACGCAGGAGCGTTTCGGTGTGGTCTCGGCCATCACCCCGAACCTGCAGACCATCTCCTCGCCGCTGCCGGTCCAGGTGACGACCCCGGACATTGACGCTGCGGCAGCAACCTTGCAGAAGCAGATCAACGCTCTCGAGTCACAGGGCGTCAAGCGCGTCATTCTGGTCAGCCACTTGCAGAGCTTCCTGATCGATCAGCAGCTCATCCAGCGCCTTCGTGGTGTCGATGTTGCGGTGGCCGGTGGCGGGGACGACCTCCTCGCCAGCCCCGAGATTCCCAATGGCGTTCAGCTCCTGCCGGGATCCCCGAATCCCGTCGGCACCTACCCCACGATTGTGCGTAGCCGGAACGGTATCGACGTCCCGATGGTGACCACTGCGGGCAACTACCAGTACGTGGGTCGTATTGACGTGACCTTCGATGCGAATGGTCGTGTCGAGTCCTACAACAAGAAGACCTCGTTCCCTCGGCGCGTCGTCATTCAGAATGACGCCTCTACAGCACTGGGAGTGGCGGATGCGGTGACCCCCAACGCGGAGGTGATCGCGAAGGTGCAGTCTCCTCTGGAGACCGGGTGCTTGGCCGCCCAGAAGCAGCCGTTCGCGGCCTCACAGGTCGTGTTCAACACTCAACGTGGTAGTGCGACCACTCCTGGTGTGCGGACCCAAGAGACCAACGGCGGCAATCTGGTGGCCGATGCCTTCATGAACGCGTACGGCCAACGGGCCGCAGGCGCAGGTCTGCAACCGAACAGTGCGACTAATCGGGTCGTCGCGGTGACGAACGGCGGCGGGATCCGCATCAACTCTCTTCCGGATACGGGAACCGCCGGCCCGATCTCCCGGGCGATGACGTTCAGCCTCCTGCCCTTCGATAACCGCCTAACGGTGGTGCAGGACATGACGGCAACTCAACTCAAGGAAATCTTCGAGCGGTCATGCGCCGTGGGAACGTCCGGCGGCGGCCAGTTCCTGCAGGTCTCGGGGCTACGCGTCACCTGCTCCCGTAGCGGCACCGCGCAGGTCGTGAGCAACCCGACGGGGAATGCGACGGCCGGGACTGTCACCACCCCCGGGACCCGCGTGCGGACCATCCTCCTCGAGGACGGAACACCACTCGTTCAGAACGGGGCGCCCGTTTCGACTGCACCCGTTGTCGACGTCGTGACCAATTCATTCACGGCAGGAGGCGGAGATAACTATCCGACTCTGGAAAGTGCAGCGGGCAAGGTCAACTTCGGTGTGTCGTACGAGCAAGCGCTCTACGACTACCTGCTCACCTTCCCGGCAGTGGGCGGGGTGCCTACGGTCCCGTCGACCGACGCCCGCTACACCAGCACGGTGAACAGCCGCTTCTTCTGGACCAGCTAAACCGTCCACACCCACCGGGCGGAGGGGGGCAGCGGGGATTGCTACCCTGCTGCCCTCCGGGGCTGTGGCGCAGTTGGTAGCGCGTCTCGTTCGCAATGAGAAGGCCAGGGGTTCGAATCCCCTCAGCTCCACCCGACGTTGCCGTTTCGTTACAGAAACTGTGCCCTTTCGTGACGGCCATTTCTTCCCCCGCGAGCCCCTCCTGGCATATGTTGTGGGGTACAACAAAGTCCCGAGCCGCGTGAGGAGACCATGGTGCGTATCGGCATGGCCTCCATGACCGGTTCGCCCACGTTCTCCGGGTGCACCCGGCACTGGCCGTGGCTAGTGTCGGGACACACGGCTGACCTGTCCCCGGCCCGTCACCACGGAACCGCGAGCCAGGTCTGTATGACGGGGGTTCCACGCCGCGCCTAGTGGGCGGACGGTTCCCCCAGACCACCTCACACCGACGCAGGAGTTCCTGCAGAAGAAGGAAGTACGAATACATGTCGAGAAAACTCTTTGGGGCGCTCGCCGCAGTGGCGGCCGCCGCACTCGTTCTCTCCGCATGCAGCTCCAGTGACACTGCCACTGAAGAGACTGCCGCGGAGACTGCCGCAGAGACTGCTGCGGAGACTGCAGCCGAGGTTGCGGTTGCCGGCAAGGGCTGCGTGATTTTGCCCGACAGCCAGTCCTCCGATCGCTGGGAGAACCAGGATCGCCCCGCGATCCAGGCCGCTCTCGAGGGTGCGGGCTTCACGGTGGACATCCAGAACGCTCAGGGTGACACCAACCAGTACCTCACCATCGGTGATCAGATGCTCGCCGGCGGTTGCGGCGTGATGATCCTCGTGGACCTCAACGGCTCCGGCGCCACGGTGGCGGAGAAGGCACAGGCCCAGGGCATCCCGGTCATCGCCTACGACCGTCCGTTCGCTCCGGCGGACTACTACGTGTCCTTCGACAACGTGAAGGTGGGCCAGCTCCAGGGCGAGGGCCTGCTCAAGTGTCTCGCCGACAACGGCGTTGACGCGGCTGCTGCCCAGGTCGTCTTCCTGAACGGCTCGCCGACCGACGGCAACGCAGCCATGTTCAAGGAGGGCTACCAGACCACCCTCGAGGCAGCTGGCATCAAGCCGGTCAAGGATGAGTCCGTTCCGGACTGGGATAACCAGCAGGGCGGCGTCATCTTCGAGCAGATGTTCACCGATCTCGGTGGCAAGATCGACGGCGTTCTCGCGGCCAATGACGGCCTCGGTGGCGCAGCGATCGCCGTGCTCGACAAGAACGGTGTGACGGTCCCCGTCACCGGCCAGGACGCAACCCTCTCGGGTCTGCAGAACGTCCTGCTCGGCAAGCAGTGCATGTCGGTGTTCAAGAACACCGCGCTCGAGGCCGCTGACGCCTCCGAGTTGGCCATCGCGCTGCTGAATGGTGAGCGTCCGGAGGTTCCGGCCTCGGTCGACGTCAATGGCGTCACCGTGCCCGCGAAGTACTCCGAGCCGGTCATCGTCTACGCCGACACCGTCCAGGCAGTTCTGGACGCTGGCACCGCTGGCTTCACCGCCGCAGAGCTCTGCGCCGGCGACGTCGCGGCTGCGTGTGAGGCGGCAGGAATCCAGTAGTCATCTGACTGCTGATAGGGCAGGGTGGGGTCCGCAAGGACCCCACCCTCGCTCACACCGGGGGACGGGGAGCTGGGGAGGAGAGCGCATGAGTCCAGTCCTGGAAGTGACGGGGGTCAACAAGAGTTTCGGTCCGGTCGATGTCCTCAAGGGTGTGGACTTCGCGATCGAACCCGGCAAGGTCACCGCACTCGTCGGTGACAACGGCGCCGGCAAGAGCACTCTGATCAAGGGCATCGCCGGGATCCAACCCTTCGATGCTGGCGAGATCGTCTTTGAGGGCAAGCGCGTCACGATCTCCGACCCGCGTCAAGCGTCTGAACTCGGCATCGAGGTCGTGTACCAGGACCTGGCGCTGTGCGACAACCTCGACATCGTCCAGAACATGTTCTTGGGCCGCGAGCTCGTGCAGGGACCGGCACTCGACGAGGCCGATATGGAGTCGCGTGCGGGGCAGACGCTGCAGTCCCTGTCCGTGCGCACCGTCAAGTCACTGCGCCAAAAGGTCGCCAGCCTGTCCGGCGGTCAGCGCCAGACTGTGGCGATCGCCCGCGCCGTGCTGTGGAACAACAAGGTCGTCATCCTGGATGAGCCCACCGCCGCCCTCGGCGTGGCGCAAACCGAGCAGGTCCTCGCCCTCGTGCGGCGTCTTGCCGATCAAGGACTCGGCGTGGTGATCATCTCCCACAACCTTCAGGACGTCTTCAAGGTCGCCGACTCCATCTACGTCCTCTACCTGGGCACCATGATCGTGCGCCTCGATGCCGCGTCGACCACCACGGGCGAGGTCGTGGAATACATCACGGGCAGTCGTGGCGTGACGGGAGGCGATGAGTGATGGCGAACACCGAACTTCCTGCATACCTACAACCCACCAACACGAGCGTGGGTGAGACATTCCGCGCGTACGTCGCCCGAGTCCGCGGCGGCGATATGGGCCCG
>JBEIHR010000091.1:0-7093 GCA_040381195.1 Rubricoccaceae bacterium
ACGGCAGCGCACTCGTTCTTGTATACGACTCCGAAGGATAGTTGCTTGACGTCCTGTACGGCACCAACGGTCTGGGTCGTTTCGACCATCAGCAAGGTGCATTCGTGGATCGACTTCATGGACGAGATGAATTGCTGGTGGCTGCGTGATCGGGATGGAGATCGAGTGCCCGAAGCACAATGCCCGTTTCGACCTGGCCACCGGGGAGGCGACGAGGCGACCCGCGGTCAAGCCGCTCCGGATCTACCCCGTGGAGATCCAAGGTGGCTGGGTATGTGTCGAGCTTCCGCCCAGTGATGAGTAGCCCTCTCTCCTTGGCGTGGCGCGGCGAGATCGCCGTGGAGGGGGCCGCCACCCAGTCACAGCATTGGGCCCATCATGGACTCGCTGTACTTGCCGACGGTCACTTCGTGACCGCGGATCCGGCCGGACGCACGATCCTGATCCTGGACGAGCACGGGACATGCCAACAGAGGATTCCCGCACCAGTAGCCCAGGCACACGGCATCACCGTCGAGCAGTCAGGGACGGACACATGCATCTGGATCGCCGACAACGGCGACCACCTCGTCATCGACGAGTCTTCTGGAGTGGTGTCCGCCCGGACCACCAACCCATCAGGCCAAGTTATCAAGATGTCCCTGAAGGGAGAGGTGCTGTTACGCCTGGAAGCACCCGCGCTCCCCGCCTACACATCACACCCCTACTCGCCGACCCATGTGGTCATCGACTCCACCGCGGAGGGGGGCTGCGGCAACGTCTGGGTGTGCGATGGCTACGGCAGCGCACTCGTGCTCGTCTACGACTCCGAAGGATCGTTGCTTGACGTCCTGGACGGCACCAACGGTCTGGGTCGGTTCGACCAACCGCACGGTGCATTCGTGGATCGCCGGCATGGACGCCCGGAATTGCTGGTGGCGGACCGGGGAAACTCACGCATCCAGGCGTTCGCTCTCGACGGCACGTTCCTCCGCGGAATAGGGGTCGGAGACTTCATGACCCCCGGGCACTTCGCCTCGTTCGGGTCGGACGTCCTGGTCTCGGAATTGCACAAGCGCATCATGGGCATAGACATTGATGATCGGGTTTACGTGGCCTTGGATTCCTCCGACGGGTCTGATGGAGAATTCGACCCCCCATGGCCGCACTCGCCGGCACATCGCGGTGGTGTTATGCGGCCTGCTGTGCAGCCCGGTCGATTGAACTCGCCGCACTCCATCGCCGTGTCCGGTGATCAGCTTCTCGTCGCCGAGTGGATTCTCGGAGGCCGCATCTGCGCCTTCACCATCGGCGAGGGTGAAGCATGATTCGGGATCCTTTCTCGGGCAGGAGTACCGGTCACCGAGGCCGACTCCTCCAATGGGAGGGACACGATCTGGTCGAACTCGAGTCTGATCAACTTCGAATCACGCTGAGCCTCACTCGCGGAGCTGAGATCATGGAACTCCGCCACAAGGCAACCGATCTCGACGTTCTCTGGCACGGGCACCAGGACATCCGTCGAAACAGGCCCGCACCGTCGTCCGAATATGGAACGGGCGGGTGGATCGACTCGTTCGCAGGCGGGTGGCAGACCGTTCTCCCCACCGCCCAATTCCCCGCACACATCGGCGGGGCCGCTTTCGGCCTGCATGGCGAAGCCGCGCTTCTCCCGTGGAACCTGGAGTCGGTGGAAGAGGCCGATGCCGAAGTGGGTGTGCACCTGGGAGTTGAGTTACGCCGAGTCCCGCTCCGGGTCACCCGGCGCGTCACCCTCGAGGGCGCGAGAGTGACGGTCCGTGATGTGATCTCGAATCTGTCGATGACAGGACTTCCCTTCCAGTTCGGCCACCACATCGTTTTCGGCGAGGTTGTGGCGCGACCCGGGAGCACGATTCAACTTCCCACTGACATGCACATTGAAATCCCCGGCGGCGAGGGGCGTTACGGCGATGTGGAACCGGGCGGCTACGGCTGGCCGCTCGTTCGTGCCAACGACGGCAGTGAACTCGATCTGAGTCGACCGGGCGACCACGAAGGACTCACGGGAGCCGGTGCAATCGGACCTTTCCCTAACGGTTCCGCGAGTCTCGTGTGCGGCGATTCGGGGCTCGACATTTCCCTTGCCTGGGATGAGGCGGCCTTGCCCTTCGCGTGGATCTGGTTCTCGAACGAGGGGTGCAAGGAGTGGCCGCTCTGGGGAAGAGCCCGACTACTCGGATTCGAACCCTTCAACAGCAGGGTGGAGTCGATCCAGGAGGCTTACGAACACGGGAGAGCGAAGTATCTCGCCGGAGGGGAATCCGCCGTCGTCGAGATCGCCGTCACGGTGGAGGAGAGGCAGGCCGAACATGGGTGACACACCGACCTGGGACCTCGTGGTCGAGTCCCACAGCGAACTGACCGAGGGGCCCATGTGGGACCAATCGTCGGCAACCTTCTACTGGGTTTCCATCCTCAGTCACGAGGTTCACAGCTGGCGCCCCTCCGACGGCTCGCGGGGCAGGTGGAACCTCGGTGAATATGTGGGTGCGGTGGTGCCTCGCGCATCCGGTGGGCTCGTGGTTGCAGTGCAGCGTGGATTCGCCACCCTCGATCAGTTCACGGGCGCAAGCGAACTGCTTCGAGAAGTCGAAGCGGATCGACCGGACCAGCGGATGAATGACGGTAAGTGTGATCCCTCAGGGCGGCTCTGGGCGGGCACCATGGGTGCGGCGGAGGCGATTCCGGGCAGCGGGACCCTCTACCGACTCGACACCGATTGGTCGGTTACACCCATGTTGGACGGCCTCACCATCTCCAACGGTCTCGGCTGGAGCCCCGACGGGAGAACCATGTACTTCGTCGATACGGGACCGAGGTGCCTGTTCGCGTTCGACTTCGACCTCGACGATGGTCGGGTCTCCCACCAACGAGTGCTCGTAGCCTTCCAGGACTCAGACGGATTCCCCGATGGACTCTGTATGGATGCTGAGGGATGTGTCTGGGTCGCTATGTGGGGCGCCGGACGAATCAACCGCTACTCGCCATCGGGGGCGCTGATCGACAGCCTGCAGGTTCCCGTGACGTGTCCGTCGAGTTGTGCTTTCGGCGCTTCCGACCTGAATGTCCTCTTCGTGACCACGGCGTCGCTGACTCTCGATGCCCGGGAACGATCGGAGCAGCCGGATGCGGGCGGCATCTTCGCGGTGGAGGTCGGTGTCTCCGGCATGCCAATTCCGCCCTTCGGAGGTTAGGCCAAGGTGTATTCACTAAGGAAAGGTGATGAAGGTAGATGACTGGTGACCTCGCAGGTAGGCGATTCCTTGTGACCGGCGCGGGCACCGGTATCGGCCGGGGCGTCGCGATCAGGTTGGCCGAGTTGGGGGCAGATGTTGCGTTGCACTACTCGCATAGTTCGGCAGGAGCGGAGAGTGCGCTCGCGACGATCACCGGACTTGGTCGAAGCGGCGCCGTGATGCAGGCCGACCTGGGGGACGCGAGTGCCGCCCGAGCCCTTGCCGGACGAGCAGCAGAGGCCCTCGGGGGGCTCGATGGTTTGGTTAACAACGCAGGCATAACCATGAATCGCGCACTCCTGGACACCACTGTCGAGCAGTACGACACCTTGTTCAACGTCAACATGCGGGGCATGTACTTCTGCACGCAAGGTGCGACGGAGATCATGCGGGCGAATGGATTCGGAACGGTCGTCAACATCAGTTCGGTGCATGCCTACGGAGGCATCGTTGAACACTCCGTCTATGCCGCGACCAAGGCCGCCATCGTGGGTTTCACCAGAACCACCTCCATCGAACTCATTCAAATGGGCATTCGAATGAACTGCATCGCCTCGGGCTGGGTCCTCGTCGAGAACCAGCGGAAGGTCCTCGGCAGTGACTTCGATGAGCATGAAGCGGCACTCGTGTTGCCTGCGGGATTCATCGGCACCGGTGACGATATGGGGAACCTCGTGGTATTCCTGTCGAGTGAAGTTTCCCGCTACATCGTCGGCCAGACGATCGTGTGTGATGGTGGCCAAACGACGCTCTTGCCGGCAACGGGCAACTTCCGCGAGCCGGACAACGTCCAGTATGGGCAAGGCTACGTGCCTGGTCTCTAGGGCCTGTTGAGGCTCATTGCCCTCACCCGGGAAATGCGTTCCTGGCCGGTTCACCGCGAAGCACCCGGACAACATCCTCCGCTGTTCGCCGCCGCAACTCCACCACAGACTCGCGCGACGAGAACGCAACGTGAGGAGTCAGGATCGTCTTGGGGCTGTCGACCAGTGCCAGCGGTATGTCGGGTTCACCGGCGACGACATCCAGGGCTGCACCGCCGATCTGACCAGTCTCCAATGCGCGAATAAGGTCATCGTTGTCGACGAGTGCCCCCCGTGCGGTGTTTACGAGCAGGGCGTCGGGCTTCATCGCCGCGAAGATCTCGCTCGTGACAGCCGGGCCGTCGGGGGAGGGAGGCATGTGCAGGGTGAGGATGTCGGATTCGGCGAGGAGTTGACCGAGGTCAACCAGTTCTGCAGGTGGCCCGGCGGGGGCGAACGGATCATGTGCGATGACCCGGCACCCGAGTGCGGCGAACTTCTCCGCGGTTCGGCGGCCGATGCGGCCGTAGCCCCAGACTCCGACGGTGAGCGCCGACATACGGCGCAACTTCGCGGCGGAAGGATCCCACTGGCCTGCGCGGATCATGCGATCCAGCGTCACGATCCCGCGGAACCATGCGAGCGCCAGACCCACGGCGTGATCGGACACCTCTTCCATGCAGTAGTCCGGAACGTACGTGACCTCCAGGCCGAGTCGACGTGCTTCCTTGACGTCGATGTTGTCGGTTCCCACCCCGAAGCGCGCGACCATGCGCAGATTGCTCCCCGCCTGAAGGAGTTCCGCTGGCACGAGCGCCCAGCACGTCATGATTGCGGCGCAATCGCCGACGAGTTCGCGGGCCGGGCGACCGTCATCGACGACCGATATGAGCTCGAAACCCGCCTCGTCGAGGATCTGCGCCTCGAGCGAGAGGTCTGGCCACGCGTAGTCCATGACCAGGACGCGCTCGCGGCTCATCGTGTGGCGGCAATCGCCGAGCGCAGATCCGCCCCCAGCTTGGTGGCACCCGACCCCAGGACTCCGGTGTCGCTCAAGGTGAGCAGGATCGTCTCCTTGTTGGCGATCGCACGCTTGGCGCTCTCCTCGTCATAGACCCCGGAGCCGTGGGCCTTGCCTGTGGCGAGTGCTCCGGCTCGGATCTGCTCGATAGCCTTGATGTAGCTCGGGTCGTCCCACTGCTTGAAGACGCCGAGGTCCATGGACAGATCCATGGGGCCCACGGTCACTCCGTCGATTCCATCTACTGCAAGGATCTCCTCAGCGTTCTCAGCACCCTTCTTGGATTCGATAATGACCAGCACGATCAGAGATTCCTCGTACGCCGCCATGTAGTCGTCGTCAGAGAGGTGGTAGGCGCTAGCCCGAAGAGGATTCCAGCCGCGCTTTCCGCGGGGTGGGTAGCGGCACGCATCCACGAGACGCTTCGCGTCCTCGGCGGTCTCGATGAACGGGCACAACAGTCCACTCGCACCGATATCGAGGAAGCGACGGATCTCATCGTGATCGAAGATCAGCGGTCGGACGAACGGAACGACATCCCAGCCGAGCGCCGCCTGCATCATCGCCTGCACCGTGACCAGGCTCTGGGCGGAGTGCTCAGTGTCGACCGAGGCCCAGTCGAAGCCCGCCCGGCCGAAAATCTCCATGGACGCCGGGTCCTGGAGGGCGAGTTGGGTACCCAGCACCGGCTCGCCGGCATACATCCGGTCCTTGAGTCGCTTCGCCTTGTCGAGTGCTCGCAACATGACTTCCTCCAAATGCCCCACCCGTCGCGGACTTCGTGACTAGGCTTTTGTCAACAATCGACAATGCTAGGGCTTTCTTGGGATAGGGGTGGGCGGTTCATGGCAAATCGGCTCAACGTGATCTACCTGCCGGGCAGGGGAGCTGACCCCACGTGGGAGAGGGAGGTCGTGGCGGCGATTGGCCCCAAGCACAACCTCACAATCTACGACGAGTCCAAGCCGCTGGAGCCACAGTTCGCTGACGTCGATGCCGTGGTCGACCTCGGCGGATCCTGGGGGACCCGCGACATGCTCGACGCGGCGCCCAAGGTGAAGTTCTGGCAGATCATGGGCACGGGCATGGAGCACTTCGACTTCGACTACTGGTCAACTCGCCCCGTGATGATCTCGAACTGCCCCGGACCGATGAGCGCAATTCCTCTCGCGGAACACGCGATCTTGCTCATGATGCTGGTGCGTCGCAACTACCCGCAGCAGGTCGTGAACCTCGCCAACGGACTGATGTATCAGCCGATGGGGTTCGAGCTCGCGAGCCAGACGCTCCTCTGTATCGGATTCGGGGCAAGTGCACGGGAATTGTCGAGGCGTGCCAAGGGATTCGGCATGCGCGTCATCGCCACGGACATCGTCGAAGTCGATGACGCGACCCGTGAGGAATGGGGTGCGGACGCCGTCTATCCGGCCGATCGGCTCGACGACCTCATCCCGCAGGCGGATGTCGTGTCACTGCATCTGCATGTGACCCCGGAGACCCGGCACACCCTCGACGCCCGCCGTATCGCGATGATGAAGCCAACAGCCATCATCGTCAACGTTGCCCGGGGTGCCCTGGTGGACGAGGACGCCATGATCGCCGCCGTGCGCGAGGGACGCATTGCCGGAGCCGGCACGGACGTTGCCACCCAGGAGCCACCGAGTCCCGGCTCTCCCCTCCTCACGACGCCCGGGATCGTCGTCACCCCTCACACGGCAGGCGTCACCGACGGCACGGCCAGGCGGCGTGCCGAGGGCTCCGCCGTCAACATCGACCGGATAGCGGATGGCCTCGAACCTCTCTATCGGGTCGATCGGATGCCCAAGGTTTGACCCCAAGCAATATCCCGAATGCCCTTGACAGTCCGTTTTGTCAACAGTTGACTGGCACCGCGTGGCACACGCCACCGGAATGAACGAAAGGCGAACCGCATGAGAACTCGCTTGCTCAAGGTCGCCGTCGCGGGCTTTTCACTAGCCCTGATTGGCGTCGTGCTCCCGCAGGCGGCAGCC
>JBEIHR010000092.1:0-7089 GCA_040381195.1 Rubricoccaceae bacterium
CGCTCAGGCCGTAGGCGAGCAGGGACAGCAGGGCCGAGCCGATTCCCACCAAGATGCCCAGGGCCAGGCCGCGCCTGCGGGTGAACCACCAGGCGACCAATACCGACGCCCCCAACCACAGGACGATGCTCCCGATGAGGCGCACCGCGAGTAGGGCGACGATCGCGACGTACTTGTTCGGGACGAGTGCCAGCACACAGAAGGCCACGGCGTAGGCCAAGGTCGATGCGATGAGGATCCGCCGTGCCCCGCGGCCATCCATCAGGCGGCCCACCACCGGCATGAGGAACGCGCCGCCGAAGGCGCCCACGAGGAAGATCAGGGAGACGTCCCGCGAGGTGAAGTCCATCTGCTCCGTGAGGGGCAGGAGCAGAACCGAGAATCCCTGGGTCTGCCCGATAGCCGTCCAGGCGAAGATGACCACGGCCATCGCGAGGATCCACCACCCGTAGAAGCCACCCGGACTTCGCACACCACGGCGCAGACTGCTCCGCCTCGCGGATTGATCGATGCTCACGGTGACCAGATCACCGGCACCTTCTCCATCGCCTGCCCCGTGGCCTCCGGGCCTGCTCCCAGGTACCCGCCATCCACATTGAGTTCTGCACCGGTGATGAACGAGGCCTTGTCCGAGAGGAGGAAGTAGATCGCGTCGGCGATCTCTTCCGGATCCGCCATGCGTCCCCAGTATTGGAACTCCGCCGCGAAGGCATCGGCGCGCTCCCGAGTTCCGTAGCGACGTTCGATATTGCGGCTCCATGTCCACCCCGGGAGCACGGCGTTGACCCGGATCCGATCGGGCGCCAGCGCTTGTGCGGAATTTCGCGACAGTCCCAGGAGCGCGGCCTTGGTGGTCGGGTAGAGGACCCGCCCCGGCTGAGATCGGTACCCACTGATGGACGACACGATCACCACGGAGCCTCCCCCGCGGTTCTTCATATGCGGGGCGCAGAGATTGATGAGTCGGGCGACGGAGACCACATTCACATCGAGAATGCGCCGCCAATCCTCCTGAGTGGCCAGTACCCCAGGGTCCGCGAAGATCGCCGCTGCGGTGACGAGCATGTCCACGCCGCCGAACTTCGCGACTGCCGTGTCCACGATGTCCACGAGATAGGCATCGTCCGCGACATCGCCGGGAAGTACGATGACATGCTCACCCCACCCGAGATCGGTCAGGTGGTGGGCGTTGGCCTCGGTGTCGCAGGCCACGACACTGGCCCCGGACTCCAAGAGTTGCCGGATGGATTCGACACCGATCAGAGACGCGGCTCCGGTGATGATGACCACCTTGCCCGCGAAGGCATCACCCATCGACGCTCCCCCTTACGCCCATCGCTGATGCTTCTTCTCCGCCTCGTGCTCACCACGTGCCACGCGGACATTCGGTCGCACGCTGACCTCGGGGACGCCCACCTCCCACCACGCACTGCCCTCGAGCCAGGAGTACTGCTGGACGGGGATCACCAGGCCGTAGCTCCGATCGGACGCACGTGCCCGCGCGAAGGCGGCAGGAAGGTCCGCGATCGACGTCACCATCTCCGCCCCTGCACCCATGGCGCTGATGTGCTGGACGAAGTCCACCCGAGCGTCCCGTACCCGGCGACTCGACGACAGCAGATTGTTGAACTCCGCACCACCCGTGTTGACCTGGAGGCGGTTGATGACGGCGAATCCGCCGTTGTCACACACGATGAAGATCACTTTGTGCCCGGAGAGCACGGTGCTGAATACGTCGGAGTTGGCCATCAGGTACGAGCCATCACCCATGAAGGCCAATACCTCTCCGCCCGCAGCACGGGCCGAGTCCGCCAGCGCCATGCTGGCTCCCCACGCACCCGAGACCTCGTACCCCATGGTGGAGAAGCCCCACTCGGAATCGAAGGTGTTCGGGGCGAGGGAGTTCCATGCCATGGTCAACTCACCGATGATGCCGCCCGCGGCGCACACCACGTAGTCCTCGGGGAGAGCCAGGGAGTTGCAGGCCTGGATGACCTGACCGTAGGAGGGTGGGTCGAGGTCGGTCTTGTCGCGCCAACCTTTCAGATATGTCGCCCACTCTGCGTTGTGTCCGTGAGCCTTCGCCAACCACGACGAATCCGCCGAGTACGACCCGAGGCCTGCATCCAGGGATTCCAGGCTCACCAGGGCATCACCGATCACCGCGCAATCGGTGCGCTTCATGGCGTCCCACCGGTTGGTATTGACCAGGATGAACCGGGCTTCGGGTTGCCGGAACAATGTCCAGGATCCGGTGGTGAAGTCCTGCAGCCTGGTGCCGACAGCGATAATGACATCCGCTTCTTCAGCGACCTTGTTGGCGGACGAGGCCCCGATGACTCCGATCGTGCCCACCAGGTTGGGATTGCTCGCTGGGACCGTGGCCTTCCCCGCCGCGGTCTCTGCGATCGGGATTCCGCGCCGTGCAGCGAAATCCGCTAGGAATGCATTCGCCTGGGAGTAGCGCACCCCTCCGCCGCTGATGATGAGGGGACGCTTCGCCGAGGACAGCAAGGAGATCGCTTCGGCGATGTCGCGCGGGTCTGGTGCAGGGCGGCGGATGTAGTGGACTCGGGTCTCGAAAAACGTGGTGGGGTAGTCGTGCGCCTCGGCCTGCACGTCCTGGGGCAGCGCAAAGAAGGCGGGACCGCAGTCGGCCGGGTCCAACATCGTGGCCAGCGCCTGCGGAAGCGAGCGGATGATCTGTTCCGGCCGGTTGATGCGATCCCAGTAGCGGACGACGGGCTTGAAGGCATCGCAGATCGACACCGTCGGGTCCGTGAACGTCTCGATCTGCTGGAGAACGGGATCGACCGCGCGATGGGCGAAGTAGTCGCCGCACAGCATGAGGAGCGGGATGCGGTTGACGCTCGCCACGGCTGCGGCTGTCATCAGGTTGCTGCAGCCCGGGCCCACGGACGTGGTGGCGATCATGATCTGCTGGCGAAGTTTCGCCTTGGAATAGGCAATGCCCGCCAACGCCATGTACTGCTCGTTCTGGCCGCGCCACGTGGGGAGTTGGTCCTGCACCGGCTCGAGCGCCTCCGCGAGGGATGTCACGTTTCCGTGACCGAAGATGCCGTGAGCGCCTGCGAAGACCGGCACCTCGGTGCCGTCCACCTCGATGCGCTGCGCGAGCAACCATCGAACGATCGCCTGGGCCGTGGTCAGCCGTACCGTTTCCATGACTCCTCCACTCCGTTCACTGCCGGTTAGTACAGGCCACCCGCGGCCTCCGAGGTCTGTTCCCGCGCGAGGGAGACCTGCTGCGTGTATCCCGACCCCAGCCACACCGAGTCGCTGCCGATCGAACACATCCGGTACCCCAGCGCCACCTTGTCGCGTGCATCCGCTCCCGACAGGGTATGGATGGCAGGAATGCGCGCGCGTGAACGACAGCCGTCGACGATGCGCGACAGGAGGGTGTCCAATTCCGGAGAGGACTTCCCGGGTGGCATTCCGTGACTCAGCGCGAGATCGGCCGGTCCCACGTAGACCCCGTCGATGCCAGGTACCGCGAGAATCCCGTCCAGGTTGTCCATCGCTTCCCTCGTCTCGATCTGGACGAGACAGAGGATTTGGGAGTTGACCCACGTGGTATCGATATCGATGTGCAGTCGCGCCCGAATCGGGCCGTAACTGCGCTCACCCAAAGGCGGGTAGCGACAGGAACGGACCGCATCTTCGGCAAGCGCAACCGTGTTGATCATCGGGAAGATCAGTCCCATCGCCCCGGCATCGAGGGCGCGCTGCGCTATCCCGTGGTCACCGAACGGGATACGGACCATCGGCACGGCGCCGGTCAGGGTGATCGCCTGCAGCATCGACACCAGGTCCGAATACCCGGTGAGGCCGTGCTGCATATCGACCACCGCGTAGTCCACCCCACTCGTTCCGACGAGTTCGGCCGCGAAAGAGGTCGGCAACGTGCACCAGCCGCCGAAGAGCGGTTCGGGTGAATCGAGTCGTGACCGGAGGGGGTTTCCCTTGGGCGCTCCCACTAGGGGCCACACTCCTCACATATATATAGAGGTGTCTTCCGACGAATGCTCCCAACCACCGGAGGCATTGTCAACAGTCGACACTAATTCGAGGACCTGCGAGCCCTCTTGGGAGCCGAGTTCGGCGGGACCTTCTCCACGAAAGGCTCCGAGGCCCGCCACCGCGCATGGCGGTAGTGCTCCGCGATCGCTGCCCGCACCTCAACCTCATCCCCCGCGACGACGGCGTCGAAGATCGCGTAGTGCAAGGCCCGCATGTCCGCCCATCCGACGAGCGGCCACCGAGACGGGTCGATGGCCCGGACGTGGTGACGGTTCTGGGACAGCATCTGGCGGTAGATCCCTGAGAACCGCGAGTTCCCGGCGAGATCGACGAGGGCCTGGTGGAAGTCGAAGTCGTGGTTCCGGGCAGCCTCGTACTTGCCCTGCTCCTTCTCCGCCTCGATCTTCTTCAGGAGATCTCCGAGCTTGCGCAGGTCGGCTTGAGAGATCTCATCACCGAGGTTGCACACCTCGACAGCAGCGAAAGTCTCCACAGCTTCGCGGACACTCAGCACTTCCTCGAGATCCACGATCGAGGTGGTACCCACCACCGTTCCATGTCGACGGGTGCTGACGACGATCCCCTCGTTCTCGAGGGCCATGAGGGCCTCGCGAACCGGGCCCCGACTCACCCCCCACCGTTCAGCGAGTTCCGCGGTGATCAGCCGGGTACCGGGGGCCATCTCCCCAGAGAGGATGGCGGCGCGCAACTCATCGGCGATCTGCTCCCAGAGATGCCGCTGACGGATCGGACTGACGCTTCGTACCTCGGACACTGCCCCTCCAGATACTTCCCGGGGCCGACTCTCCAGCCCCTCGGGCCCAAGTATGGCCGCCTCGGGGAACCCCGCCAAGCGACCTTGGAAATTACCTAGAGATGTTCGGGGAGGACGCGGTACTCGGGGTCCTCCCCGGACAGAACGCGCGCAGCATTGCCAGCCGCCATGCGGGCGCGGCGAGTCATGGTCGCCCGAGTTGCTGCAGCCCAATGAGGGGTCACCACCACGTTCGGCATCCCCAGGAGTGGGCTGTCCAGTGGAAGGGGCTCCACCTCGAAGACATCCAGGCCCGCCCCTGCCACGTGTCCGGAGCGCAGGGCCTCGATCAAGGCGGCCTCGTCGATGAGCGGGCCACGGGCTACGTTGATGACGATCGCCCCGGACTTCAACTCCGCCAAGGTCGACGCGTTCAGCGTGTGTCGGGTCTGGGATGTGAGAGGCACGTGCAGGGACACGACATCGGCCTGGGCGAGTGCTTCATTGAGGCTCGAGATCGGCACGTACGCATCGATGCCCAGCGCCTGCACATCGACGGACCGGCTGTCCATGATGTCAACCCCTACAACGCGCATGCCGAATCCGCGAGCCATACGGGCCAGCTCGCGACCACTCGCACCCACACCCAGGATGACCATGGTCTTGTCGCGCAACTCTCCAGCGTCGCCATCAAAGAAGTGCTGCTCCATGAGCGCCGGCCGCGCCAGGTTCGCTTGCTTGACAACCGAGAGCAGCAGGAACATCGCGTGCTCGGCGAGTGGGATCGCCGTCGACGTACCCGGTATGCGTGCGAGAGGAATACCCGAGGCCATCACCTCATCCAACGCCAGGTGATCGAGCCCGTATCCGACGACCTGCCACAACTGCACACCTGCGGCACGCGCTGCGGCGATGTGCTCGGGGCGCCCCCAGCCCCCGATGTCGATAACCACCTTCTTGCCGGCGAACTGCGGAGCGAGTGGTGCGCTCGCTTCGAAGAAGTCGGAGTCAATACCACGCTCCCCGAGCGCCGCGAGGATCTCCGAGTAGATCGGTTCGAGGGCGGACGCGGCTACGTGGACGACGAGGACTTCACTCACGAAACTAGCCCTTCTTCGCGTTGGCGAGTTCGGCTTCGCCACCGGCTTGCATGAACGCCGTATCTCCACCGATGCCCACGTAGTCGAAGCCAGCGGACGCCGCTTGAGCCGCCGCGTGACCGGTGCCCACCTGGATGCCGGCATACTTCCCATTCGCATGCGCCGTGCTGGCGATGGTGGTCAACGCGTCCTGAAACTTCGGCGATACCTGCGCCTGACCGCCACCGAGCGCGTAGAGGTTCGCCATGATCGGACCGCCGCCCAAACTGATAGACAGATCGTTGGGTCCGACGAAGACGCCGTCGACTCCCGGGGTGCGCGTGATCGCGTCGACATTCTCCAGACCGCCAACCGACTCGATCATCACTAGGCACAGGAGATCTTCGTTTGCCAGCGGGAGGTCAGCCCCATACGGCGCACGGTAGGGCCCGAAACTGCGGATGCCCTCCGGTGGATACCGGCATGAGATGGCCGCGGCACGGGCCGACGCGACATCCTCGATGTACGGGAAAATGATGCCTTCGGCTCCCGCGTCGAGTGCGCGCTGCGCCCCGGAGTTGTCCTCATAGGGAACACGCACGAGCGGAGTGACTCCATGCTGACGGAGGATCACGCACAGCCCCGGCAGATCGTGGTAGGTCGAGAGACCGTGCTGCATATCGATGAAGACCCAGTCGAAACCCGATTTGGCGACCTGCTCCACCGCGTAAGGGTGAGGTAGGGCGATCGCCGTACCGAAAGCCGTGGAGCCTTTCGAGAGAAGTGAACGCAGCCGGCCTCTATGCGGTGCACTCACGTCCTGGCCTTTCGAAGTTCCCGACCCGGAATCGATGCAATGAGCTTCTTCGTGTACTCCTGGGTGGGGTTGTCGAAGACTTCGATCGTCGGTCCACTCTCGACGAATTCGCCGTCCTTCATGACATAGACCCGCTGGGTCAGATAGCGGATGACGCCAAGGTCGTGGGACACCAGGGCGATCGACAGACCACCATCAAGCAGCCCCTGGAAGAGATTCAGGAGTTGGGCCTGCGCACTCTGATCAATGGCCGAGGTGGGTTCGTCCGCCAGCAGGACTGCGGGTTTGGCGGACAAGGCTCGGGCGACGCTGACCCGCTGACGCTGACCACCGGACAACTGGCGGGGCTTCTTCTTCGCGTCACGTTCACTGATGCCCATTTGCGCCAGCAACTC
>JBEIHR010000093.1:0-7071 GCA_040381195.1 Rubricoccaceae bacterium
AGCAGTTGGCGCGCGCCGTCGACTCCGAGCTTCACCCAGGAGGCCTGGATGTTCTCGATGCACCCGCGGTACGCGATACGGCCGACCGCGTGCATGAGCACCACCTCCCGCCAGGTGGGACCACGGCGGGCGCGACCTTTCAGGTACATGGGTGCCGCCATGTGCACGAAGGGGAGAGGGATGAACTCCGTGAATCCCCCGGTCCGCAGCTGCACGGCACGCGTGCGTTCGATATGCCGGGCCCAATGGATCGGTTCCTCGACGCTGCCGAACATGATGGTGATGTTCGAGGTGAGGCCGATCTCGTGCGCAGCTTCATGTACGTCGAGCCATTCCTGGGTACCGACCTTGTCCGGGCAGATGATCGCGCGCACCTCGTCATCGAGGATCTCCGCGGCCGTGCCGGGAAGGGATGCCAGTCCGGCATCGCGCAGGGTGACCAGGTAGTCGCGCACGTCGATCCCGAGCCGGCGGGCGCCCTCGGACACCTCGAGTGCGGTGAACGCGTGGACGTGGATATCGGGGGCGGCCGCGCGAGCGATCCGGACCACCCGAAGGTAGAAATCGCCATCGAAATCCGGGTGGATGCCGCCCTGCAGACAGACCTCCGTGGCACCCCGATCAGCCGCCTCTCGGACGCGGGCAGCGATCTCGTCGTCCGTCAACAGGTACGGGGTTCCGCGCAGGTTCAGAGACAGGGGGCCCTTGGAGAATCCACAAAACGTGCACTTGAAGGTGCATACGTTTGTGTAGTTGATGTTCCGGTTGACGACATAGGTGACGACGTCGCCGACGACATCTGCGCGAATTCGGTCAGCCGCCGCTGCGACCGCGGAGACCTCACGTCCACGCGCGCCAAACAGAGTGACCATCTCGTCGATTCCCACCTCGTGACCGAGTTCGACTCCGCGCAGCACCTCGGCAACCGGTCCGAAGGCGATCGCTCCGTCGAGAGTCATGGGGGCGGAAACGTCGGACCCCGCGTACCAGGCGGTGGATCGACGACCGGACAGCACCACCTCGGCTCCCGTTCCGACGTTCACGGACTGGCGATACTCCTCGCGGAAGACCGAACCCGGATCATCCCGCGCATAGCCCTCGGCATCGGCTCGATCGCGGACGGCAGCATGCATGTCCGCTGCGATCCATCGATCCATCGATCGGACGAAGGCAGGGTGGACCGTGAGACGCGGCACCAGTTCGCGGTCGTGTTGGTGGGTGATCGCCCGCAGGTGCTCGATCTGGGGCCAGGGGCGCTCGGGGTTGACGAAGTCTGCGGTCACAGGTGAAATGCCACCGAAGTCGGTGACACCAGCGGCGATCAACACACCCGGGTCGTCGACGAGATTTGGTGGTGCTTGCACCGCGATGTCTGCAGGAAGGATGGTGCGCGCCAGGGTGATGGCATCGACGAGGTCAGCCATAGTGCACGCCGGGGCGTTGCGCATCGCAGTTCCAGGCTTGGGGATGAAGTTCTGCACGATCACTTCCTGCACGTGACCATGCCGACGGTGACTTGCGGCGATCGCCTCCAACGCGTCCACTCGATCACTGCGTGACTCACCGAAGCCGACGAGGATGCCCGTGGTGAAGGGGATGGCCAACTCCCCCGCCCATTCCAAGGTGGCCAGCCGTCGCTCGGGTGATTTGTCGGGTGCACCGCGGTGCGCGGGGAGATCGGGGTTCAGCGATTCGATCATCATCCCCTGGCTGGGACTGACCGACCGGAGCCGCAGGAGGTCCTCGCGACTCAGCGCACCCGCGTTCGCGTGCGGGAGGAGACCGGAGTCGGCGAGCACCGCAGCGCACGCGGCAACCAGGTAGTCGACTGTCGATGTATACCCGCGCTCATCGAGCCAGTCGCGCGCCTCGGGATAGCGCTCCTCGGGTGCTTCCCCGAGGGTGAAGAGGGCCTCGTGACACCCGGCCTGCGCTCCCTGGCGGGCGATGGCGCGCACCTCATCGAGTTCGAGGTACGGGGCACGTGCCCGCCGTGGACTCTCGGCGAAGGTGCAGTAGCCGCACGCGTCGCGGCAGAGGTGGGTGAGCGGGATGAACACCTTCGGTGAGTAGGTGATCGGAGGCGCCACCGCCTCATCCTCCACCACGGGGTGGCGCAGCGTGAGCAGAGGCCCCTCGACCACGACCATACCCCCCGAGGTATTCCTGGGTGAACGGACGGGGAGATCTTTGTGAATTGACGCACAAAGTGCCCTTATTTGTCGTGTTGTCGGACAAATATGGGGGATACTGGAGTGGAGCCCGGGAGACCCCCGGGTCAGATGAGAAGAAAATGGAGTGATCCTCCGTGAAGTCCTTCGGGAAACTGTTCGCCAACCTGTTCGACCACTCGACCGATCAGGAGGCGGGTCGCCGTCGCCAGATCTATCGGGAATGGGACCGCCAGCGCAACCAAGCCATGGGTCCCTCGGACCTCGCTGAGATCGACGCGATCTTCTCGCGCAATCTCTGAACCCGAGGTTCGGACGAGGGTCTGCGGACCTGACGTTGAAGCCCTGACCGCCCGCGGGCGGCAGGGCTTCCGGCGTTAGGCGTAGTCCACGACGGGAGGTGCGTGATCGCTCCACCGCTCGGCGTAAGTCGGCGCCTTGCCCACTGTCGCCGTGACGGCTCGCCCGGCGAGGCGCGGGGTGGCCACCTGGTAGTCGATCCGCCACCCCCCGTCGGTGTCGAATCCGCGGCCGCGCCACGACCACCAGGTGTAGGGCCCGGGTCCTGGTCCACCCAGGGTCCGGCCGAGGTCGACCCAGCTCTTCGCGAACCAGCGATCGAGATAAGCACGTTCCTCGGGGAGGAATCCGGCAGACGCCAGGTTGCCCTTCCAGTTCTTGATGTCGACCTCGTGGTGGGCGACGTTGAAGTCCCCGCAGATCAGGACCTCGCGACCCGTGCGCGACGCACGTGACGCCAACGTCTTCAACCGTGCGTCCATCCCCCGCAGGAAGGCGTACTTCTCCGACTGCTTGGGGGTGTCGGCCTCACCGGTGTGGATATAGACCGACACCACGGTGAGGGGGCCGAGGGGGGAAGTGACATCGACCTCGATCCAGCGTCCGAGTCCGTCGACATCATCAATGCGGACGTGGTCGCGCACCGCCTCGAAGGGTTGAGCGCTCACCACCGCGACGCCGGCGCGGCCGAGTTGTGGGGCCTCCGTATGCGCCACGTGCCACCTCTCGAACGGTGTCCCCGCCAGGGTCTCCGCCACTTGCGCATCCGTCGCCCGCACCTCCTGCATGCAGATGACCTGCGGCTTCGCCGCGTGGAGCCAGTCGAGTCCCCCACGGCGGGCAGCGGCCCGAATCCCGTTGAGGTTGATCGTGATGACGCGGAAGGCGGACTTAGCGGGCACGGCGCGCATCCTGCCAAGTCATGCAGCGGCCGCCCAGTCGACCTCGGCCGCCACCCGAAGGGCCTGCGCCGCGATGGTCATCGCCGGGTTTTGGGCACCACTGGAGGGGAAGAAGGCGGAATCGACGACGAAGAGGTTCGGGATGTCGTGCGCGCGGCACCACGGATCGAGCACGCTCGTTGCCCGATCCCTTCCCCCGACGGCCGTCCCGCACATATGACTGTTCATGTCGATGGTGAACCGCTGCTCGAAGACTGCGGGATACCCGGCCCGGTGGAAGATCGACGTGGCTCGGGCGAGGAGCTTCTCGTGGCGGTCGTAGTTCGTACGCTTCCAGTGCACGACGATCTCACCGCGGGAATCCAGCGTGATCCGGTTCGCGGGATCAGGGAGATCCTCGCTCATCACCAGCCATTCGACGCTGCGATCAGCGAATCGATCGAGGATGAACTCGGGCACCTTCGTGGCATGGGTCTTCATCATCGATCCCTGGACCTTGCCGATGAGTTGCAGCGTCCCGCCGGCGTAGCCATCACCGAGGTCTTCATAGAGGTCGTTCACCGCCGCGGTCTTCTGGAACACGACGTCATTCATTCTGAAGGGCGCAACGGCCGCGATATGCGTGTTGTTGTGCACCATGTAGTTGCGCCCCACGAGTCCCGTGGCATTCGCCACTCCCCGGGGATGGTCATCGGACACGGAGCGGAGCAGAAGCGCCGCGGAGTTCGCGGCACCTGCAGACAGCACGAACACCCCGCCCGTGATGCGCATTGGCGCGCCCTCCCTCTCACCCTCGAGTGCGATGACTCGGTTGCCGCGGGACTCAAGCCGCCGCACGGTCACACCTTCGACCAGCCGGGCCCGTCCCGTCGCCATCGCGGGTCTCAGTGCGCACACCTCGGAGTCGGACTTCGCCCACAGTTGGCAGGGGAATCCATCGCATGTTGCGCAGCGGATGCACGCACCACCCTCCCGCAGGTCCACGCCCATGGATGTAGCACCAGGGTGCAGTCCCTGGTCGCGCAATCGGTCGAGGAGGTCGTCGATGTAGGGCTCCTGGGCCAATGCGGGATACGGGTAGGGCCTGCTCCGCGGTGGTGCGAATGGATCGGATTGATCACCGTGCACGCGATACAGGTCCTCGGCGTCGCAGTAGTAGGGCTCGAGATCGGCGTAGCGGAAGGGCCATGCCGGCGAGATGCCGCTGGGGAAGAGGCGCTCGAGGAAATCCGACTCCCGCAGCCTGGGCAGGCTCGAGCCGTAGACCTTGGTGTTCCCACCCACGACGTAGTGCACTCCCGGTGCGAAGGAGCCACCCTCCGGCGTGGACCACTTCTCGCTGGGTTTGTAGCGACGGTCGACGAACACCGCCCGTGGATCCCAGTTCTGCGGCTCACGTGGGAGTGCATACCCGCGCTCGACGACGAGACAGTCGATCCCGCGTTGTGCCAGACCCCAGGCGAGGGTGCCACCACCCATACCGCTTCCGACGATGACGACCGACGCGGAAAGGTCGGTCGATTCGGTCACGACAGGATGTCCTTCCTTTCGAACTTGAGCACGGCGATACCGATGAGCACCACGAAGACTGCCACGTTGTAAGTCACGCCGATGGCCATTTGGTCCCAGACGACGACCGAACCGAGCGCGTCGGCCCAGGCGCCGGTGTAGTTGGCGGGAAGGAACTGGCGCAGGGAGCCCAGGGCTTCGATGGCATCGAGGATGTTCGCGAAGATCACGATCACGACGGCTGCACCGACGGCCCCCAGCGGGACGTCCGTGGAGACACTGGCCAGGAAGGCGATGCCCGCCGGAACGAGCAGGGTCACCGCGATATATCCCGTGATGACCGCGAGCCGCACCGTGGACTCCCCGGCGCTCAGGGTGCCTCCGAGCGGACTGGCGAGCGGGGCGCTGCCGAACGCGAGCAGGCCGAGCAGGAACGATGCGAGGACGAGAACGAGCAGAACCGCCAAGGTCAACAGCAGTCCGACGACCAGTTTGACGAGCAGGAATCTGCGTCGCGGAACCGGTGCCACGAGCAGGTAGCGCATCGTTCCCCAGGAGGCCTCGCTTGCGACGGTGTCTCCCAGGAACATCGCTGCGAGGATGACCAGGAGGAAGGCGGACGAGAAGAGCAGCCCGCTCACGGCGAAGTTCCATGGACCGGATGCCAGCAGTCCGAAGACGTCAAAATCCCCATCCGCTAATCCCCCGCGACCGCTGGAGGATGGCCCGAACTTGACGGCGAGGACGACGATGATCGGGAGCGCGATGACGAGTGCGAACGCCACAGCCGTACGACGACGACGCACCTGACGGATCAGCTCTACGCGAACGCTGAGAGTCTTCTGTGCCGAGTACTGCTCCATCATCGATCCCCTTCCTGCAGCGGACCGGCGTTGACGAGGTGGTCGGATCCGACGAGGTCCATGAACACGTCCTCGAGTTGCTGACCGCTTCGGCCGGCGAGCAACTCGGCAACGGTCCCCGTCGCCGCCACCGTCCCGCGGTGCATGACGACCACATGGGTGCAGGTCTGCTCGACTTCACCGAGGAGATGCGAGGACAGAATCACGGTGCGCCCGTCCTTCGCGTAATCACGCAGCACCTGACGCATCTCACGAATCTGGGGCGGATCGAGCCCATTGGTGGGCTCGTCGAGAAGCAGGATGTCCGGCATGCCGAGCATCGCTTGGGCAATGCCCAGACGCTGCTTCATCCCCTGGCTGTATGTGCGCACCGTGCGATCGATCGAGGATCCAAGCCCTGCAATCTCGAGGACTTCCGCGAAATGCGCATCTCCCGACCGACCACTAGCGCGCCAATAGAGGTCCAGATTCTCGCGTCCGGATAGGTGCGGGAGGAACCCCGGACCTTCCACGAAGGCTCCGATGCGCGAGAGGACGGGTGCTCCCGGGGTGACGCGCTCACCGAAGACGAACACGCTGCCCTCCGTGGGCTGGATCAGACCCATCGCCATGCGCATCGTCGTGGTCTTGCCGGCACCGTTGGGACCGAGGAGACCGAGGACCACGCCTCGGGGCACGGTGAAATTCACACCAGCCACGGCGCGGACACCCTTGCCGAATTGCTTGACGAGTCCCTCGATCACGAGCGGACTCTCCGCGAGATCGGGGCGCGCTGCGACTCCACGTGCGCGGGGACGGAGGAGTCGCAGGGCGATCACGACCGCCGCACCGACACCGAGGGCGATGAGAGGCCAGGCCCACAGTGGAAGCCCGGAGGCACTGCCGGACATCTCGACCTCGGGGACCACGAGACCGGGATCGGCGAGCGCCACGGTGTAGACAGCGGGGTCGGCTGGCATTCGGTACGCCTGATCGGTGGTGTTCACGGTGACGACAAGCCGATCGCCTGCGGCGACGTCCGCGACGATGGCGGGCAGCTCGATGTCGACGCGTTGGGGGGTCGGCCCGACGCTGACATTCACCGGGGCGATGAGTCCATTGGGCAGCAGTAGCGCGCCCGCCCCGGTCTGGATGCGCAGCCCCACGAACAACGTGGCTGTTCGCGCGACATCGCTGGCCACCTCGAGACTCACCCGGGAGGCACCGGTGATGCGCAGCGGTGCGGCGAGTGGTTCGGAGATGAACTGGGCGCTCTGGTTCGGCGCGACGCGCGTGTCCAGCAACGAGAGCAGACCGCCCAAGGAACCGATGCCCGGCAGGGAACTG
>JBEIHR010000094.1:0-7035 GCA_040381195.1 Rubricoccaceae bacterium
GCTCGTGGCAGGCGCGATCTCGATGATCTCTGGGTGCTGTGTCAGGTGCTGGGATTGACTGATGTCGACCAGGTGTGGGAGATCTGCACGCAGGTGTGGGGTGGGGATTTCATCCGCGAGGACGTGCGTCTTCTGGTCACCGACGATCTGACGCGTCGATTCGGCCGAAGCTAGGTCCTAGATGCGGAGGAATTCAGGACCGCGGTGAGGTCGGCAGGAGTCGCGACGATCCTGTGCGCTCCGGCACTCGTGAGTTCCTCTCGGTCGCCGTATCCCCAGAGCACACCGATCGTGTCGATCCCGTGGGCGGCGGCCCCCTCCACGTCGTGACGGCGATCACCGACCATGGTCAGCCGCTGGGTTGTCGGATCGAGTCCGGTGTTGGCGAGGACGTGCGCGATCACCTTGGTCTTTGACGCGCGAGAACCCGCGAGGTCATCGGCACCGATGAACTCGAAGTACTGAGCGAGGTCGAAGTGTTCGAGGATGCGGGTTGCGGAGTACTCCGGCTTCGACGTCGCGATCGCCATGCGGATGTTCGCATCCCTGAGTGTCTCCAGGGTGTCCTGGATGCCGTCGTAGACGGTGTTCTCGAACATCCCTGTGTCGTGGTAGCGCTCGCGGTAGAGCTCGATGGCGCGGACCACCTGGGCCTCGTCGAGACCGAAGTGGTCGCGGAAGGTGACCCAGAGCGGTGGCCCGAGGAAGGGCCGCATGGTCTCCTCATCGGGGTGCTCGATGCCCATCTGGTCGAGCGCGTATCCGATGCAACTGATCAGCCCTGGAGCGGAATCGGTGAGGGTGCCGTCGAGGTCGAACAGGACGGCGTCTGGAATCTCGGGCGACGAGTTCGCGGGGGCCGGCATAGGCGGATGATGGCAGGTGCTCCACGATTGGCCGCGTGAGCGTCCAGGTCGTCGCGCACCGGGGGTACTCCTCGGAGGAGCCCGAGCACTCCATGGCCGCGTACCTGCGCGCGGTGGAGGCCGGCGCGGATGCAGTCGAGTGCGACGTCCGCATGACCGCGGACGGCACCCTGGTCCTGGTCCACGACCGACGCATCGACCGCACCAGCCCCGGATCGGGTGCGGTGTCGAACTTCCTGCTCTCCGAACTGCAGGAACACACCTTCGGTGGCCAGGGCTGGCACGACTTCGAAGACCCCCCGTCCGAGCTCCGCACGCGCCTGCTGACGCTCGAGACGTTCCTGTCCACCCTGCTGGATGCGTCGTCGACCCTGGAATTCGCGATCGAGACCAAGCACCCCACGCGCTTCGGGAAGTACGTCGAGGAGGAGTTGGCGCGGGTCCTGCGCTCCTTCGGACTCGTCAGTGACGGAAGCGCCCATCGGGTGCGGATGATGAGTTTCTCCCGCCTCGCTGTGGTGCGGATGAAAAAGCTCCTGCCCGGAATTCGCACGGTGTATCTGTGCGGTCGGCGACCGTGGTTCTACCGCGACGGGCGCCTCCCACCGGGGGTGATGGCGCTAGGTCCAGGGATCGATGTGGTGCGCACGAACCCGCACCTGGTTCGTACGGTGAAGTCCCGAGGTGGGCAGGTGCACGTGTGGGTGGTGGATGAGCGCGAGGACTTCAACCTGTGTCAGGAGCTCGGTGTCGACGTGATCATCACCAATAAGCCGGCGCAGGTCCTCACCTGGCTTGGCAGGTAGGTTCCTCCGTCATGGGAAAAAAGGGAAAGCGGACCGGGTCCATCGTCGAGGGGGATGTTCCCGTCGTCGGGATGCGGGAACCGTGCCCCTGCGGATCGGGTCGCCGTTATAAGGCGTGCCACGGCAAGGACTCGTCCCGGGCGGTCACCGTTCCTGCTCGACCGTTCGAAGGGTTCGCCTCCGAGTGCGACATCGTGGCGATGCGGGAATTGGTGCCATCAGCGACCACGGCATTGACGCTGACGAAGGCCGCGGGCGGACGTACGGTCACGCTGGCCACGGTGCTCCCGTTGGCGTGGCCCGGGCTGGTGCGCGAGAACGGTGACATCCTGCTCGGGCTCCAGGTCACGGTGGGTTCCGGTGACGCCTCGCGTGATCTGGCCGACGTGCTGACGCGCGCCCTGGAGACCGACGCAGGCAATCCGGTTCCCCTGGAGCGTGTGGGCTCCGACGCCCCGCAATTGCAGGACCTGGTCGACACGAGCACGAAGCTGGACATCGCTGTCCACGAGGACTTCGCGTTCTGGATCGACTCCGATTCGGTGTCCGACGATGTGCAACAGTCATTGGAACGCGCGAAGGAATACGCGCATCCCACCGTGCGACTCACCGGAGTGGAAGCGGCGTATTGGACGCAGATGGGGGAGAAGGAGCACCTGCGCTGGATCATGCCCCACCCGGAAGAGAAGTTGCTCGACGCGCTCGCGCGACTCCACGCCGCAGATGCATCGTCACTGGGCCCGGATACGCGACTGGTGGGCATGTTCCGCGCTCAGGGTCTCGTGGTTCCCGTCTGGGATCTGCCCCTGGGTATGGGCGCGGCCGCTACGGAGCAGCCTGCCGCGGCTTTCGGTACCCGCCTCGCTGAGGCGCTGGCGGCCTCGACGCCCTTGACGGATGCGGAAAGTCGGGCGCGTGCTGGTTTGACCACGCGCCAGGTGACCCTGCGCTGATGCGCTCAGGCGTTGATGAACTCGATCAACGTCCACACCGCGAGACCGGCCAAGATCACCGCGGACACAAGCTTGATCCGCCAGATCGGGAAGCGATCGCGCAGGAATCCCCCGAGCAAGCAGGCAAGTGCTGCGACGGTGATGAGTGCCACCCAGGAGCCGAGGAAGACGCTGATCGGCGACGCGGTGCGCGCGGCCAGTCCTGCGGTGAGGATCTGACTGAGGTCTCCCCACTCGGCGGCGAACAGCACACCGAAACTTGTGGTGACGACCAACCAGAACCGCGGCTGCGCGGGAATCTCATTGATGCGCTCCGAGCGCTCGAGTTCGTCGACCTCATCCGCTGCCGCACGCTGCTCCACGGCCCTGGATTTCAGTCCCCCGCGGGCCATGATCACCGCACCCGCAGTGAACAAGAGGAACGTGATGCCGAGGACCAGACGTTCGGGTGCGAGGGACAGTAACCCGCCGGCGAGAACCGCAATCGCCGTTTGCACGGCGAACGCGGCCGCCACCCCGACCCACACCGCCCGCCGCGGAAAACGTGTTGCCAGGACCAGGGTCGCGATGAACGTCTTGTCCGGCAGTTCGGCCGGGAAGATCAGCGCGAACGTGGTGAGGGAGGTGAGGGGATCGACCGTCATGCGGTGGGGGGCGGGTCATCGGAAAAGTGCCCGGAGATGTTCGGCATGACCGTGGTTGCGAGGGTGGGCCAGATCACCGGGGTCGGGATCCTGCGCGAGCCTGACCATGGCGCGGGCACCGCGTCGGTCGCCTTCGAAATCATGTACGCGGTGTATTCGTAGCGACTACGCGCGATCTGGAACTGTTTCCACGCTTCATCGTCGTCCACCTCGACCGGGAAGCCCGCTTCTTTCAGCAGGGCAACAGCCTGATCGAAGTCCTCACGGGTGAGATCAATGGGGTCACTTTCGTGCTTCTCCAGGTTCTCAACGCTCGCGGTGGGGAGCCCTTCGGACGTGTCACTTGCCGATGCGATTTCGACGGCCACCATCTTGCGCGTAACCCCGGGTACCTCGGTCGAGCCGTAGCGGCGCACGGAGGGCGGGCTGATCATCAAGCCTCGGAAGGCCAGGCGCGAACGCAGGGGGCGATGTGCGAAGAGTGTGGCGTAGAGAACCTCGAGTGTCTGCGAGCCCGACATGATGACCGAGATCGCCTCGGCTCGCGGGAGCGAACGGTTCACAGCGAGTTGCAGTGCGGCTGCATCCAGGGTGGACATGAGAGAGACGACCCAACTGCGAGTGGGGCGAGGCGAACGCACATAGATGAGGACCGGGTACGTCACGTGTGTGAGGCGAATCTGTGCCGCCCATCGACCCCAGGTGTCGTAGATGGCCGGGAGTCGGTCGATTTGATTGGTCATCGCGATCCGGGCGAGGAGTTCCGGTCCCCAGGCGGGTTGGCCGGCGAAGGATCCGTGGATCGTGACCTCGACCTCCCGATCGATGTAGGCGGCGTAGATCGTGGGTAGGAAACCGATGAGCAGGGCGATGACGATCGGTCCGGTTGCTGCCGCGAAGAAGTCGATCACCGTCGAGTCCGCGGAATCGGGCGCGGCGAAGCCCAGGGTGAACAGACTCGAGCCGGCTTGCTGCATGGCCTGCCACAGATCCCGGCCACCGTGAAGCCCGTAGATCCAGAGACCGTAGGAGATGACGTAGAGGAACAGCCACGACAGCAACCACGCGACGATGATCATGGGCCCGGTCCAGGCGAGGATGCTGTCGCGCTTGAAGTAGTCCTTGCGCAGGCGTGCCACACCCCAGAAGGCACCGCGCACCCCGGCTGCGACCCCTTGCGAGATGCCGGAGCGCAGCGCACGCGGCACGACGGCCGTGCGCAGCAGGCTCGTGGTGGTGGCGAGGAAGAGGAGAAGGCCGAGGACCACGGTCGTGGACCGGGAGAACAGCTCCAGACCCAGGTCCTGCACGACTCCCACGGGGGAACTCTGCCATGGGCCCGGGCCCTGCCGAGAGGGACTTGTGTGAGGAATCCAGGGCTGTGGCCCCGACTACGCTTGCCGGGTGATCCTGGATGCGCAATCGGCGATGCTCGTCGCGATCATCGGGATCGCCGTCGGTGTGGTCGGAGTCGCGCTCGCCGCAGTCGCCCTGCTGAAGTTCTACCGGCTCCAGCGCTCCTATGACCTCCTCTCCGTGCGTGAGGGGCAGGAATCCATGATCGACGTGATCGCCCGCACCCGGGAGGAGATCACGGACCTCTCCTACGAAGTGGTGGCGACGCAACGGGAGTTGCAGGCAACCCGGCGGGATCTCTCCGCCGCCCTGCGTCATGTTGCGGTCGTGCGGTACGACGCGTTCGGTGACATGGGTGGCCGGTACTCCTTCTCCGCGGCCCTTCTCGACGACGCCGGTGATGGCCTGATGATCACGTCGATCCACGGTCGCGCAGAGACGCGGACGTACCTCAAGGGTGTCTCGGCCGGGGCCAGTGACATCGACCTCTCGCCGGAGGAGCAGCAGGCAATCGCCACCGCACGAGGTCACCTACCTCGTGCGCGCGAGGTGCAGGGAGGTGCCGCATGACCATCGCCTACCTCGGACCGCGCGGTTCTTTCGCCGACGCAGCCACACGCGTCTACCTCGGAATCGACGCATCGGATTCCCCCGAGATGGTCCCCGCCACATCGGTGCAGGCGGCACTCGACTCCGCGCGTGCCGGTACCGTCGATCGGGCCCTTGTCCCAATCGAGAACTCCGTCGAAGGATCCGTCTCCGTCACCCTCGACGAACTCGCGAATGGCAAACGCCTGGTGATCATCGACGAAGTGGTGCTCCCCGTGCAGTTCGCATTGATGGCCCGGGCAGGCTCGACACTCTCGGATGTCACGAGGATCGCAACGCACCCGCATGCGCAAGCGCAGGTGCGCCGCTGGCTGGAGGCCACTCTCCCGAAGGCGTCGGTCATCCCTTCCATGTCGACGGCCGCCGCCGCCGCTGCCATCGCCGATGGCTCGGCACCGTTCGACGCCGCGATCGCGCAGCGACTGGCGGCAGATATCTACGGCCTCGAGGTTCTTGCCGATGAGATCGGAGATACCGCCGATGCGTTCACCCGTTTCGTGGTGGTGCAACTCCCCGGGTCACTCCCCGCGCCCACCGGCGCGGATAAGACCACGCTGAGCCTGTTCATCCACCAGGACCAGCCCGGGGCGCTGCTCGCCATCCTCACCGAATTCGCAATCCGCGGAGTCAACATGACCCGCATCGAGTCGCGACCCACCCGTAAGCAACTTGGCGACTATTACTTCAGCGTGGACATTGAAGGTCACGTCGCCGATGCACGGGTATCGGAGGCGCTGATGGGTCTGCACCGGGTGTGCGCGGACGTGCGATTCCTCGGGTCCTACCCCCGGCATGATGGGAAGACTCCCGTCCTACGCGCCGGGGTCACGGATGCTGATTTCGCCGAGGCACAGGAGTGGCTGCGCAAGCTCAAGGAGAACGGCTGATGCGTTATTTCGTCACCGGTGCCGCGGGCTTCATCGGGTCCCACTTCGTGCGGGAACTCCTCGCAGGGACCTACGGTGTGGAACCCACGGGCGTCACCGTCTACGACAAGTTGACCTACGCCGGGAACTTGGAGAACCTCGCATCGGTCTCGGGTGATTCCCGGTTCCAGTTCATCCGCGGGGACATCTGCGACGGAGATCTGCTCGATGATGTGCTTCCCGGCCACGACGTGGTGGTGAACTTCGCGGCGGAGACGCATGGGGATCGCTCGATCCACGGTCCACAGGACTTCGTCGTGACCAACGTGGTGGGCACGCAGACGATCCTCGACGCGTGCGTGCGGCACGGCATTCCGCGTACCGTGCACATCGGTACCGACGAGGTGTACGGCTCGATCGACGAGGGCTCGTGGACGGAAGACGAGCCCCTCAAACCCAACTCCCCCTATTCCGCGGCCAAGGCAGCGGCCGAGATGCTGGTGCGCGCCTACAACGTCACCTACGGGCTGAACGTGTCCTCGACCCGGTGCTCGAACAACTACGGGCCCTACCAATTCCCGGAGAAGGTCATCCCACTCTTCGTCACCAACCTGATCGACGGGAAGAAGGTGCCGCTCTACGGCGACGGCCTCAACGTCCGCGACTGGTTGCACGTCGATGACCACTGCCGCGGGATCGCACTCGTCATCGAGAAGGGTCAACCGGGCCAGTCCTACAACATCGGCGGTGGCCTGGAGCTCAACAACCGCGAACTCACCGAGCGGGTGCTCGCCGCGATGGGTGCCGACTGGTCGATGGTGCAGCCGGTCGAGGACCGCAAGGGTCACGATCGTCGGTACTCCGTCGACGACTCCCGACTCCGCGCCCTGGGGTACGCCCCGCAGCACTCCTTCGACGAGGGACTCGCCGAGACC
>JBEIHR010000095.1:0-6968 GCA_040381195.1 Rubricoccaceae bacterium
CCCCGACCCGCATCACCCCTTCGCTCCGCCCGTGGAGTACTACCGCCGGCACGATCCCGCGGCTATGCCGATCCCCACGACTTTCCACCAGAGCCACGATCGCTCGCCGGAGCACCTGCGCCGCATCGCCGCCCGGCGCGGTGAGCCCGATATCGATCCGATGATGCTGTGGGCTCCCACCGAGGACCAATTCCGCCATGCCCTCGCAGCGGAACTGGGTTCCATCGAATTCATCGACGACTCGATCGGTCGGATCCTCACAGCGATCGACGAGTCCGGACGTGCGGACGAGACCGTCGTAGCGCTGACCGCCGATCACGGTGATGTCTTCGGCGACCACGGCTTGATCCTCAAACACTTCACGCACTACCGCGGCGCCGTTCGAGTCCCCATGATCATCGGTGGCGCCGTGGACGGCTCCGGAACCCACGCGGAATTGGCGAGCAGCGCGGACATCGGCCCCACGCTGCTGGACCTGGTCGGCGCGCCACCGCTCCAGGCCGCACAAGGACGATCACTCACACCTCTGCTACGCGGCGACACGCATCCGTGGCGTACGTCGGTTCTGATCGAGGAGGACCAGCCCTACGGAATCGACGGGCTTCCCGGCCCCGTGCGGATCCGCACCCTCGTGACGGATCGCTTCAGGATCAGCCGCTACGCGGGAACGGCATTCGGTGAGTTGTACGACCTGACCGTGGATCCCGACGAAACGGTCAACCTCTTCAATGACCCGACGGCGGCGGCGTTGCAGGCCGAGGCGGATGCGGCACTCGCAGAGGCACTCATGCAGGTGGATGACGCGTCAGTCATCCCCTTCGACGCCGCGTAGCTGTCATGTTCGAACTACCCCTCCCACTCACCATCGCCCTCGTGGTGGGCACGATCGCCTTCGCCGCCTCCGGTGCGGTTGCGGGTGTGCGCGCAGGCATGGACTGGCTGGGCGTTAGTTCCCTCGCAGCCGTCACGGCCATCGGCGGAGGAACACTGCGCGACCTGCTCATGGTGACCACGCCGTTCTGGCTCATCGACTTCTGGCCCACCGTGGGGGTGATCGCCGCGACCGTGCTCGTCGTCTGGATCGTCGCGTTGGTGGCTCCCTGGCAGACCAACCCCGGCTGGATGCGGCACGTCTTCACCGTGACCGACGCTGTGGGTCTTGCCGCCTTCACCGTCGTGGGAACCGACATCGCGCGGAGTGCGGGATTCGATATCGGTCCCGCCCTGGTCCTCGGCGTGCTCTCCGGGATTGGCGGAGGCATCATCCGCGACCTCATCGCTGGCCGCCGTATCGCGGTGTTCTTCACCGGCGAGGTCTACGCACTGGCCGCCGCCCTCGGATCCGCCGCCTTCCTGGCGACGGCCGGGCTCGGTGCCTGGACACCGTTCGTGGTCGGGATCGCGGTCACGCTGGTGGTGCGACTCGGGGCCATGGCGCTGGGGTGGCGGGTTCCGACGCTCCCCTCGAGTGAGGCGTAGCCGGTCTCGGCTCCCCGGGGAGGGGTCGAACCTCCGTTGACGGATTCAAAGTCCGCTGTCCTGCCACTAGACGACCGGGGACGGGCGGGATCAGCCTAGGGCGTGGCGTGAGGGCGAATCGGTGGACAACGGCAGAAACCTACGGTAACGTAACTTACGCAACCGTAACCTTCCCAACCCTCAGCAGGGAGACCCCATGACATTGATGCAGAACTTCAAGCGCTTGGACGAGGGCGAGGCGATCTTCCTCAGTCCGGCGATGAAGGTCACCATCGGCATCTTCGTCATCGGCCCCACACTCCTCTTCCTCGTCGGGTTCATCCCGATGATCGCCTTCGGCCTGGTCTCGTGGGTCGACATGGCCCTGCTGGTCGGCTTCTGGGCGCTGACCGCCATCGGCATCACCGTGGGCTATCACCGCTACTTCACGCACGGCTCGTTCAAGGCGCCGCGCGGTGTGAAGATCGCGCTCGGAGTCCTCGGGTCCATGGCCATCCAGGGGTCGATCAACCAGTGGGTGGCCGATCACCGCAAGCACCACAAGTTCTCCGATGAGATCGGCGACCCGCACTCCCCGTGGCGCTTCGGCACCTCGCGCAAGGCCATCGCCAAGGGACTCCTCTTCGCGCACATGGGCTGGCTGTTCTCCGAGGAGCAGGCCACGGTCGATCAGTACGCACCGGACATCCGTGACGACAAGGACCTGCAGCGGATCACCCGCTCGTTCGCCTGGATCGTCGCGGCGTCGATTCTGCTCCCCGGCATCATCGGTGGGCTCATCACGCAGTCCTGGTTGGGTTTCCTCACCGGCCTGTTCTGGGGTGGCATCGTGCGCATCGCACTCGTGCACCACGTCACGTGGTCCATCAACTCGATCTGCCACGTGTTCGGGAAGCGCCCGTTCGAGAGCCGCGACATGTCGAGCAACGTCACGTGGTTGGCGATCCCCTCGTTCGGTGAGTCCTGGCACAACCTGCACCACGCAGACCCCACCTGCGCACGTCACGGTGTGTTCAAGGGACAGATCGATCCCAGCGCACGCGTCATCCGCACGCTCGAGGTCTTGAATCTCGCGCACGACGTCCGGTGGCCCAAGCCGCAGCGTCTCGCGAAGAAGCTCAAGGACCCGGCGATGGCCCCACGCCTGCGTGGCTACGCGGCCGAGGTGTCGTGACCCCCGAGACCGCCGAGGTCGACGCGACGGTCGTCGCGCTCCCGACCCCTGCACCTCGGCCCGTCACCCGCAGTTCCCGCCGCGCACGCGGCGCGAAGGTGCGCATGACCGGCCAGGAGCGCAGGGAGCAACTTCTCGTGGTGGGGCGTCGCCTCTTCGCCGAAAAAGGATTCGAGGCGGTCAGCGTCGAGGAGATCGCCGCGAAGGCCGGCGTCTCCAAGCCGGTGGTCTACGAACACTTCGGTGGCAAGGAAGGCCTCTACGCCGTCCTCGTCGACCGTGAGATGAACGAGCTACTCGCTTCGATCAGCGATGCGCTCACCGGAACCAATGCGCGACTGTTGCTTGAACAGGCCGGCCTCGCACTCTTCGACTACATCGAGTCCTGCCCCGAGGGATTCCGCATTCTCGTGCGTGACTCGCCCGTGTCTCAGCAGGCTGGATCCTTCGCGAGTTTGATCGTCGACGTCGCCGCGCAGGTGGAGCACCTGCTTGCGCGCGAGTTCGCCGCACACAAGCTCAACGCGAAGTTGGCGCCGATGTACTCGCAGATGCTCGTCGGCATGGTTGCCCTCACCGGTCAGTGGTGGCTCGATGTCCGGAAACCCAAGAAGGAAGAGGTTGTAGCGCACCTCGTGAACCTGGCCTGGAACGGGCTGGAGCACATGGACGCGAAACCGACCCTCGTCAGCACGAGCTCCGGCAAGCAACGCCGCCGCGAGACCTCCTAGCGCAGAACTCGCGCACCGGGGACGGGCCCCCGGGCCCGCTTGACGGTCCGACACAGACCCGTTCCGGTCAGCGCAACGGCGATGTCCAGCGCGTGATCCTCGTCCCGTGCGAGGAATGCACACGTGGGCCCACTCCCGGAGACGATCTGGCCGAGGGCCCCGTAGTCCTCCCCCACCTCCAAGACGTCGGCAAGTTCTGGTCGTAGTGAGATCGCGGCGGGCTGGAGATCATTGCGGAGCGCGCGACCCACACCGGGGGCATCCCCTGTCGCGAGGGCACTGAGGAGCGCATCGGAGATCTGGGGTTGCGGGACATCGGATCCGCGCATGTCATCGCACTTCTCGTACACCACGGGAGTCGACAGCCCACCCTCGAAGATCGCGAACGCCCAATGCAGGGTTCCCCGCGTAAGCACCGGCGTGAGGGACTCGCCACGCCCGCGACCGATCGCGGTCCCACCCATCAACGCGAAGGGCACATCCGATCCCAACTCCGCCGCCAGATAGTGCAACTCCTCGGGAGCGACGCGCGTTCCCCACAGCGCATCACAGGCGAGCAGAGCCGCGGCGGCATCGGCACTTCCGCCGGCCATCCCACCGGCAACCGGGATCGCCTTCGTGATGTGCAGGTGCACCGCAGGGTCCGCACCGGTGGCATCAGCCATGGCGTGGGCGGCACGCCACACCAGGTTCGTAGCGTCGAGGGGAACGGCCGACGCGTCCTCGCCCTCGACCGTCACACGCAGTTCCGATGACTCCCGCGCGGTGACGGTGTCGAGGAGATCGACGGCGTGGAACACCGTCGCCAGATCGTGGAATCCATCCGCGCGCACCGGACCCACGGACAACTGGAGGTTGACCTTCGCGGGGACGCTGACGGTGACCGGCCGCATACCCCCAGGCTAGGTGCTGGGTGATGCGTTGGCGATCCGGACGAAGTCGGTGAGGCTCAACTGCTCACCCCGGAGTCCTGGATCGACATCTGCAGCGGCGAGCACTTCGTCCACCCGACCCTGCAAGGGACCGGCGAGGGTCGTACGCAGGGTCTTGCGTCGCTGCGCGAAGGCCGCGTCGATGAGGGCGAAGACACGCGCACGGTCCGCATCCGGCTGCGGCTCCGCGGTGATGCGCACCAGCCCCGAGTCCACGTGCGGCGCCGGCCAGAACACCGTGCGTCCGATGGTTCCCGCGTAGTCGACCGTGCCGTACCAGCGCGCCTTGAGGCTCGGAATCCCGTAGACGCGCGATCCAGGTTCCGCGGACAGGCGCTCCGCCACCTCCCGTTGCACCATCACCACCGTGCTGCGGATCGTGGGGACAAGGGCGAGCATCTGCAGGAGGACCGGGACTGCGACGTTGTAGGGGAGGTTCGCCACCATCGCCGTGGGCTCCCCTGGAAGCGACGTCACCGTCATGGCATCGTCGGTGATCACGGTGAGATGACCGGCATGTTCCGGTGCCTGCTCCTGCACCGTCCGTGGGAGGCGCTCGGCCAGGCGCGGATCGATTTCGATCGCGATCACCGAGCCCGCGCGTTCGAGCAAGGCCAGGGTCAGACTCCCCACGCCGGGCCCCACCTCGAGGACAACATCGTCGATGGTCAGATGTGCGAGCTCGGCGATACGGCGAACTGTGTTCGGGTCGATAACGAAGTTCTGGCCCCACTTTTTCGTGGGTCGAAGGTCGAGTTCCGCGGTGATCTCACGGATGCGTCCCGCACCGAGCAGTGTCACCAGGCACCGAAGGCGCGCTGCGCGTTGTCGTAGAGCGTGGTGGCCATGACCGCCTCGTCCACACCACGTTCGCGGGCGAGGGCTCGGACGGTGTGCGGCATGAGGTAGGACGCATTGACCTGACCGCGATGGGGAACGGGTGTGAGGTAGGGCGCATCCGTCTCGACCAAGAGCAATTCGTCGGGCACCTCGGCGAGGGCGTCGCGCAACTCCTGCGCGTTCTTGTAGGTCACGACGCCAGCGAAGGACATGTACCAGCCGTTCTGCGCACAAATGCGGGCCATGGCGGCATCCCCGGAGAAGCAGTGGAAGACGACCGTGCGCGGCGGACCTGCATCGACAAGGAGTCGGATCACATCGTCGTGCGCATCACGATCATGGATGACCAGGGTCTTGTCGAGTTCGTTCGCAAGGGCGATGTGCCAGCGGAAGGACTCCTGCTGCACGGCATGGCCCTCGGCATCGCGCGTGCGGTAGTAGTCCAACCCGGTCTCCCCGACAGCACGAACCGTGTGATCGCGGGCCAGCGCGTCGATTCGCTCCCACGCGCGTTCGATCGCGGCATGTCCGTTGCGCTCGACGATGCGTGCCGCGTCGTTGGGGTGCAGCGCGACACCCACGACCACCTCCGGGTGATCCTGCGCCATCGCCACCGACCATTCCGCCGACTCCACGTCGCACCCGATCTGAACCACCTTGGTGACGTTGACCTCACGTGCGCGCGCGAGGAGATCGTCGGGATCCGGCTGGACGTCCCCGTGGAGATGACGGTCGTGGACGTCGAGGTGCGTGTGGGTGTCGATCACCGGTGCAGCGAGCGGAGCCGGTGCCTCCGGCCACCCCTCAGCCGGCATCGGTGTCCTCGAGGCGGGGGAAGAGCACATCGCCCTTGGTGATCCGAGAGCCCGGACGCAGCTGACCCCAGGTGGCCACGGTGTCGATGCGCTGCTCACCCAGGGGACCGAGATCCGCACCCCCGATCTGCTCCCACATCGACTGCATCGCGCGGGGCATGACCGGGTTGTAGAGCACGGCGATCGCTCGCAGGCACTCGCAGATCGTGTACAACACCGAATGGAGGCGCTGCGCATTCGCGGGATCCTTGGCGAGTACCCAGGGCTCGACATCCGTGACATATCCGTTGACCGCCTCGATGAACCCGCGCACGTGACCGATCGCCGTGGCGAAGTCGAGTTCCTCGATGGCCGCGTCGGCGGCTGGGGCAACCTGGGCGAGCATGTCGATCAGCGCCTGTTCCGCGGGTGTGTAGGCATCCGGGGCGGGAAGGATCCCCTCGCAATAACGGTTGACCATGGCGGTCGCGCGTGACGCGAGGTTCCCCAGACCATTGGCCAACTCCGCCGTGTAGCGGGCGGACATATCCTCCCAGGAGAACGAACCGTCCTGACCGAACGCGATCGCCCGCATGAAGTAATAGCGGAATGCATCCGACCCGAAGTGGTCGATGATCTGCGCGGGTGCGATCCCGGTGAGCTTGGACTTACTCATCTTCTCGCCACCCACGAGCAACCAGCCGTGGGCGAAGACCTTCCGTGGCAGAGGCTGGCCGGCGGCCATCAGCATCGCCGGCCAGTACACGGCGTGGAAGCGCAGGATGTCCTTACCCACCAAGTGGACATCGCACGGCCAGGTGTGCGCATACCGCTCGGCGTCGGGGGTTCCCGGGTCCGATCCGTACCCGACGGCGGTGGCGTAGTTGAGCAAGGCGTCGAACCAGACGTAGACGACCTGACGTGGATCCCACGGCAACGGGATTCCCCACGACACGCTCGAGCGGGACATCGAGATGTCGACGAGTCCCTGACGCAGGAAGCTCATCACCTCGTTGTA
>JBEIHR010000096.1:0-6951 GCA_040381195.1 Rubricoccaceae bacterium
GTCCTCGCCCTGGTACCGAACAGGTACGTCGCGATCATCGCCCTGCTGGCCGTGCGCCTCATCGGGAGCATCGTCCTCTGGTTGGGAGCCTCTGTCCTGGTCGCCTGGTGGTTCACCCGTAGGCGCGGTTTGGCTCTCGGCATCCTGGTGGGAATTGGCTCAGCCCTTCTGTCCCTTCTTGCGTACGGACTGAGCATCGTCATCGAACGCACGGGCATCGTGACCGGGTTCCTCTTCCTCGCTGCCCTCGCCTGCGTGGTCTTGCTGCCGGTCCTGATCTGGGGTGTGGTGGACCATCCCGGTCAGATCGGCCAGTACCCGGATGGCGAGGTGCCGGCCGGGATGCATGAACCCGAGGGTCCGGTTCATGAGGAGCTGACGGGAGTGACGGCCCGTGAGGCCTACCGCACCGGTTTCGCCTGGGTGATCACGGTGGGTGCGGGACTGATCGCGCTCGCCACCACGGGCTATCTCTTCCACGAGGCGGTGATCTTCATCGAGCAGGGAGCCACGGCAGCCGACGCCGCACGCAATCTGCTGCCCCAGATGATCGGAAACGGTGTCTTCATCCTGATCATCAGTGCCCTCGTCGATCGCTATCGAATGCGATGGATCGTCCCCGCCGCCATGGTGCAATTGGTCTTCACCATGTGGTGGGGCTTCAATCTGGACGCGATCGACTCACTGCTCTTGTTTGGTATCTGTTTCGGGATGGCGACCGGTGTCTTCTTCGGCTATGCCCTTGCGGCACTGCCCAAGTACTTCGGGACGAAGCACGTCGGGGAGATCCGCGGAATGTTCGGCGCGATCACGATGGCCACAGCGGCCTTCGGCCCGATCATCTTCGAGGTGTTTCAGGAGAACAGTGCCACGGTCCTCGTGGTCATCACTGCGATCGCCGCTGTGTGTATTGCGATCGCGTCACTGATCATCCGGTGGCCGCGGGACATGGACGTGTCCTCGGTCCCCCCGACCCCGGGTCTACCAGCCGTTGGTCGTGGCGAGGTCGCGTAGGTACTGCAGGCTGGTCCGACAATCGTTCACCGGGCCCGGGCCCGGTGCGGGCTCCTCGGTCAGCGAGCAGTCCTGTTCGATCGCGTACCAACCGGTGTAGCCGGAGGACTCCAGGGTCTCGATCACTGCGGGCAGATCGACGTCGCCGGCACCGAGGGGGCGGAAAAGACCGCCCTTCACAGCATCACGGAATCCGAGTTCCCCGTTGGCAACCTTCGCCGCCTGGGCTGTGGAGATGTCCTTGAGGTGCATGTGGGCGACGCGATCCGAGTGGTCGCGCACTACCTGGACCGGGTCGATCCCGGCCGAGAGCATGTGCCCGGTGTCGACGCAGAGGGCCACATCGCTGTCCGCCAGGAGCCGATCGAGATCCGCCTGGGTCTCGATGACCGTGCCCACATGCTGGTGGAGTGCGACCCGCAGCCCGTTGTCTCGAGCGATCGCATCGGTCTCGGCGAGGTTGGCAAGGAATGTCGCCCACTCGTCGTCGGAGAGGGTGTTCTTCGCGTCGTAGCCCTGGTAGTTCCATACGGGGCCGAGCACGACCACATCGGCGCCCACACGCTGGAACTGCTGGCAGGCGCGCACCAGGTAGTCACGCCGTTCCTGGAAGAGTGCATCCGTGGCCAATGCCAAGGGGACCCAGCCGCCGATCACGGTGAGGCCGCGGTCGTCGAGGAAGGTCGCGAGTTCCTCGGGGTCCGCCGGCAGGTATCCATCCGGTCCGAGCTCGGTGGCCGTCAAACCGAGAGAGGTCATCTCCTCGAGGTATCGGTCGCGGGGGATCACGTAGCCCCAGCCTGGTGAGGGGTCGATACCCCAGGTGATGGGTGCGGATGCGACGCGGTCGATGAAGGCCATGGAATCTCCCGGTAGAAGTCGCGCGATGTTAACAGTCTGCATGGGGGATTCGGTGGAAATGGCCGAGGAAAAATGTCGACAATCAATTTTCGAAAGTCGTTGACAGCACACCCGGCCAACGTCAGGATTCACCCGACGCGACCGCGCGGTCGCGCGGTAGGAGTGCGTCATGGGGCTTGCGGGCAAGACCGCGATCGTGACCGGCGGGGCACGGGGACTCGGTGAGGCCTACGTCCGAGTGCTCGCCGACGAGGGCGCCCACGTGGTGATCGCCGACCTCCTCGAGGACGAGGGCCGGGCCCTCGCGGCGGACCTCGGGTCTCAGGGGACTTTCGCGCGGCTGGATGTGACGGATCAGGGGCAGTGGCGGGCGCTCGTCGACAACGTCGTTGCGCAGCATGGTGCGCCCTACGTCCTGATCAACAACGCGGGTATCCATTCCTTCGGCACGGTGCTCGACGACTACCAGAACTGGCGCCGGGTGCAGGACATCAATCTCAACGGTCCGTTCCTCGGGATCAACACGGTCGCGCCGGCCATGATCGCAGCGGGGCAGGGTGGCGTGATTATCAACATCTCCTCGACCTGCGGGATCATCGGCTACGGCGACCAGGCCGCATACGTGGCGAGCAAGTGGGCGATCCGCGGACTCACCAAGGCTGCTGCAATCGACCTGGCGCCGCACGGCATCCGCGTCCACGTGGTGGTCCCCGGGCCATTCGCGACTCCGATGACCGCGCCGTTCCACGGCGAGTTGACCGAGCTGGTGAAATCCCAGCCCGTGCAACGCATCGGAGATCCGCCGGAGGCGGGACGGCTCATCCGCTACCTGGTCCTCGATGCCACCTACTCGACGGGTTCGGAGTTCTTCATCGATGGTGGCGCGATGACCGGCATGAGCCTCCCGGATGCGGGGCAGTGACCGTGGCCATCGACATCACGGTCCCGGATATCAGTGGCGAGCCCGCCGAGGTGTACCTGAGCGAGTGGCTGGTGGGTGTGGGCGATGACGTGGTGGAGGGTGCACCGATCGCTGTGATCGAGGCCGATAAGGCGCAGGTCGAGGTCATGGCTCCGTCTGCTGGGCGTGTAGTGACCCTTCATGCGCAACCGGACGATCAGATCCGGGTCGGACAGGTCATCGCGGTGCTCGAGTCGCCGTGACCGATTTGGCAATCGCGGTCATCGGACCGGGGGCGATCGCGGATGCGCACCTCGCGGCATTCGCCGAGATTGGCGGAGTCCGACCCACGTGGGCCGTGGGACGCGACCCCGATCGCACAGGGATGTTCGCCCAGCGGTGGGGGGTCGACCACAGTGGTATCGATATCGACCGTGCGCTAGCCGACCCTTCGGTGGATGTGGCGCTGATCTGTTCCCCGAATGGTCTGCACGCCGCCCACGCCGTCTCCGCCCTCGAGGCAGGCAAGGACGTCATCCTGGAGATCCCGATCGCTCTGAGTGAGTCCGATTCCCAGCGCATCGTGGAGGTCGCCGAGCAGTCGGGACGCAGGGTCTTCGCCTGCCACACGATGCGCTCCTTCGCCGGAATCCGTTACATGCGCGACCTCGTCGCGTCCGGATCCGAGGCGATCTCACAGGTGACCGGTTTCTTCGCCATCCCGCGACGGAACAACGAAGGCTTCGCCGGTACACGCACCTGGGTCGACGATCTGCTCTGGCATCACGCCTGCCACCTCGTCGATGCCACCCTGTGGGTCACGGACAACGATCAGATCGCCTTCCCCACCCTCCTCCGGGGTCGTGACCACCCGGATTTCGGCATGACGATGGATCTCACCATGTCTTTCGGGATGGGTGGCGATGCGTGGTGCATCGCGAGTCACTCCCTGACCTACAACGCATCCGCTCTGACCTGGCAGGTGCGCTTCTGCGGCTCCCAGGGTGACTACCTCTTCGACACGGGCAGATTGTTCGGAACCGGGGGAGAGCTCCTCGTCGAGGGTGCCAGCATCCGCGACCTCACTTTCCAGAACGCTCAGATCCTGCAGGGACTGCGCACCGGGGAGTCAACCGATTTCGAGGCCCGCGATGTGCTGGCCACCATGAGAGCCCTGCGCCAACTCGAGGAAGCCGGAAAACGATGATCATCGATGCGTACACCCACTGCGGGGTGGACAAGTTCCAACCTCTGCCTGATGTCCAGGCGATGATGCGCTCCGTTGGCATCACCAAGGCCGTATTGGCGCAGCACCTCGGGCAGTTTGACAACTCCTACATCGAATCCTGTGTGCGGAGTAGCCCAGAGGCCTTGGCCGGTGTCGCCATGATCGACGCAACTGCTCCCTCCGCACACTCCGCCCTCGACGCCGTCACGGATTCGGGTGCGTTCCGCGGACTGCGCATGACCGCCGAGATGCTCGTAAGCGCACCCGGCATCGCGTCCGCCGCGGTGGAGCGGGGTCTACACCTGGTCCTGTACTGCCCGGACGGGACGGCGGTGATCACGGATGTGCTGGGGGATATCGCTCCGGGACCCGGGCGCATCGTGATCACCCACCTGGGCTCCCCGCAGGTGGCCGACGATGCGATGACCCGTGGTCGGGAGGTCCTCGCCCTTGCGGCGGACCCTCGTGTTTACGTGACCCTGTCCGGGGCGGGTATGGCGTGCCCGGCGCCCCATGCGCCCCTGCACGGGCTGGTGCAGTCGGTCGTGTCGGAATTCGGTGCGGATCGAGTGATGTGGGCGTCGAACTTCCCCGTGACGGGTGACGCAGCGGCGGTGGCCGCCGACCTGCGTCTATTGCAGAACAACGTGTGGGGGCTGGACCCCTCGGTCATCGAGGACATCCAGGGCACTGTGGCAAACCGGATCTGGTTCGCCGATCGTGGTGAGGGAGCAGCATGAGCACGGTTGTCGATCTATCCGCGCACCAGAACCTCCCCTGGCGGGCCTACCCCAATCTCGTTGAAGCCACGCCGTCGCTGGATGGGGTCACCTCCACCGACGCAGCGTCGATGCTCTACCAGCTCCTGCTCATCCGATCCTTCGAACAGTGGTTGGTGGACAACGAGACGTTGGTGCACGGGCCGCTGCATTCGAGCATCGGTCAGGAGGCGGTGGCGGTGGGCGCCGTCGCTGCACTGCAGCGGCAGGACCAGATCGCTTCCACGCACCGGGCGCACCACCACGTTCTTGCACGCGTGGTGGCCAGTGCCGCGCACGATGCCGGTGATTTCGACCCCGCGGGCGACACGCCAACCCCGGCGGGAATCCAGCAGGCGATCCTGAAGACCCTGGCCGAGATTCTCGGACTGCGCTACGGATTCGCTGGAGGTCGCGGCGGGTCCATGCACCTGGGCTCCATCGAGGCGGGTGTGCTCGGCACGAGCGCGATCGTCGGGGGAGGAATTCCCATGACCACGGGTGCGGCGTTCTCGTTCGCCCAACGCGGTTCGGGGGGAGTGGCACTCGCCTTCTTCGGGGACGGCGCATCGTCGATCGGTGCACTGCACGAATCGATGGCGATGGCGCGAGTCATGTCCCTCCCGATGATCTTCGTCGTCGAGAACAACCTCTACTCGGTGGCGACCACTGTGGCCGAGACCGTCGGGTTCCCGGACATCGCCATCCGTGCGGCAGGGCATGACATGCCGGGCATCATCGTGGACGGCATGGACCCGCTCGCGGTCCGCGACGCAGTTGCGCAGGCGCGGGCCCATGCCGCGGCGGGTAAGGGCCCCGTCCTGATCGAGGCGAAGACATACCGCTACCTGCACCAGTCGGGGCGTCTCCCCGGGAGCGACTACCGCTACCGAACCAAGGAGGAGGAAAGCGAGTGGATCGGGCGCGACCCGATCGAGCACTTCCCGAATGTGGTGAGTTCCGCCGGACTTCTCGACGATGCCGCGATCGATGCGATTCGCGCCCGGGTAGCCACCGATCTCGCCTCCGCGATAGCCGTCGTCATCGAGGCGGGTGACGAGGGACCCCGGATCCGCGAGGAGGCGTGGCCGGATCCCGCCGATGCCGTGCGCGGGGTCAGATCCCCCGTCACCGACGTCCCGCGCGGGGCGGAACCCGAGGCGTCCGGAGAGGTGGTGACGTACCAGCAGGCGATCTCACTGGTACACGACCGCGCCATGCAGCGCGACCCGAACGTGTTCGTGATCGGGGAGGAGGTCGGCCACCTGCGCGGCGGTGCCTACGGAACAACGCGGCACGTGTGCCGCAACTTCCCCGACCGGGTATTCAGTTCGCCGATCTCCGAGAACGGCTTCAGTGGGCTCGCCCTCGGTGCGGCGGTGATGGGTATGCGACCCGTAGTCGAGCTGATGTTCCCCGACTTCGCCCTCGAGGCGGCCGATCAACTGTTCAATCACGTCCCCAAGACGCGGCACATGTTCGGTGGTGATGTTGACGTCCCGCTCGTGGTGCGTACACGCACAGCGCAGGGCCGCGGCTTCGGACCCCAGCACAGCTGTGATCCCGCGGCCCTCTTCGCGCTCTTTCCCGGATGGCGGATCGTCGCCCCCTCGACGCCTGCGGACTATGTGGGCCTGTTCAACTCGGCGATCACCGGGACAGACCCGGTTCTCATCATCGAGCACTATCGGCTGTGGACCATGGAGGGAGCGATTCCCGACCTCGATGCACGCATACCGCTCGGCTCGGCGCGCGTGGTGCGCCCCGGTCGTGACCTGACGGTGCTCGCCTGGTCGCATCCGGTGCACCGCGTCGATGCGATTGCCGAGCAACTGGCGGCCGAGGGAATCGAGGCCGAAGTGATCGATCTGCGCACCATCGACCCGCACGGGATCGACTGGGACGTGGTGAGTGAGTCCGTGCGCCGCACGGGTGCGGTGATGATCGTGGAGGACGCCTCCGCCTCCCATGCGCTGGGACCTCGGATCGCCCAGATCCTGCACGAGCGGCACTTCGGTGATCTGCGCGCTCCGGTGCAGGTGGTCACCGGTATGGACGTTCCCACCCCTGTCTCGCGGGTCCTCGAGGAGTACGTCCTGCTCTCCGATGAATCAATAGTGGAGACCATGCGGAACCTGGGGGGTGCTCGATGACGGACGCCCTTCTGGAGCACCGGTCCCTTCGTGAAC
>JBEIHR010000097.1:0-6900 GCA_040381195.1 Rubricoccaceae bacterium
AAGATCATGCCTGCCACGCGTCCGTCCTCGGTCAGCACCGGACCCCCGGAGATTCCCGGCGCCACCTCGCCCCGGAGGACGTACACCTCGCGCCGCACACCCGGTTCACCGTAAATCGACTCACCCCGCGTGGTCGCCACGTCCCGTACGCGGGCTGGTTTCGCGGTGAAGCGACTCCCGCCGGGGAATCCCGCGGTGACAACGGACGTGCCCCGCTCCAGAGGGGTGAGGACCAGATCCACCGGCGGCGCATCGAGCTCCGGCGCGCTGAGCAGGGCGATATCGGTCTCCGGATCGAAGTAGACGACCGTTGCGGCGACCGAGGAGATGCCGGAACGGACCCTGACCCGGAGATCTGATGCCCCTGCCACCACGTGCGCGTTTGTTGCGATCAGTCCCCGCTCCAAAACGAAGCCCGATCCGGACACCACCTGGTCACACTCTCGGGCATCGCCCACGATCTTCACGATGGACGATCGGGACTGCTCCACGACGGGATCGACGACGGATGCATCGGGCGCATCGACCTCCGGGGAGAGCACATCGCCCGCACCCGCGACGATTCGCGGGACCGCGGTCTCGGCCAGGGTTCCCGTCACGTCGTAGAAGGCATCGCGCGCCTGACTGGGGACGGCGGAATCCAAGGTGGTCAGAACACGTGATGCGCTGACCTGGTCGCTGACCACCGCGAACGGTGCATACGCGAGCGCAGAGGCCAGCACCCACAGCATCACGGCCAAAGCGATGACGTTGAGGCCGGCACCGAGAGCGTGATCGACTACGCGAGCCGGCTTCCACACCACGACAGCTCGGATCCGATGCCCCACGATCGACAGCAGCACTTGCCCGAGAATCGCGCCGAGAATCACGGCACCGATCAGCGCGATGAGGCGCAGGGTCGACGGCTGGATCCACTCCTCGATCCGTGCAGGCAGGAGCCATACGACGAGCGCGCCACCACCGAGGAACCCGATGAAGGAGAACACACCGGCGATGAAGCCCTGGCGCCACCCGGTCCACGCGAAGATCACGAAGGCACCGATGAGCACCCAGTCGATGATGGCCATAGCGCTCCATCATGACTGCGGGATCAGCCAGACAGCGTGATGACGCGCTCGGAGTCCCAGGGTTCCTCCCACCCTGCCTCGCGTAGCAACCCGTTGAGGATCCCCGCCGTGAATCCCCACACGAGCATCGAGGACACCTCGAACCCCGGACTGACGAAGCCCGAGGGGTGTCGGACCGAGCATCGATTCTCTGCAGCAGCCAGGTCGCGGATCGCGACCCTGTGCACCGATGAGATCTCGTTCAGATCCTGGGCGGTCACGTCGCGGGGTGCACGCCAGAATGCGAGAACGGGACTGACGACGAAGTCACTGACCGGGATAAGGAGATCCGGCAGGAGGGCGAAGGGCGTGATCTCCTCGCGCGCAACACCGATCTCCTCGTATGTCTCACGCAGTGCGGCGTCGACGGCGTCGATGTCCGAGGTCTCCACGACTCCGCCCGGGAACGCGGGCTGGCCGGAGTGCAGTGCATCTCCCCCGGCTCGTTGGACGAGGACGACCTCGGGTCCCTCTCCGAGAAGGATGAGCACCGCGGCGTGGCGGCCTGCCCCCGTCGTCGGGACGAAGCGGGTGAGCTGCGATACGTGCGTCGACGACGCGAACCGCGCTACTGGCTGAATCCAGGTGGGAAGGGAGTCCTCGGGCTGGAGCACTGCACCCGTGCTGCGCCACATCACGAGGGCAGATGCTCCGCGATGAGCGCGTCCAGGGTCTCGTCGTCCGGGATCGCTCCATCGAAGCGCCCAGTGATGGTGCCATCGGCATTGATGAAGAACGTGACCGGCGGTCCGGTGATCAGAAGGGATGCGCGAATCGATCCGGCAGGATCGACGACGGAGGGAAACCTGACGCCCAGGTCCTTCAGGAGCTCGAGGGACTTGACCGGGTCATCCTGGATGGTCACGCCGAGGAACTGGATGTCGTCGTACTTCGCGTCGGCCGCCGCAAGAATCGGCATCTCCTCCACACAGGGTGGGCACCAGGACGCCCAGATGTTGACCACCAGCGGTGTCCCGCGCAGGGCGGCGAGGTTCACGGCCGGCCCCCCACCCAGACAGGGGAACTCCTCGTCGGGGAGTCCCGGCACGGCCGGTGTCTCGGGCCCCGTCGCGGGCGGACACGGCTCGAGGTCCAACTCGGCCGCCAGGCTCGCGACCACGTCCCCCATCGTCGTGGTGACGTCAGCCACCGCGGGCGGTGAGTCGCTGATGCGCACTCCGGCCGCATCACTCGACTGTGCACATCCGGCCAACGCCACGGCGAACAGCAGCGGAAACCACGGATGCATCCCCCCAGGGTACGTCCGACCCCCCATGGACCTGCACCTCGTCATAGGCAACAATCGGGATGAAGGAGGAAACATGGATGGGGTGTTGAGCGCGAGCCCGCTCTTCGCTGCTCTCGACGCCGAGGGTGCGCGTGCACTGCGCGAAACCCTCGTCGAGAAACATGTCCTCAAGGGCCAGATCCTCTTCGAGGAGGGCGAGCCCGGTGATCGTCTCTACGTCATCCTCGATGGGAAGGTGAAGCTCGGACATTCCTCCCCGGACGGCCGTGAATCCCTGATGGCCGTTCTGGGACCGGGTGAGATGTTCGGTGAGTTGAGTCTCTTCGATCCGGGCAAGCGTGCTGCCACGGCAACCGCATTGACCGATGCCTCCGTTCTCGAGTTGAGTAACGAACAACTGATGCCGTGGCTCGCCGGGCGTCCTGAGGTCGCGGCCGCACTGCTGCAGGCGTTAGCGCGCCGCATCCGACGCACCAACGAGGCGATGGCTGATCTCGTCTTCTCCGATGTCCCTGGCCGTGTCGCCAAGGCACTCATGGATCTGGGCGAGAAATTCGGCAGCGTCACTCCCGAAGGCCTGCTCGTCACGCATGACATGACGCAGGAGGAGATCGCGCAACTCGTCGGTGCCTCGCGCGAGACGGTGAACAAGGCCCTCGCAGACTTCACCCAGCGTGGCTGGGTCCGACTCGAGTCACGCCAAGTCGTGATCCTCGATGTCGAGCGCCTACGACGCCGAGCCCGCTAGGTACGCCACCTGCGCGCGTACCGTCACGACGGCAGCGGCGCGCACGGCATCGGGAACATCCGCGTAGACGATGTCGACGATCTCGTCGACGTCCGCCCCCGTGGACCACACGGCACGCACCTGCTCGAGACGCATGGCGCGGTGGTCCTGATAGGCGGACACGACGCCGACCGGGTCATCCAGTACCGGGCCATGACCGGGCAGGAGTGAAGCCACCCCGGTATCGGCGCAGAAGGTCCGCAGCGCCTCCAGGCTGACGAGATACGCCCCGAGATCACCGTCGGGGTACGCGACGACCGTGGTTCCTCGGCCGAGCACGGTGTCCCCGGTCAGCACGCAGTCGCCCACGGTCACGCACACGCTGTCGGAGCTGTGGCCTGGTGTGGCGAGGACCGACAGAACCCGACCCCCGATGTCGATCATCTCCCCGTGGCTCAGTACATCCGGATTCCCCCGGTGGGCGGGATCGAAGGAGAAGTGCGGATCCCAGGCACGCACGGGAATGCGAAGACGTTCGGCCAGGGTTCGTGCACCCTCGGAGTGATCGATGTGTCCGTGAGTCAGGAGGAGCACGCGTGGCGCTTCACCGCGATCTTCGCATGCCGCGAGCACGGATGCATGGTGATCGGCATTCTCCGGACCCGGATCCACCACCGCGCACACGCCGCCTTCGCCGAGGATCCACGTGTTGGTGCCTTCCAGGGTCCACGGGGACGGATTGGGGGCGAGCACGCACTGCGCGTATTCGCGCACGGTGCCACCCCTCCACTCTGCATCGGGACCCGGCAGGACCCTGCCACTCATCGGACCGCCACCCCTTCCACCTCCGCATATCCCGGGCCGACGATGTCACGTGCGAGCACGTCGCCCGTGCCCGCGTGCACGATGTCCCAGGTCAACACGCCCGCTGCATCGCGCGGACGCGGGAGCTTCGGGGTGACCGGCGGAACGGGTTCCCCCGCCGCGAGGCGCTCCATCAACGCCAGTACCTCGACTGTCGGACGCAACATGGGAAGCCGTCCCCGATCGTGCTCGGCACGCGCCTGCGCGGGAGTCAGCCACAGGACTTCATCCGCCTCCGTGGTCACGAGTTCACCCGGGTCGGACACCTCCGCCTGAAAGAAGCGCACGTCGAAACGGCGTGACTCGAATTCCGGAGTGATCCAGTGATCGATGAGTCGAGCGCCACCGAGCACCTCGATCCCGACCTCTTCCCGGGCCTCCCGGATGGCGCATGCCAGGAAGGGATCCTCAGCAGCGAGGTCTACGTCCTCGAGCCGCCCGCCCGGGAAGACGTACATCTGGGGAGCGAAGGCCATCGTCTCCACCCGACGCATCATCAGCACGTCACCGCCGCGGGACAGCACGATCGTGGCCGCCGGCAGCGGCTCCGGGGGTGTCCACGCGCCATCACCCCGTGCTATCGAGGACAACCGGCTGCGGAGATCCACGAATCAGTCGACTACTTCGACGATCATCTCGACCTCGACCGGTGAGTCGAGGGGCAGCGACACGACGCCGACGGCCGAGCGGGCGTGGACTCCGCCTTCACCGAAGGCGAGGACCAGCAGGTTGCTTGCGCCGTTGATGACGAGCGGCTGTGCGGTGAAATGCTCGGCGCTGGCCACGAAGCCGACAACCTTCACCACGCGCACGACCTTGTCGAGGTCGTCGACGACACTGCGCACTGCCGCGATGGCGTTGAGGGCCGAGATCTGGGCGAGGTCGGCAGCCTCCTCGGCTGTCAGATCGGTGCCCACCTTGCCGTGACGCGGCAATTCACCGTTGACGAAGGGCAGTTGACCTGAGACGTAGACGTAGTTCCCAGTGCGAAGCGCGGGCGTGTACGAGGCCAGTGGGGTTGCAACCGTCGGGATGGTGAAGCCCTCGTGGGCGAGGCGCTCCTCGACGGAGGACATCAGCCGACCGGCCGCTTGAGGTAGGCGACCATGTTCTCCGGATTGGGACCGGGGACCACCTGGACGAGTTCCCAGCCGTCCTGACCCCAGGTATCGAGGATCTGCTTGGTGGCGTGGATGAGCAGAGGCACGGTTGCGTATTCCCAGCGAGTCATGCCACCACAGTAGCGATCGCGTGTTGGCTCCCGCGGCCGTCTACTGTGCTCGGGTGACTGTGCCCCAGGCCGACCTGCACGTGGTCAGCGGCAAAGGCGGAACGGGGAAGACGACGGTCGCCGCGGCACTAGCCCTCGCGCTCGCCGCGGAGGGCCGGCGCACCCTCCTGATGGAGGTCGAAGGCAGGCAGGGAATCGCGCAGCTTTTCGATGTCCCCCCGCTTCCCTACGCGGAGACGCGTGTTGCAGTGGCCCCCGAGGGCGGGGAAGTGTGGGCCCTCGCGGTGGATCCGGAGGACGCACTCCTGGACTACCTCGAAATCTTCTACAACCTGCGACGTGCGGGAAGTGCACTGCGCAAGATGGGGGCGATCGATTTCGCCACCACGATCGCTCCGGGACTTCGCGATGTGCTGCTGACCGGTAAGGCCGTCGAGGTTGTGCGCCGCAAGGACAAGGGGGAGGGCTACGACGCAGTCGTTCTCGATGCCCCACCCACGGGCCGGATCGCCGCATTTCTCAATGTGAACTCCGAGGTTTCCGGGCTCGCGCGCGTTGGCCCGATTCACAATCACGCCGAACTCGTGATGAGCGTCATCGCCTCACCGCGCACCGTGGTGCACTTGGTCACGCTGCTCGAGGAGATGCCCGTTCAGGAAACGTTGGATGGCATCGACGAGCTCCGCCATGCGGGACTCCCCCTCGGAGCCATCATCGTCAATATGGTGCGCCGCGGTTCCTTGGACGTCACCGACCTGGCGCAGGCCTCGGCGGGTCTAGCGATCACCGAACAACTCCGCAGTGCCGGGATCACCCGTGATGCGGACGCGGTGGCCTCGCTTCTCCTCGACGAAGCACGGGATCTGGCCCAGCGCCTCGCCCTGGAGGACACCGAACGCGCTCGGTTGGTGGGAACGGGGCTTCCCGTCCTCGAGTTGCCGCTCCTTCGTGGTGGGGTGGACCTCGGTGGACTGTTCACACTTGCGGCGCAGCTTCGGGGTGTGTCATGACCACCTTCGATCTCGACGCGCTGATCGATGATCCGCTCATCCGCACAATCGTGTGCACAGGTTCCGGCGGCGTTGGCAAGACCACTACAGCGGCAGCCCTCGGCGTGCGTGCGGCCGAGCGCGGCCGACGCGTGTGCGTGCTCACCATCGATCCTGCGAAGCGCCTCGCGCAGGCCATGGGCCTGTCGCGACTGGATAACTCCCCGCGCCCAGTCACCGGCATCACGAACGGTTCACTCGACGCGATGATGCTGGACATGAAACGAACCTTCGATGAGGTCGTGGAAGCACATGCTGATCCCGAACGCGCAGCGCAGATCCTTGCGAACCCCTTCTATCAAGCACTGTCTTCATCATTCGCCGGAACGCAGGAGTACATGGCGATGGAGAAGCTCGGCCAGCTCCGCAGTCAATCGGATGCGAATGGCACCTGGGATCTCATCATCGTGGACACCCCGCCTTCACGCAGTGCCCTGGACTTCCTCGATGCACCGAATCGTCTGGGCGCGTTCCTCGATGGACGCTTCATTCGCATCCTCACTGCGCCTGCACGTGGGGCCGGTCGCGGTATCGGCCGGTTGGCTGCGATGGGATTCGGCATCTTCACGAACGTGCTGAGCAAGATTCTGGGCGCGCAGGTCCTCGCGGATATCGGCACCTTCGTCGCGGCGATCGATACAACGTTCGGTGGCTTCCGTGAGCGTGCCGATGCC
>JBEIHR010000098.1:0-6548 GCA_040381195.1 Rubricoccaceae bacterium
GCGGCACTCGACGAGGGCTTCATCGTGCGTGGAGTGACGGATGCGGGCGACTACGTGATGCGGGCGACTACGTGATGAGGGTGTCATGATCGAGTGTTTCCGACTCCATCTGCTGGAGATTCCGCTCGTGCGGCCCTTTCGCACGAGTTTCGGGAGTCAGGATGTGCGCGACGTCTTGCTCGTCGAGGCCGTCGACGACTCGGGTGTTCGCGGCTGGGGGGAGTGCGTCACCATGGCGTGGCCGGGCTACAGCTCGGAGTACACCTCGGCCGCAGTGGATGTCCTGCGCGACCACCTGATCCCGGCCCTCGGCCCCGCGGTCGATGCAGATCCCGTAGAGATTCGCGACCAGCTGGAGAGTCTGCGCGGCCACCCGATGGCGAAGGCCGCGCTCTCGACGGCGCTCCTGGATGTGTGGCTGCGCCTGCGCGAGGAGTCGCTGGCGCAGTACCTGGGTTCCTCGCGTACCGAGGTGGAGTGTGGCGTGAGTGTCGGGATCCCCTCGGACATGGAGGCGCTCCTCGACGAGGTTGCGCAGTACGTCGACGCCGGCTACCGACGCATCAAGCTCAAGATCCAACCGGGATGGGATCTGGAGCCCGTGGCCGCGGTGCGCGAGAGGTGGCCCCGCATTCCGCTCCAGGTGGATGCGAACCAGGCCTATACCCGTGATCACGCCCGTCACCTGGCCCGGCTCGACGAGTACGGCCTTCTTCTCATCGAGCAACCACTTCCCGAAGATGACCTCTGGGGTCATCGGATCATCGCCGACGCGATGATCACCCCGGTCTGTCTGGACGAGTCGATTCTCTCCGTCGCGTCGGCGGAGTCGGCGATCGAGTTCGGGTGCACCGAGATCGTCAACATCAAGCCCGGACGCGTGGGTGGCTACGTGACCGCGCGCGAGATCCACGACCTGTGTCGAGAGCGGGGGATTCCCGTCTGGTGCGGTGGCATGTTGGAGACCGGAATCGGCCGCGCGGCGAACCTGGCTCTCGCCGCACTCCCCAATTTCACGCTCCCCGGTGACACGAGTGCATCCGATCGCTACTTCCGCGTGGACATCACCGAGCCCTTCGTCCTCGACCACGGATGCCTGACGGTGCCCACGGGTCCGGGCATCGGAGTGGACCCGATTCCCGACGAGATGGACCGCCAGCGGCAAGCGTCCTGGGAGATCGCGGTCTAGGCCGGGAGCACGGCAGCGATCCGCGAGATCGTCAGGTTGCGCACCTGCTCGAGCCCGAAGTCGAAGGCCGTCACGGTGCCGCCGCCCATGCGGATCGGCTCCATGTGGATCATGACGGTTTCGCCGCTCGCATCCGCGTACCCGATTCGGATGGGTGCATGTGCCTCGATCGCGTTGCGCAGAGCAGTCACGACCGCGCCGGTGGACATCGGTTCGACATCCACAACGACGTCCACTGTCTCCGTGCGTGTTCCGCCCCGTAGTCCCGAGATCACCGCGGTGATCAGCCGCTCCTGATTTCTGCGGGTCACCGTCACAGGGGATACGTCCCAGGTACGCAGGTGCTGCGGCACCGATTCCACCGGGGTTCGTTCGGCATCGTCGATCAGATAGGTCATGGCACTGGGCACCGGCGTCGCGCTGTGTGCGGCCAGCCAGTCACGGATGTCACTGGTCCCCATGCCGCGCTCGACCCCGCGGCGCACACTCGACGCTGATATCCGAAACACGGTGGCGTGTCCACGGGATTCCACGTCGGCGAAGCGACCGAGTGCGAGGCGCATGGACATGGGGAGGGGGCCCGGGCAGGTGATCGTCATGTCCGCCTGCGGGATGACGCGATCGACGCAAGCGGGCATCGCCGCAGTTAGACCGGCGTCTCGATGGTCGATCCAGGCGCGCCCGAACGACGTCAGAACACCGCGCACTGTCACTCCGAGACTTTCGGTCTCCGCGAGAGTCGCCCGGATTACGTCGTCTCGCGCTGCTCCCGCGCGTCGAAGGAATCGATAGGCAGCCGCGGCGATCATTGAGTCCACGGACACGGCCTCACCGACGTCGGTCTGCGTCAGGAGCCCGAGAACCATCCGCCGTGCCGTCGGGGTGAGCGCGGAGTCCGAGGACGGGTCGAGGGGGCGCCGGTCGGTCGCGAACCCCACGCGCGGCAACGACACCCACGCGTCGACGATCCACTGCCACTGTTCCGCAGGTGCGAGCGCGCACCACGCGGTGAAGCGATCGGTGGCCTTCCATTCGCGGGTATCCAGCGCGATGAGGTGCGCGGCCGCGGCGCATTCGAGAAGCAGTGAAGCGTCCTCGAGTGAGATGCCCACGGCGTCGGCGATCACCGAGACGTCGCGTGCGGAGATGCCGTCGGAGCGCAACGCCGGCACGGGGGCAAACGAGACCTCATCGACCATCATCGCGACGTGGTCGATGAGCATCAGGATCTCTGCGACGCCGGCGTCGGGGCCCACCTCGTGCACCCGGCCGGTTCCGATGGTGGGTGCGATCGCGGGTGGGGGAGCCACGTCGGGCACCAGGCCCGCGACGGCCGTCACCACCCGGAGTGCGTCGGGATCTCCCCAGACCAGTCCGAGGGTCCGAAGATCGTCGATCGCTGCGCCCGCGGCGCGTGGATCGACCGGGATGCGGGCGACCCAGGAATCACGGTCAGGGTGGGCGACGCTGAGGCAGTAGAGCGCCAGGGCGTCGAGGCCGTCGAGGCATCGGGCGATGGAGGGCCCGGCTGTGGCGCGGGTGGTCAGCGCGGTCATATCCGACGGCGCAGGGGTGATGAGGTCGGGCCTGCGGCGCAGCAGAGTGGCCAATTCCTCGTCCGTGCGGCGGCGCAGATCATCGGCGAGGCTCTTGGGCCTCGTATGGGTGTCGGGCATCAGCCCCGCCGTGTCCGTGCGGGCGGGGGAGCGATCACGACGCCAGGATATGCCCCGGATAGGTGCTGTTCCCGAGCCGAGTGGCTGACGCTAACCTTTTGGACTCTGAGCCGACCGGCTCAAAATCGGAGGTTGCGGTGCCCACCGGAACTGTGAAGTGGTACGACTCCACAAAGGGGTTCGGCTTCATCTCCTCGGACGACGGCGAGGACGTGTTCGTGCACGTCTCAACGCTGCCCGCGGGGGTCACGGCGCTGAAGCCGGGTTCTCGCGTCGACTTCGGTGTGGTGGATGGCCGCCGGGGCAAGCAGGCGCTCAGTGTCACCGTGCTGGAGGCTCCTCCGTCGTTGGTTAAGGGATCACGCAAGGATCCCGACGACATGGCCGTGATCATCGAGGACCTGATCAAGTTGCTGGACAACATCAGCAATCAAATGCGACGCGGGAAGTACCCGACGGATGCCATGGCGCAGAAGACCGCGGCTGTCCTGCGTGCCGTCGCCGACGATCTGGACGTGTAGTCGTGCCGAGCACTGCAACGATCAAGGACGACTCCGTCGTTCTCGACGCTGTTGAAGCCGCTGAGGCTGCCGCGCGTGCCGAAGCATCGACCGTAGGTGAAAACCTCGGCGCGTACATGGAGTCGGAGAACGTGGCCGTCCACCGCTTCGCGTGCACGGACCCGGGATATGTCGGGTGGGTCTGGGCGGTCACCGTTGCGCGTGCACCCCGCATCAAAACGCCCACCATCTGCGATGTAGTCCTCCTCCCGGGTGACGGCGCTCTCGTGGCTCCTGCGTGGGTGCCCTGGAGTGAGCGCATCCGACCGGGGGATCTTGGCGTCGGCGATGTCCTCCCCACGTCCACAGATGATCCGCGGCTGGTCCCGGGCTACACGGGCGAGGCCGACGTCGATGGCGCGGCGGGCGAGGAGCCCCTGGGTGTCATGCGCTGGGTGTGGGGAGTGGGACGGGAACGGGTCCTCTCTCCCTGGGGCCGCGATATCGCGGCCGATCGCTGGGATGTCGGTGACTTCGGCCCGCACTCGGAGATGGCCCAGGCAGCCTCGATGCACTGCGGCACGTGCGGTTTCCTTGTCACCATCGGTGGTCCCCTGGGTCAGGGTTTCGGGGTGTGCGCCAACGAGATGTCCCCGGCCGACGGCCGGATGGTGTCCGTGGGGTACGGATGCGGTGCGCACTCGCAGGTGGCCATCGACGTCGTCCCGACCACGTTGACCGAGCGCGAGGAGGATGTGGCCGTCGAGCTCGGTCACTCCTGAATTCGTCGAGCCCGGCGACGGAAGTACGGCAGAGCCAGTGCTCCGGTGATCGTGCCCGCGGCGGCAACCCCCCACCACCACACGCCTTCGGCGGGTGGTGTGATCGGCAGGAGCACGGACGCGACGAGTAACGCTGCACCCCAGAGGATCGTCGCGACCGCCGTGGGCAGAATCGCGGTTCGATCCGAGTCCATCGACCTTCTCCTGTGTCGGGTGTGACGTCTGCTACGGAGGGTACGCCCGTTGACGGAGACGTAACAGCAATTCCTGACGTGAACGGATTCTGAACAATAGGTTATGCGCGTCCCGGGTTGGCGCCCCCCGCGTATTCCCTGAGCCCGGACTCCATCGAGAGCTCAGGAGGTTTGCGTGTCCCTTACTGATTCCCGCCAGGTCAGCGGTTTCGACCGCTGGTTCGAGCTGACCGCGCGCGGGTCCACCTACAGCCGGGAGATCCGCGGCGGTGTCGTCACGTTCTTCACCATGGCGTACATCGTCGTCCTCAACCCGCTGATCATCGGCACAGCCAAGGACGTCAACGGCATGTTCATCGGGAACACCGACGACGTCATCAAGGCCATCACGATGGTGTCCGCGGCAACGGCGCTGGTCGCCGGTCTGATGACGATCCTGATGGGCGCGATCGGACGGTTCCCCATCGCGGTCGCTGCGGGCCTCGGACTCAATGGCTTCGTCGCCTTCACCCTGGCACCCCAGATGACCTGGGCGGACGCCATGGGCCTGGTGGTGATCGAAGGCATCGTCATCTTGCTTCTGGTCATCACCGGATTCCGTGCCGCCGTGTTCAACGCCGTCCCCGAACAGTTGAAGTACGCGATCGGTGTCGGTATCGGCCTATTCATCACGATCATCGGTCTCGTCGACGCCGGCATCGTGCGATCGGGTGTGCCACTGATCAGCTTCGGTACGGGGGGCGTGCTGCAGGGGTGGCCGACGTTCGTCTTCGTCTTCGGGCTGCTGCTGACCATCGTCCTGGTGGTACGCAAGGTCAAGGGCGCGATTCTCATCGGGATCCTGGCCACCGCGGTGCTCGCGATCATCATTGAGACCACCCTGGGGCTGGGACCCCGCGTGGGTGCCGACGGATCGATCGCCAACCCGGTGGGCTGGAGCCTGAACGTGCCGGCCATCCCGGAGCAGATCGTCGCAACTCCCGATCTCGGGCTGTTGGGACAGTTCAACCTGCTCGGGTCGTGGTCGGCGATCGGGGTGGTCGCCACCATCCTCGCGATCTTCTCCCTGATGCTCAGCGACTTCTTCGACACCATGGGCACGGCCTTCGGCCTGGCCTCGGAGGCGGACCTGATCGACAAGAAGGGCGACATCCCGCACTTCCAGAGCATCCTGGTGGTGGACTCGGTAGCTGCCGCCGCGGGTGGTGCAGCGTCGGTATCGACAAACACCTCCTACATCGAGTCGGCCTCGGGTATCGGTGAGGGTGCACGCACCGGCATCGCATCCCTGGTGACGGGCGCGCTGTTCCTCATCGCGATGTTCTTCTCACCCTTGGTGACGGTGATCCCGCACGAGGCGGCTACACCGGCACTCGTGGTGGTGGGCTTCCTGATGATGACGCAGATCCGTCACATCAACTTCCTCGATTACGAGATCGGCATCCCCGCGTTCCTCACGATCGCGTTGATGCCGTTCACCTACTCGATCACGAACGGCATCGGTGCCGGTTTCGTGGCCTGGGTGGTCATCAAGATCTTCCAGGGCAAGGCCCGCGAGGTGAACTGGTTGATGTGGGTGGTGTCGATCGCCTTCGTCATCTACTTCGCCGTCTCACCGATCCAGTCACTGGTCGGGGTCGGCGCGTAGTCGGGTGCGGGTCCACGCCACCTACGCTGGTGGTGTGGACCCGCGAACCCGGCGCATCATTACCCTCGCCATCCTCGGTGCGTTCATCGGCGTCGTCGTACTCGCCGCACTCTGAGGCTCAGGGCTCGCGCAGCGGCGAGATCGTCAGAATCACGAAGGCTCCCACCAGCATCACGGGAACGATCAAGAACGCCAGGTGCACGTTGAACTGGTCCGCGAGGGCACCGAGCACGAACGGTGAGATACCGCCGGCAAGCGCACCGGCTGCGGTTGCCCGCCCGGACGCGATATCGGTGCGGCCACCCGAGGTGCGGACCGCCCGGGCCACGCCGAGTGGCCAGCTGACGGCGAGACCGACACCGGAGAAGAACAGGCCCAGGATGATCACGGCCGGGTTCATCGTGGCCCAGGCCAACAGGAAGCCCACGAGGCCGATGAGGATCGACCCCTTGAGTATCCGGTCGATGGGGATTCGCTCCGCCACTCGGCTGCCCACGGTGCGCCCGACGAGTAGGCCAACGGTGACGGCAGCGACGGAGGCCGCGGCGGCGGCTGGACC
>JBEIHR010000099.1:0-6478 GCA_040381195.1 Rubricoccaceae bacterium
ACGCCGCCGCCCATGGCATGCTCCACTCGCACGTTGACATGGGCCAGTCGCGTGTCCGGATCCAAGTTCCGACGTCTGACAAGCATGTGCCAATTCAGGTGATGCAGGCATTCATTTCACCAACTGCAGGTCGCAGCGTGGACGCCGACTTCTGCATCACAGTAATCGATGATGCGGGGAATACATCTCGACGGCCTACTGACTTCGGGATCGATTGGCACTTTCCCCTCGGACTCCTTGATCCCACTATCACCGGCGAATCTCGCGTAGCTATCGATAGACACACCCAAACCGTAAGCGTGTACTCCCCCAGCACACGTCAGTGTGTCGTGTGGACGAAGGACTTCAGCACGCTTCCCTATTGGTCTGCCGCTACCCCACTCCGATTACAACTGTCGTGGATCGCCGACAGTCTGGATAGTGAGTTTCTGCATGCCTCAGCTGTAAAGGTGTCCGAGGGGGCAATTGTCTTCGCCGGACCGAGTGGAGCAGGAAAGTCCACCGTGGCGCTGTTGCTTGCACGACGAGGATATCCACTCATCGCTGACGATTTCGTTGTTGCGACCCCTGAAGGCGTTCAGGGAATGTACAAGCGAGTAAAGGTTCACGACTCACACCTAGATCTGACAATGGGCGCGGGGTGGCGAATCTTGAACCCAGATTCCCCGGGACAGAAGCGCATCGTCGAACTCGATTCGACACTCGTCTCAGGTGTCACGCCCATCACCTCCATCGTCGTTCCCCAGATTGGATCACGATGTGTGGTCGAGCCCCTCGACCCGGGGGAAGCACTGTCCATCATCGCTCCGCCATCACTATCCGGCCTCCTCGGCGGGAATCTTGCAAGTCTCGCGCGGATCGCAAGCCTCGTGGCGCAATTCCCCTGCTATCGACTCACACTCGATTCAAGCATTTTCACGAACCCAAGGACACTCGATCACTTAATCGAACAACTCGCGTGATTGCTGAGTTGCGATGAACATGGCGCAACAGCGTTCATCGACTCCAGTTAGCTGGAAAGCCAAGCAATTTCCGCATGATCAATCTGTGACGTACCGGAAGAACTCCAGGTTCGAGCCGAAATCTCCACGAAATCAGCATCAGGGGTCACCTCGTAGGTACCCGGCAGGTTACCCGGGAGCGGCACAAGCCCGAACGCTTCGCCATTGATGAAGAGGGCTCGGTACTTCCGCTCCCGTTCATCACCCCGGAAGTTGAAATGGATCCGCAGTCGCCCGGGGATACCCCGCGTGGCCGCAATTGTCACCCGGAAGTCCCGCTCCGGGATCGGACCTCCCGTGATTCCGAAGTCACCGAAACCACCCAATCTTGTGTGGATAAACCTCTCTAGTTTGCCAAGTTGACCGACTCGACTCCACGCCGCGTACAAGCGGGCTCCCTTGTCTGCGCGGGAGCGAAGTGCCCGGCGTTGGTCCCTCGTTAACTTCCGACGGTGAACAGTGCGCGGAATGGCGGCCAAGTGCACTGCTCCATGACCCAGGCTTCGAGCGCGCTGACGAACCCGAATCGTCTTTTCCGCCAAGCTCGTGCGTGACCAGTTCGACCAGTCGCGGGTTTCCATGACTCCGGCACATTCCATTTCGCTGAAGAAGTGTTGGGCCGATTCCAGCAGGTCTGAACGAAGAATCGTCTGCCGTAGCTTGCGAAGATCCACGTGGGGCGTCAGAAATCCCATATCGAGCAGAGTCTGCACATGATCGGTGCCGGCGGCCGCACGATCCCCATGCCACACCGCTATCGCGAGGAGGAGCTCAGACGAGGGAATGTGGATGGGAACATCAAGAAGCTGCTTCACCTGTCCCGGCTCGCGAAACAACTCTGCAAAAAGATCGGGGCGTCCCTGTGGTGAGTGGATATCCAGAATGGCCCATCGTTCCGAGACGTAGGACCCCTGGATGTTCCTGGGTTGCTTGTCAGATACCTCGCCGTCGATGACCTGCGGGCGAAAACCACGATCATGCAAGACCCGCAGGGCTTGAGTCATATGCTCGTCGGCGATTACAACATCGACATCACCCATCGTTCGGCGACCCCATCGGCCCGCCAAAGCGGAGAGGGCAGCTCCCTTTATGACGCGGTATTCGATCCCCTGCTGGTTGAAGTCAGCAAAGACGGGGCGGGTGGCTCCGAACAACATCACATTGCTCGACCACGATGCCCGATACACACCTCGCAGGCGAGGGAGATCACGAACGTCGGACATCCCGCTCAGGTTCCCGTAGATCTGTGGCATCGCTCGAATAACCGAGTCCGGCAATTGGTCGAAGGTGACCTCATCCACCAAGGAATTCCACGCTTCTCGCGCGCGCTGTCCCGGAACACCTGCGGCGATGAGGACATGCTCGATAGACGTGGGGGTGCTACCAGGTGGCACACTTCGCATCAGAGACTCTGACTGTTGGCGGATAGATCAAGCGCTCTCGAGGATAGCGTGATCGTGATGTGCCCACTCTCGACGTGCGAGGACCAACTCGTCCGGGATTCCCACTCCCTCCACCTGACGGTTTAGGTTGCGAGTTGGCCGCGCACGACGCTCTTCGCGCTATGACCCGTGTCTCCATCGAAGGCCTCCACCGACACGTCCACTACCGGGAACGACGACGTGTCCATTCCGGCCGGGAGCACGAAGCGCCCTTCCTGACCGGGGTTGAGTGTTCCGATCGCGACCATCGTGGCCGTGTCCGGTGTCGCCATCCACACTTCGTAGTACTCGCCCGACAACGCGGGGAGGTCGGGGACGGACACCACGAGCACCGCCTGGCCGTCCACGGTCTCGACGGATGCCGTTCCTTGATACCCGGAATCCTCGATCGGATCGAGGGATGCCTGGGCGACGAGATCCGCCTGCGTCCCGGACTGCTGCACGCCGACGGTGACGACGGATCCGAGGGCGATTCCGACGACGGCGGCAGCCGCGGCGAACACCCACGTCCGACGACGGCCACGTGCGCGATCGAGGGACACCACATTCGATGGTGGATCGGCCAGGCCGAGTTCGCTGGTGATGCCGGACCACACCGATGCCGGTGGCGCAACGGGTCGGTCGTTGTCGGTGAGGGAACGCGTGGTGGCGACAACGGCCGCGAGCTGGTCGACACGACTCTGGCAGCGCGGACACTGCTGCATGTGCGCTTCGTCGTTGGCGTCGACCGTCTCACCCAGAGCGATCAAGGCGATGACTTCCTCGTCACAGTGCTGCACCATCCACCTCCAATCGTGTCCGAAGCCGATCCAGGGATCGACGAATATGGCTCTTCACTGTTCCTAGCGGGAGATCCAACACCCCCGCGATCTGCACGTGGGTCAGATCCTGGAAGAAGGCGAGCTCCATGATGCGGCGCTGGGGTTCGCCCAGGCGCTCAAGTTCGTCGGCGAGCAGCACGCGATCCACGATCCCGTCGATGGGCTCGTGCTCCGGGTCCTCCGCCACGCGGGCGACTGCATCGGTGCGGCGCATCTCGCGGCTGCGCTCCTTCCAGTGATCAGCCAGCCGCCGTCGTGAAATCGACATGAGCCATGCGGGCAGGGAGCCCTTGTTGGCGTCGAAGCCCTGCCGGCTCCGCCATGCGCTCACGAAGGTCGCCTGGGTGACGTCGGCCGCATCCTCGCTACTTCCGGTCGCACGCTGGGCGACGGTGAATACGAGGCGGGACCAGCGTCGGTAGGCCTCCTCCAGAGCGCGCTCGTCGCCCGAGGCGAACCGGGCCGCGACAGCGTCGTCGGTCCACTCGTCCACGAGCACGCTCGTGACCACGTCCGGTCCCACCGTTGCCACATCTCCTGTCGCCACGCTCAGGTTGCCGGTCGGGGTCACACCCCTACTTCGGTTCCCGGGCACCTCTTGGATGCAGCCATCCTCACCGAGTTGCCCGGGTGTTGGCGCCTCACGATCGAGCATGGCTGGTCGAAATTTCGACGGTGGGTGCATCCGCCGGGTTCCCCTCGAGCGAATACCTATCAACACCGCCCACCCGGGCGGCCATCCATAAGGAGAAGCAATGCGTACATCGCTCATCACCCGGGCCACGGCGGTCGGTGCGGCCGCGGGCGCCCTCGCCCTCTCGTTCTTGGCTGCCCCTGCGGCCCAGGCTGCTGACGGCACCACCTCACTCGCGTCCGTCCTCAAGGCGGGCCAGGCCAAGTTCGACAAGGACTTCGCCGACTACGACATCCTGACCAAGGCCGTCGAGGCTGTCCTCGCCGCCAAGCCGAACTCCCCGGTCAAGGTGCTCGCCGATGGCAACACTGCCGTCACCGCGTTCATCCCCAACGACCAGGCATTCATCAACCTGGCTTCGGCGTTGACCGGTAAGAAGGTGTCCAGCGAGTCGGCAGCCTTCAAGGCCGTCGCAGGGCTGGGCATCCCCACCGTCGAGCAGGTGCTGCAGTACCACGTGGTGCCCGGACCGGCGATCCTCTCCGAGGCTGCGCTCAAGGCCAATGGCGCCAAGTTGAAGACCGCACTCGACGGCAAGACCGTCGGTGTCCGCGTGAACACCTCGGCACCGAGCATCACCCTGGTGGACAAGGCAACGAAGTTGCCCAACCCGAAGGTGATCCTCACCCAGGTCGACATCAACAAGGGCAACAAGCAGGTTGCGCACGGCATCGACGCGGTGCTCCTGCCGATGAACCCGTAGTCACGCACCACGCAGTCACGGCCACCGTGGCCCGTGTCCCGGGAGATCCTCGGGATACGGGCCACATCTTTATAATTTCGGAATAGCATCCAGCGCATGCGCCCACGAACCCTCACCCGCTCGACTGTGCTTCTCGCCTCCACCGGCCTCCTCCTCGGTGCGGTCGTTGCACCCGCCAACGCGGCCACATGGAAGATCGACAACCCGACTCCCACATCCATGACCGGTGTCTCCCCGCATGTGGAGAAGACCGCGCGGGGTGATCTGGTGTTCCGGTCAGACGGCCCGTCGGGCACGACGGTCGCGCTATGCACGGATGCCGGTTGCACACCTGTCGCCTTCAACGCCAACGGCGGTCCCGTCACCGACGTCACGATCGCAACGCTCCCGAACGGGTCGAAGCGCGCGTACTTCGTCGACCTCAACCCCAGTGCAGGGATCAAGCAGGTCTCCTCCGCTCCGTGCCTTGATGCCGACTGTCTGTCCCTCGGCGCCCGCACCCCCATCGGAGGCGGTGCCACCACATCGCTGTCAACCAAGGCGTGGGGTGTCCCGGACGCGGTCGTTCTCCCCGATGGTCGGGTGCGCATCTACATGGTGGAGTTCCCCGTCCCGGGCTCGTGCACCGAGAAGATCGCCAGCTACATCTCCAACGACGGCATCACCTTCACCAAGGAGCCAGGTTGGCGATTGGAGAACGGCTACGTCGACACCGAGGTCCTGCGCACCACGAGTGGTTCGTGGTTGATGATCCTCGCCGACATCGGCTGCACACCGGATCGCAACCAGAAGCTGTTCGTTTCTGAGTCCGCTGACGGTCTGACCTGGTCAGCACCGCAAGCGATCACCGGCGCGGGCAACAGCAAACTCGACCCCACCGGCTACGAGATCGGACCCAACCAATTCCGCATCTATTACGCGACGGGCGGCAACGGCCCCGGACAGTTCGGCAACGTGGAGCGCGCGACGCTGACCATCGGAACACCCGCAACCTCGACAGCGAGCACCGCGAAGACGATCACTTGCAAGAAAGGCAAGAAGACTAAGACCATCGTGGCTGCAAAATGCCCGGCGGGCACCAAGCAGGTTCGCTGACGTTGCTCCTGTGCGCGAGGGGGGAGTTGAACCCCCACACCCTTTCGGGCACACGGCCGGGTTTCGGCTGATGCGTAAGGCAAAGCCGGAATCACAGCCGACTGGTTGCCTCTTGCGAACCAGTGCGCCTGACGGGTTGTGACCGCCGCGTGTCCACGGGGCCCCTGTCCGGGAGTTGCCGAGAAATGCGGGATGTGACTGCTGTCGATCCTCCCGGTTAGTGCAGTGCGTCCGCTGTGTTCGGAGGCGCAGGTGTGATTGCCCAAGCGACTTGCTCGAAGATCGAGATGGTACTTGCGCGGCGGCTGCGACGGCATTAGAAGTGTCAACGTCTTCCATCTCGCTGGACTTGCTCGGGCACTGAGGGTAACTTCGCAGGGTGATGCATCGTCGAAGGAACCCAGGGATCCGCTCTTCAATAGTCGCGATGTCGGTTGTCGTTTGCGTGGGACTTTCGAATCCCGCATCGGCTCAGACTGAGGTTTTCGACTCCACCAATCTACTCACAAACACCGGCAACTCCATTGGGTCATATGGCGGAGGTTGGATGGCCTATCAATTCAGTGCCCTGCAAGACACTCACGTCAATGAGATCCAGATCTACACCAGTGTCGGGTTCAATTCCCCAGAGTCCTTCGTCAACATCGGTACGGCTTACAACAACGGCGACATCGGGACCTTCGCGTGGTCCTCAAAACAAGATTCGGTCGTATGTGTTGGAG
>JBEIHR010000100.1:0-6472 GCA_040381195.1 Rubricoccaceae bacterium
ATGACGAGGTGCGCGCGATCATCTGCCCGGACAAGGTCGGTACCCAGGAATGGCTCGACGTACATGAAGCTGCGCACGAGATCGGCCTCACCTCGAACATCACCATCATGTTCGGCAGCATCGAGGAACCGATCCATTGGGCCCGGCATATCGAACGTACGCGTGCCGTGCAGCGGCGTACCGGGGGATTCACGGAGTTCATCCCTCTCCCCTTCGTGCACATGGCCGCACCCATGTACCTGAAGGGTCGCGCCCGCCGTGGTCCCACCTGGCGGGAGGTGGTGCTCATGCACGCGGTCGGCCGTATCGCGTATCGCGGGTGCATCGAGAACATCCAGGCGTCCTGGGTGAAGCTCGGAGTCGACGGCGCGCGCCAACTGCTCTCTGCAGGAGTGAACGATCTCGGCGGCACGTTGATGGATGAGAACATCTCACGTGCTGCTGGCGCTAGCCACGGTCAGGGTCTCGAGCGTGCGGATTTCGAGGCGATCGTCGCGCCCCTCGGCCGCACCCTGCAGCAGCGCACCACCCGCTACGCACCCCTGATGGAGATCGCCGTATGAGAATCCGGGCAACGCAGGCCACGGTCATCACGACCCATCGGGAGGCGGGTGCGGACGTTGCACCCCCCACGGTCGTCGCGGTCGCCGCCATCGCGGTCGAGAACCCGCTCGCAGGTCACGGCCAGGTGGCCGACCTCGGCGAGTTGGAGGCACTGGGTGCGCAGGCCGCCGAGTACCTCGTGTCCGCGTGCCTGGGGGTGCTGGCCAGTGTCGGCGTCGGCGCCGCGGAGGTGCGTGGCTACGGCAAGGCCGCCATCATCGGGACGGACGGTGATCGAGAGCACAGCGCGGCGATCCTGCATCCGCGCTTCGGTGCTCCCGTGCGCGCTGCCATCGGCGGTGGGGCGGACATCATCCCCGGGACCAAGGCGGTCGCCGGCCCGGGAACCGCGATCACCCTGCCCATCGGCAACAAAGACGACCGCTGGGTCTTCGACGACATGGACGCGGTGACGGTCTCGATGCCCGATGCTCCCCGTCCCGATGAGATCCTCATCGCGCTCGCACTCAGCACGCGCGGCCGTCCCAATGCGCGCACGAGGAAGCCGAGCTGATGTTCAAGATCATGATCCAGTTGACCCGCCGCGAGGACATGTCGCGCGAGGAATTCCTGCAGTGGTGGCTTGAGGAGCATGCGCCCAAGGCCCGCACCCTCCCGGGCGTGCGCCGCATCACCTTCAATGTGGTGGATCCCGAGGCCGGCATCGGCGCGGACGGTATCGCGGAACTCTGGTTCGACTCCGAGCAGGACTTCCAGGCCGCCTATGCGACAGAGGTCGGCGCCGCTGTGGCTGCCGATTCGATGGCACATGTCGCGGCTCGCATCCGCGTTCCGGTCACGGAACACCAGATCGTGACGGATCGTTGACCAAGCGCCCCACCAGTTTCCTGGGTACGCCCGTCACCGCCCCAGGACCCCTCGGCCCCGAGATGGTGTCGGCGATTCGCACTATCCGCCGTGATCCGCTCGCATTCCTCACCGCGACGTGGAAGCGCTACGGGGATGTCGTCCAGTTCCCGGTCCCACGACCCCCGACGTATCTGGTCAACGATCCCGAGTCGGTGCGTCACGTTCTCGTGGGTAATGCGCGCAACTACGGAAAGGCCACGATCCAGTACGAGTCGTTGGCTCTCGTGACGGGGGAGGGGTTACTCAGCGCGGACACACCCCGATGGCGCCGTCAGCGCCCCCTGGTACAGCCGGCCTTCCATCACGAGACCCTGGAGGGCGTGGTCGCAACGGTTGTCTCCACCGCCTGCGGCGTCGAGAGGGAGTGGTCTGCCCTCGCACCCGGCATGGTGATCGATGCCGACGCCTACATGATGCATGCGGCACTCGACGTCGTCGGGCGCTCGCTCTTCGGCTCGGACCTGTCCGGGGACGCTGCTCGGATCACGGCCGCAACGCTGTCGGGACTGGAGGTGGTGATCGCTCGGGCGCGGGTCCCGCTCACGCCACCGCGGTGGTTGCCGACACCCGCGAATCGGAAACTGCAGCGGGCGCGCGCCAACCTCGACGCGGCCGTCGCGGGAATCCTCGCCGAACGCTCGCGCTCCGGCCCGGGCGCGGGAGACATGCTCGACCTGCTCATCGCCGCCCGTGATGATCGGGGAGTCGGACTGACACCGCAGGAGATTCGCGATGAAATCGTCACCTTCATCGTCGCCGGTCACGAGACCGTTGCCTCCGCACTCGCGTGGGCGTGGCTGCTTCTCGCGCAGAACCCCGACATGCAGGAGCGGATCGCCGAGGAAGCCCGCCTCGCCCAACCATGGTCGCGCGCGAGTATCGCGAATCTTCCCTTTACGCGCGCGGTCTTCGACGAGACGATGCGGCTCTATCCCCCCGCCTGGGTGATCACGCGAAGTGCGAAGGATGCGGACGCGCTTCCGTGTGGGGTGGCGATTCCTGCGGGTGCGCTGGTGATCATCAGCCCCTACCTTCTGCATCGCCATCCCGACGTGTGGTCGGAGCCGGAGCATTTCCAGCCAGATCGATTCCTCACCGCGTACGACCGCGACGGATTCATCCCCTTCGGTGCCGGTCCGCGCCTATGTATCGGTCGGGATTTCGCCTACGTCGAAGGTGTGCTGATGCTCGCGATGCTGGCGCAGGCGTTCCGGGTGACGCCCACCACGGGTCGGCTGCCCTGGGCTGACCCGCAGGTCACCATCCGTCCCCACGGGGGAGCGCCCGTCCGTATCGAGCGACGCTGATCACTCACCCAGCAGGGCACACGCCTGCGCGTGCAGGTGCCCATTCGTGGTGAGAAGTGAGCCATTTCCGAGGGCTGATGCCCCACCGAAGGTCGTGGCGCGACCCCCGGCCTCGCCAACGATGGGGAGGAGCGCCGCGAGGTCGTAGATCTGCAGGGCCGGCTCTGCGGCGATGTCCACCGCGCCTTCGGCGACCAGCATGTGGGACCAGAAATCACCGTAGGCACGTTGCCGCCACGTGCCCTCGACGATGGACGTGAATCCGGTGACCGAGGAACCCCATCCGACCGCATCGGAGTAGGCGAAGGACGCATCCTCGAGTCGAGCGATCGCACTGACGTGGATGCGACGCTCGTGCGGGGACTCCGGGCCTCGGGTGAACGCGCCGTGGCCCACATGGGCCCACCAGCGCCGCCCCATCGCGGGGGCCGACACCACACCGATGGTGGATTCCCCGTCGACGGCCAAAGCGATCAATGTGGCCCACACGGGAACCCCGCGCATGAAGTTCTTGGTGCCGTCGATCGGATCGATGATCCATTGCCGAGCACCCTCGGTCCGACCGAACTCCTCGCCGTGGATCGCGTCCTGGGATCTGTGTTCGGCGAGGAGATTCCGCATGGCGGCCTCCACCGCTCGATCCGCGTCGGTGACGGGTGAGAGGTCGGGCTTGGACTCCACCACGAGATCGTGTGCCCGGTAACGGGTGAGGGAGATCTCGTCGGCCGCATCGGCCAGGCGCAACGCCAACGCGAGATCAGACTGCACACTGCGAATGTACAAGGTCTACCCTGGCGATGTGCTTCCCGAAGTGGCCTGGGGTCTTCCTCTCCATCCCCTGGTCATCCACGCCGTAGTGGTGCTGGTGCCCCTCACGTCCATCGGCGCACTCCTCATGGCGCTCCGTCCGCGGTTCTCCAAGCGCTTCGGCGTGATCTTCGTGATCGGAGCGATCCTGTCTGCGGTATCGGCGTTTGTGGCCAAGGAATCCGGGGAGACCCTCGCCCGCACCCGTCCCGTGAGTGGGGAGCACGTGATGGCGGGGGATGTCGTCCCGCTCCCCGTACTCGGATTTGCTGTGCTGCTGACCGTGTTCTGGTTGTTCGACCGCGGGGTTCCGGGAAACCGGACCCGTCCGCTCTGGTTGAAGGTCCTCGCCATCGCTGTGATCCTGGCGGCCGTCGGGTGTACATACCTCGTCGTGATCGCCGGGCACACCGGTGCGCTCAGTGTCTGGGGTTGACCTCATCCGGCGCTAGAGCTCGTGAGCGCAGGAGTCGATGCAGGGACGCCACACGCGGTCCCAGGTGCGGATCATGGATGTGGGGGGTCAACGCGCATTCACTTTCGTCGTGACTGCAGGAGCGCGGACAGTCCGTGGTGAGCGCGGCCAAGTCGGGGAAGGCCATCACGAGATTCTGCGGATCCACGTGCGCGAGGCCGAAGGATCGGATTCCCGGGGTGTCGATGATGTGACCGCCAGCAGGGAAGTGGAATGCGCGCACAGATGTGGACGTGTGGCGTCCCTTCCCCGTGGTCACGTTGACCGATCCGGTGGTGCGCTCGGCCTGGGGGGTGAGTGCGTTGACGAGGGTGGATTTGCCGACTCCCGAGTGGCCGATGAGAACTGTGTCGTGCCCGCTGAGGGCCGCGAGCAGATCCGGGGTGGGCTGACCCCTGTGGACGGGGAACACCGGGACATCCAGGGGTGCGTACATGTCTCGGATCGCATCGGGGCCCGCGAGGTCGATCTTGGTCACGATGATGATCGGCAGGATCCCGGCGTCCATGGCTGCGACGAGGGATCGATCGATGAGGCCGATGCTTGGCTCGGGATTCGCCGTTGCGGTGACGATCGCCAACTGATCCGCGTTCGCCACGATCACCCGCTCGACCGGGTCGGTGTCCTCGGCGGTGCGCCGGAGTTCGCTGGTGCGTGGATGACGGGACACGATGCGCACGGGCAGGTCCAGGGAGCCAGGCTCCTCACCGATCACTCCCACCCGATCACCGACCACGATGCCCTTGCGGCCCAGATCGCGAGCCTTGACCGCGAACTCCTCGCGCGTACCGGTGTCGACCGTGAAGCGTCCGCGGTCCACGGCGACGACCATGCCGTCGCGTGCCTGGTCGAAACTCGGACGGTCTTTGGAACGGGGGCGCGACTTGCTGCGCCCGGGACGGATGCGGACGTCGTCCTCATCCACGTCGACCCCGCGACGACTCACGCGCTGCCCAGAAGTCTCGACCACATTCCGGGGAAGTCGGGGAGTGTCTTGGCGGTGGTGCCGATGTCCTCCACGCGAACCCCGGGGATGCGCAGGCCGACGATTGCCGCGGCGGTGGCCATTCGGTGATCGTGGTAGCTGCGCAGATCCGCCGCCCGCGGGGGACCCGGCTCGATGCGCAGGCCATCGGACAGTTCCTCGACACCCGCCCCGATCGCGCTGAGTTCGGTTGCCAGTGCCGCCAGGCGGTCGGTCTCGTGTCCGCGGAGGTGGGCGATCCCGGTCAACGTGCTCGGCGAATCCGCCAGTGCCGCAAGAGCAGCAACCGTCGGGGTCAACTCGCCGACATCGGCGAGATCCACGTCGATCCCGTGCAGCGTGGCCGGTCCATGCACGGTTACGCCATCTGCCGAACGAGTCCACGTTCCGCCCATGTGTTCCAGAATCGGAAGGATCGCTGCGCCCGGCTGGGTGGTGACCTCCGGCCAGTCCGCAACGGTGACCGATCCCTGGGTTGCCATCGCCGCGGCAAGGAAGGGAGTGGCATTGGACAGATCGGGTTCGATGCGTGAAACGCTGGCTCGAATGGTCTGCGGATCAACGTGCCACGTGGTTGCGCCTTCCCTCTCCACCACGACACCGTGATCAGCGAGCATCGCGATCGTCATCTCGATATGCGGTGTGCTCGGGACGCGATCACCCCGGTGATGGATGGTGACTCCGGACTGGAAGCGGGCCGCGCTCAACAGGAGACCGGAGACGAATTGGCTCGAGCGCGATGCGTCGATGGTCACGACGCCTCCGCGGAGCTCCCCGTGACCGACCACCGTGAACGGCAGGGTCCCACGGTCACGATCGTCCACGTCGGCCCCGAGATTCCGCAGGGCCTCGAGGAGTGTGCCCATCGGGCGAACACGTGCCGTCTCGTCACCATCGAAGGTCACTCGACCCGCGTTGAGGGCTGCGACCGGGGGTACGAATCGCATGACCGTGCCCGCCAGTCCGCACTGAATGGTGGTGGTCGCCTGCATGTGGTGGGGGTGCACGTGCACGGTCATATTCCCCGCGAGAGTGTCCGGCGCCACCTCGAGTGAGTGGCCGAGGTGCCCGAGGGCGGAGACCATGAGTCGGGTATCTCGGGCATCGAGGGCGCCGTGGATCACGCTGGGTCCATCGGCGAGGACGGCAAGCACGAGTGAGCGGTTGCTCGCGGACTTGGATCCGGGGACGCGCACGGTTCCGCTGATCGGGCCGACGGCCACGGGAGCAGACCACCACGTCACACCGCGACACTAGTCCGTGAGAATTAGGGTCGGGGTGTGAGCGGGCGGTATGCGGCGAGCATGGACGTCGCCACACTCGTCCGAGAATTCGAGATCGACACTGTCGGTGTCGAGTTACCTGCGCGATACAACATTGCTCCCACAACCGAGAACTACATCGTCACCGGGGATGGGCGCACTC
>JBEIHR010000101.1:0-6468 GCA_040381195.1 Rubricoccaceae bacterium
ACGATGCGAACGTCGCATGCTTCGGGGAGCGGGTCACCGAACCCGAGATCGCGATCGCCGCACTCCGCGTGTTCCTCACCACCCCGTTCGAGGGTGGCCGGCACGCCGCTCGTGTCGCCCAGATGGATGAGATCCGCTAGATCGGGGCGTCGTTCGGCGGGAGGATCTCGGACCCGCGCTACAGTCGGAACACATCGGATCAGGGAGGTTCCCATGCAGGCTCGTCGTTCACTCGCCGTCGCGGCGGCACTCATCAGCGTCGGTCTTCTCGCTGGCTGTTCGTCGGGTTCGGGTGGCGACGCAGCGGCCACGGAAGAGGCGCCCGCCAACGCAACGCAGATGATCCCGCCGATCATCATCGAGCCGGGCCAGACCGAGGCGACCGCGGTTGTCGGTGATTTCCTCGACATCGTGGTCGACGACGTCGTGGGTACCACGATCGCCACGGACAACGCCGACATCCTCGAGATCTTCCAGGCACGTGACGAAGAGGGCGTGGTCTACAACCCGGGTGCGAAGACACTTGCCCCGGGAACAGCCGTCATCACCGTCACGCTCCCGGACAACACCTCCTACGACATCACCGTCACGGTCACTGAGTGACGGTTAGGCGTCGGGTCGCCCTGGCGACCTGCGCGGAGTACGCGACGCTCGACGCGGACGACCAGCTCCTTCTGGCCCCGCTCGATGCACGGGGTGTCGATGCGGTTCCCCTCGTCTGGGATGCACCCGCGGATTGGGCTGCCTTCGACGCGGTCATCATCCGTCAGACCTGGGACTGTGCGGAGCGTGGCGCGGAGTTCCTGTCCTGGATCGATCGCGTGGCCGCCGATACCCCCGTCCTCAATCCGCCGCCGGTCGTTGCGTGGTCGATGGACAAGCGCTACCTGCGCGACCTCGCCGCTGATGGTGTGCCGTGCGTTCCGACGACGTTCCTCGAACCGGGTGACGCGTGGTCTCTTCCCGACTCGGGTGAGTACGTGGTCAAGCCGACCGATTCGGCCGGGTCCCGGAACACTGCGCGCTACGGCCCCGGTGATGCCGAGCGTGCCGATGCGCACATTCGCCGCCTCCATGCGGAGGGACGGTGCGTGATGGTGCAGCCCTACCTCGCGTCGGTGGATGAGGCGGGGGAGTCAGCCCTCCTGTTCTTCGACGGTGTCTTCTCCCACTCCGCGCGCAAGGGACCGCTGCTCTCTCGCGAGGCGGCCGTGACCGAACTGCTGTTCATCCAGGAGTCGATTTCCCCGCGCCGGGCCAGGCCTGAAGAGTTGGCGGTGGCCGAGGCGGCCCTCGAGTCGGCCCGCGCCCGCACCGGTGTCTGGCCCCCGCTCTACGCCCGGGTGGACCTCGTCGCCGACCCGACCGGGGCACCGATGGTTCTGGAGCTGGAGATGGTGGAGCCATCGGTCTTCCTGGCCACTGACCCTCAGGCCGCAGCCCGATTCGCCGACGCGATCGATGCCCGGGTGACCCCCCAGGTGCGGGGGACATAACGAATAGGTAACGTCGCGGGATGCGCGCCAGCCTGGTGGCCCTCGCAGCCGTCGTCGCCCTCGTGGCCTTCGGTCCCCCCGCGCACGCCAACCACAAGGCCGAGACGGATGGGGGCGGTTCCCTCGGTGCGGACCCGGCGGACCCGGAGTTCGAGGCTCCCGAGGAGGTGCGCGGTCGCGTCTGCCCGACCAAGGACTTCTGGATCGGTGACGGATGGGGTGCCGATCGCGGCAACCGCAAACACCGCGGCATCGACCTGCACTCGCCCCGCGGCACCGCAATCTTCGCCGTTGAGGACGGTCGGATCGACCGCACGAAGAAGCAGGCCAACGGGTCCCTCCAGATCGTCCTGAAGGGCGAAGGGGGTCCGAAGTACTACTACGGCCATATGGACGAGGTCCTCGTCGGCGACGGTGACCGGGTGAAGGCGGGTCAGGTGATCGGCCTCATGGGTGACACGGGATCCCCAGGCTCGGTCCACCTCCACTTCGAGTACTGGCGCAGTGGCGGGGAGTCGGCCGCGGTGAATCCACGCGCCCTCATCGATCGCATCTGCCCGCCGTCGACGCGCTCCCGCTAGGGTCTCGCCAACCGAGCGAGGAGTCCCATGCTCAAGAACATCGACCCCCTCCTGAGCGGTGACCTGCTCAAGATCCTCGACGACATGGGTCACGCGGACCGGCTTCTCGTGGTCGACGCGAACTACCCGGCCGCGGCAAGTGGTAAGCCGGTGATCCGGCTCGGCGAGGTGGGTGTGGTGCGCGCCCTGCGCGCGATCCTCAGCGTGTTCCCCCTCGACTCCTTCGTCGAGCGACCCCTGGAACGCATGGAAGCCTTCGACGACCCATCGATCGTCACCGACGTACAGCGCGAGGTCCTGGCCACCGCCACCCAGTTCGAAGGCCGGTCAATCCAGTACGGGGTGATTCCACGTCTGGACTTCTACGCGCGTGCCCGCGACTGCTACGCCGTGGTCCACACCCTCGAGACCGCGCCCTACAGCTGCTTCATCCTGCACAAGGGCGTCATCTAGTCACCAACGCACGTGCAGTGCGGTGGGTGCGCGGAACTCCCACCCCACAAAGGACACGGGTGCGGTCAACTCCATGTTCGGCATCGCATCGACGATTGTCTGCAGGCTGATGCGCTCGAGGTCACGCGCGAACTGGTGCCCGGCGCAGAAGTGCGCGCCGAAACCGAATGCTGCGTTGCCCTGACGTGGGCGGTGGATATCGAAGCGTGCGGGATCCTCGAAGATGGATTCGTCGTGGCACGCGCTGGACACGACCGCTGAGACCAAATCACCCTTGGGAATCACCACGCCTCCGAGCTCGACGTCCTCGACGGCGGTGGCCTGCATGGTGCCGATCGGTGCCATCCACCGCAACGCTTCGTTCACCGCGTCATCCCACTTCTCCGGGTGCTCGCGTACGTAGCGCATCTGATCGGGGTGCATCAGCAGGCCCGCGAGGCACGATGCCGCGCCATGGCCGGGCTCCTGCATGCCACCCAACAGGATCACCTTGATCGAGGGGAGTAGGTACTCGATCTGTCGGAACGCCCCCACGGGGCAGCCATGGGTGAGCATGGACGCGATGGCCGAGTCATCCGGATCGGTCTGCCAGGTCTGCATGAGTGGCCGTAACTCGGCTTCGATCTCCGCGGCCGTTGAATCGTTGGCCACTGCCTTCTCCGGGTCGTTCTCGAAGTTCGTCGCACCCTGCGCCAGGCCACGGAACCAGTCCTGGAGCCGATCGGCCGATACGTGCCCAAGCCCGAGAACTCGGGCCAACGCCAGAACACTGATCGGTTCGAAGTACTCGACCACCAGTTCGGCTGTGCGCTCCGGAGTGGAGAGCAATCGGTCGCGATACTCCTGCGCGATCGGGGTCACGAGATCATCGATGTACTCGGCCACCTTCTTGGGCCGGAACTTCTCGTCCAGGGTGCGGCGCAACTCCAGGTGCTCCGGGCCGTCCATCGTCATCAACGTGCGACCGCCGAAGGAGCGGTCCACCGGGGCGTCGGGAGCCTCGGCGGTGAAGAGTTCCGAGCGCTTGGTGACGAACTCGACATCCTTCTGGCGGGTGACCAACCAGCAGTTCACCGCGGGAACCCACGCCACCGGCTGCTCGGCACGGAGCCGCGCATAGATCGGATACTGGTCCGCATCCAAGTCCTCGACGGTGATGGTCTCGGCGAAGGAGGTCATGGGCGGTATTCAACCCTGGTCGACGAAGGGCCGTCCCTCGGTTGCGCATTCATGCTCAGGTGACCCGATGAGTACCTCGTCCGATCCGCCGAGCAGAATTCGGCCCCACACCCCGACCGGGAAGGACCTCGCATGCGACTCACAGCCGTCAGCGGCCGTGCCCATATCCAGATCGGTGATCGACTCGTCGACGTCGCCGAGGGGAGTGGGGGAAACCTCCCGTCCGACCCGATGGCGCTGTTCGATCGGTGGGCCGATCTCGTGTCGTGGGCCGGATCGGCGGCGGATGGAGCCCCCACCGTCGCACTCGACGAGGCCAAGGTCACCTGCCCGGTTCCCGCACCACGCCAGGTCTTCGCCATCGGCCTGAACTACCGACTCCACGCCATCGAATCGGGACTCGCGATCCCGGAAGTCCCGATGGTGTTCACCAAGTTCCCGTCCTCGATCGCCGGTCCCTTCGGTGAACTCGTGGTGGCCACGCCCAAGGTCGACTGGGAGATCGAACTCGCCGTGATCATCGGCACCACGGCTCGGGGGGTTTCGCGCGCGGATGCGTGGTCGCATGTCGCAGGTCTCGCCGTCGCCCAGGACTACAGCGCGCGTGATGTCCAGATGACTCCCAAGAACGCCCCACAGTTCAGCCTCGGCAAGAGCTTCCCCGGGTTCCTCCCGATCGGCCCGTGGGTGGTGACGCCCGACGAAGTACCCAACCCGGACGCGCTTCGCCTGTGGTGCGACATCGATGGTGAGCGGATGCAGGACAGCAACACCGATGACCTCATCTTCCCCGTCCCGGTCCTGATCGAATACCTGTCGTCGGTCACCACACTCATGCCGGGTGACGTCATCGTCACCGGAACACCGGCGGGGGTGGGCCTGGGTCGCGACCCGCAGGTGTTCCTGCGACCCGGCCAGGTCGTCGAATCGAGCATCGAGGGTCTGGGCACCATGCGGCAGCGCACCGTCGCGGGCGATTGGTCCTGGACTCCCTGAGTATCGCCGCCCGCACATACGCGACCGATACCCTTCACGTCCGAGGAGCAACTCCTCGGGGAACTCGGGTCGCTAGCTCAACGGTAGAGCTGCGGACTTTTAATCCGTAGGTTCCGGGTTCGAGCCCCGGGCGACCCACCCTCAGTCGTCGATGACTTCGACGCTGAACCTCGCCCGTGATCCCTCGGACAGGTTCAGCTCCTGACGCACCTGCTTCTTCAACGGCAGGATGTAGGTGCCGGATTTCCTGTCCGGGAAGATCGATGTCCGCCACGTGTTGTCCTTGGACGTGACCTCGACGCGCACGCTGCCAAAACCGCGGAGTCGTCCTTCCATGAGGTCGGCGATCTCGTCGGCGATGTCTTCGGGCAGGCTCACGAAGTGCCAGGCCGAGTCGCCCTGCCATAACCACACCGTCGACGTGAAGGAAAACGCGCGGCCCACGGCGCGAGTATTCCAGCGTGGGCCATTCGAACGTGACCAGGCAATGCAGTCTGTGGATGTTCATTACGCAAGCGGTGACCTCGTGGGATCGAGACAGTGGGGCAATCCATCTAGTGAAAGTAGGTTGCATGTCTCGTCTTCGTCTCGTTGCCGCGTTCGCCGTGGCGCTCCTCGGTCTAGGTCTGGCCGCACCCTCGGTCAGTGCCGCACCCAACGACAAGAAAGCCACCGTCGCGGTACTCCACGCCATTCCTGCCGGCAAGGGCGCGGACGTCGTTGATGTCTACGCGGGAGATATTCGCCTCCTCAACAATCTGACCCCGGGTCAGTTGCGCACCCTGAAGGTGCGGCCGGGGACCTACGACATCGGCATTTACGCCGATGGCTCCATGCCGGGATCCGGACAGCCTCTGCTGGCGATCGACAACGCGGTCTTCCTCGCGGGCACGTGCTCGACGATCACGGCAAACCTTGATGCCTCCGGCGCCCCGACCACGAACCGCTTCGCGGATTGCTCCGCGAAGAACCCCGTCGGGTTCGGTCGGCTGACCGTGCGCCACATTGCCGCGGCCCCCGCGGTGGACTTCCGTGCCAATGGCGAAGTGCTCTTCGGAGCATTGACCAACGGAGCGTCAGCAACCAAGCGCGTCGCTGCGTCGAACTACGCGATCACCGTGGCCCTGGCAAATAATGACGCAGTGGTGCTCGGCCCGACGACTGTGAATGCAGTGCGGCCCTTCAACACAATCGTCTATGCGTGGGGATCGGCCACCGATGGAACCCTCGCCTTGGCGACCCAGAGGGTGAACGCCAAGGGCTAGGACTTCCCCTCGAGTTTGGCCTGCAACGAGGCCACCATGCTCTTCAACTCACCGAGCTCCGCAAGGACTTCTTGGCTCGGATCGGGTGGAGCGGACTTGTTGCGGGCCAAGCTCGCGGCGACAGTGGCGGTGACTGTGCTCAGCACGCCGATACCGACGAACATGATCATCACGGCGAAGAATCGACCAAGTCCGGTGACGGGCACGAAGTCGCCGTAACCGACGGTGGTGATCGTCTCGAATCCCCACCAGATCGCGTCACCGAAGGTGTCGATCTCCGATCCAGGTGCGCCGCGCTCGGCGTTGAGCACCATCAGGCCACCCACCCAGACGATCAGCAGGACTCCCAGGATCCCCGAGGTGATACCGCCGCCGGTGAGAATGCTTCCCGTCTTTCCGCGGGACAGGATGCCTTTGCTGGTGAATGCCCGCAGCGCACGCAGGGCGCGCAACTGAGGGATGACCACGGTGATGGTGTCCAGGGCGTTGTTCCGGAAG
>JBEIHR010000102.1:0-6423 GCA_040381195.1 Rubricoccaceae bacterium
GGTGACCAGAAGACGCACGTCCTCGCGGATGAAATCCCCACCCCACACCTGCGTGCAGATCTCCCACACCTGGTCGACATCAGTCAATCCCAGCACCTGACACAGCACCCAGAGATCATCGAGATCGCGCCTGCCACGAGCGGATCGCGCCTTCATTGCAGCGAGATGCCGAGGCGAGGCGACATTGACCGTGATCCCCGGCGCTCCCATCACCTCGATCCGATCGGCATCGATCGACCTGGGCAGCAGCGGCAGCACCCGTGCGTTTAGCCAATCGGAGTCCAGGTCCCGATGATCGGCAGCGATCGCAGCCACCTCGATGTCGATCTCCTCCTGCGGAACGCCCACGGCGTCAATGTCGCGGGTGACGCGCGTGCGGTCGTAGGCAAGCATCATCGCCGCCCCACCCACCACATAGATCTCGGCCTCGATCCCCCGACCTTCGAGGCGTTCGCCGAGTTCGGCAAGAAGTGAGCGGACACGGGCTTCATCGAGGGTTGTCATACCGACTCCAGATTCCTGCGACTCAACATGACCCCACGTGCACGCATCGCGGGCACGGCATCGCGGAGACCGAGTGCATGCAGCGATGGCGCCGGACTGTCGAACCACCAGATCTCGTCGAGCAATCGACCGGGGGCCCGGGTCCACGCGGGTGTCGACTCCATGCAGGCTTCGCGACACAGATGCACGGCGAGTCCGGCGAGCAGCGCGTCGTAGCGGATATCCCCGGTCAGCCCCGGCTCCGACAGGAAGAACGCGCGCTCCACGGGAGACGTCAACTTCGGGAAGTCATCGGAGGCCTGGATGATCACTCGAAGCATGTCGCTCTCACCCAGCCCCGCATGGATGTCCCCGCGCAACTGCATCGCCGTGCTCGCCAGGGTCGGTGGCCAGAGATCTCGATAGATCGTGTCGTCCGGAAGCGCCGTGAACGCCGCAATCCGCGCGGCGACGGTCGGTCCCGGAGTGAGCCGCCCGGTCTCATACGCGCTGACATTCGCCTGGCTCGTGCCGAGCAGCTCGGCAACTCGCCCCTGGGTCAGCCGGAGGCGCTTACGGGAGGCACGCAGCGACATGGAAGAAATATATATCCCTGACGACTCTATATATATCAGACCAGCGGGTGGGGCGTTCTCAGCCCTGAGTACGTCCCCACTCCACACCCGCCACCACTTCGGCGACTGTGATCTCAGCGAGGAGCCGCACCAGATCCTCGGAGTCGTGGCGATACCGAAGCGTGAAGTTTGCCCCTGGCACGTCGGCCCCGGCCGCCACCACCGTCGCGCTCCGCTGCGTGCACCAGTCCATGAGCTGCGCCTCCCACCGCGAGCCAGTGAGCAGCAGCATGCGGTAATCGGTGGTCTTGGTGAGATAGACGTCGATGTGCGACCAGTCCCCGGTCTCGCACGCGATGGCAGGCCGACGTGGTCCCTCCCGGAACATCAGCGCACTCTGTCGTGCATTCGACAATCGACTCACCGGCGCTACGACGGATGTTCCTTCGGGCCCGAGTAGCAGGTCCGACACGGGAGCAAGCCATGTGTCGCGCGTATCGAGCAGGTCCGCTGCCGCATCGGCGGCGCGTCCGAAAACAGACGTATCAACACCACCGACGAGGTGGTCCTCCAGCAAGAGGAGTAGCGCCTGGGTGTGGGTGAAGGAACGGCAGGAGACGCCACCGGACTCTGCTCCCGCGTGCATCGCCACAACGGTGTCGGCGAGGTCGAGCAGCGTCCCCGTCCCCACATTCGTCATCACCGTGATCGGACAGCGGCCGTGGAAGTGCTCGACCGCGGCCAGTGTCTCCACCGAGGACCCGCTGGCACTGATCGCGATCACGTGATCATCGGCATCCACGACAGGGAGCAGATCGGAGCTCGCGAGCACCGCCGTCGCAGCGACACCGCGGTGCTGGAGTCGATCGGCAGCCACGCTCGCCGCGAAGTACGACGACCCCATTCCAAGGAAAACGAGACGACGAGCGCGCAGACCGGCCCAGGGATTACCCCCGGCCCACACGGCCGCGGCCTCCCGCAACCGATCCGGGCGTGCCTCGATGTCCGCGAGGAACAGCGCGGGGTCCATCAGTCCTCCTCGGGCAGCAGGTGGGTGATCACGGCATCGGGAACGTACCGCCAGTGCGGGAGGTGGCGTGCGGAGTAGATGTATTCGCGACACTCCTGGTCGATCATCATCGGCTGGAGCAGTCGATCATCGAGCAGATTCCGCATCCCCGCCGACGTCAACGTCGACTGATACGCAGCAAGGAATGCGTCCTGTGCATGCGCGATCCACACGAGTGCCGGACGCGGGTCGAGCCCGGGAGTGCGGAAGTTCACCACCCGCGCCACGTGGTCGATGGACGCGAGCATCCCGGCCACATCCCGTGCGGCAGGCGCCGGAGCGCACCGCTCCTCAGCGGAGAGCAACGGATTCCCGTCGAAGTCGATGATGCTCACGCCCTGCTCATCACGCAGTACCTGGCCGATATGCAGATCGCCATGGATGGGGATCACCGGTGTCGAGTCCACCGATCGCGCACGGTCGATGATCTCTGCGAGAGAGGTCTGGCGCGCGCGCAGTCGCGCGCCCTCCTCCCCATCCATCACCGCGACGGCCTCATCAAGGTCAGCATGCATCGATGCCACCAGCTCCGCGCAGTGCTCCTTAGGCCACGTACCCAAGCCCGATTGGGCGAGAGCGACGTGCATCCGTCCCACCATGGCACCGAGTTCGGCGAAAGGTGCGATCGCATCGACCTCCTCACCGCGCGCATGGGCGCGCACCAGTTCCACGGCCCAGGTCCAGCCGTCCTCGGCATCTGGCCGATGAGCCGCTGCGGTCAGGACGGTGCACACGCGCCCGTCCGCATCGGTCCACTCCACGATCGCACGCGGTTCCGGGGTTATGCGCGTGCCCATGAGGGCACGCAGTCGATCCGGTGCCGGCGACGATGTCGCATCGAGCTGCCATTTGACGACGGCGTCACCGAGGATCACGGAGTCGTTGCTCTGGTCCACGTCGATCATGCGCGGATCACCGGCGAGTGAACCCGTCAGCTCGACATGGAATGCACCGGTGTCCCCTGCGCGTAGCTGTGATGCCACACCCGCATCGCGCACCAGCACATCTCCCTGCACCCGAGCAGGCACCACCACGCGTCGATTCCCGATATCCACGATGCAGACAACGCACCCATCACCAAGATCGAGGGCATCGACCAGCTCCGGGATACCCACCGCATCGGACGCCCGTGCCTGCGAGCGACGCGGCAGCAGATCGGGAACAGACGTGCGTCGCACGATCTCCCCGAGGGGTGGTGTGGTCACGAAGCGACGTGCTCGCGTCCCACGCGTTCGATCACGTCGGCGCCCACACGCAGTCCATCGCGTGACCGGATCGCCTCACCCATCGCCGCCATTCGGGTTCGCAACTCCGCGTCACCCAGCAGAGACGTGAGTGCGTCGTTCATCTCCTCGTCGGTGAATGCGTACGTGGCCAACCGGCGACCGAACCCGAGTTCGTGAATCCGCTGGGCGTTGTCGTACTGGTCCCAGAAGAGCGGGAGCAGGATCATCGGCTTGCCGAAGTGCAGCGACTCCGTGGTGGTGTTGTTGCCACCGTGGGTGATCACGAGATCGACCTCGGGGATGATCCGGGTCTGCGGTACGAACTCCGCACCGATCATGTTGTCGGCGAGCTCGTACTCGGCGTGCTGGGGACCCTTGGACACGATGTAACGGTGCGGGGTCTTCCCGAGCACCTCCACCAGGCGCTTCATCAGCCCGACGTCCGCCGAACCCAACGACCCCAGTGACAGGTAGATCAACGCACTGCCGTCCGGGCGATCGGCTACCGAAGCCGGAACCACGTAGTCGGAGTCGGTGGTGCGGACGGAGGAGTCCATCCGCGTCCACGTGGAATCCAGCGGCCGCTCGGCCACGTAATCGGCTTCCTTCGGATACACGTAGAGGTTCGCCGCGTTGTCCGCGTGGATGAACTCGAGATCCGGCAACGGAGCCGCACCGGAAGCAACCACGAACTCGTTGAACGCCTCCCACATCTCGCGATGCGTGCGCTCGTACTCGGCGCGAAATGCCGGCCACGAACTGGGGTCGTCCTGCGCGTAGCCGGAGAACGCCGGGGCAACACCCGGGCCCTTCATCTCCAACGGGTTGCACGACACGATGCGCACGAACGGCACGCCCGCGGTGGTCAGCGCCGGGAAACACACCACGTTGTCCTCGACGATGACGTCGGGTTTCACCCGCGCGATGATCTCGCGCAGTTGCGGCTCGCAATACACGGCACCATCGATGAGTGCCTGGAAGGTCGGCTGGATGAACGTGGACAACTGCTCGATCGTCGGCTTGCGGAACTCCGGTGCGGTCTCGCGGATGAAGTCCTTCCAGAACGCACCCGCATCCTGCTCGCCCGCGTCCTCAGGCGGCGGGGGCGCGAGGTCGACGAGATCCTCCTCGAAGCCGAGTGCCGCTAACTTGCCCTTCCACGACGCCTCGGCGGCGAACACCACACGGTGACCGCGGTCGAGCAGCACCTTGCCGATGCCGATGCACTGGTTGGTGGGACCGTAGGCCGACTCCGGCATGAACAGAACGGTCAACGGACGATCGGACATCGTTTCCTCACTTATGGGCGGGTCGGGATAAACGGGTGATGCGGCTGGGTACGGGAAGTGCGTTGTCGGTGGCCATGCGCGCGTAGTCGAGGATCAAATCGACCGCGGTGGCGTAGTCGAGGGTCGGGTGCTTGGCCATGATCCGGTAACCGTAGGCGTCCTCGAGGGCCACGAGGTTACGCGCGATCACCTGGGAGTCCTGGGTCAATCGGAAGTCACCGGAACCCACACCCAACTCGAGGATTCCCTGGAACATCCCCACCTGGCGGTCGTAGAGCGACGTGAGCAGCACCGCATAGATGGTGTTGCGCGCGGCCTCACCACCGAGGGAGCACAGCAACCGCACCTCCTCGTCGTCCGAGGAGCGGGGGACACCGAGGGCGATGGTGGTGACCAACTTCTCCACCGGGTCGGTGAGACCTGAGATGGCCTGCATGCGCTGGTCGTAGAAGCGCTCCATCCCGGCCCGATTGGCATCCACGAGGAGTTCCTCGATGTTCGGGTAGTGGTAGAGCACCGCACTCGAGGTCACCCCGGCCTGCTCGGCGATCTGGTTGAGCCGTACCGCGGTGCCGTGCTCGGCCATGGCGCGCTGGGCCGCCTCGATCAGGACGGCCTTGCGACCGCTGGTCCTCCCCATGGGTCGAGGGTAGGAGTTTCTTGAACTCGAATTCAACAATTTGGCAATAACCCTGGTATTCCCCCATCCCGTGCTGTTTCATGAGCAGGACACGCATTCCAAGCCAAAGGAGAACTGATGCGTCGACTCACACCACGGACCGGCGCGCTGCTGGTCACCACAGCCGCGGCTGCCCTGGTGCTGTCCGCCTGCGGGGGCGGGGACAGCGCGTCCGAGCTGGATCCGAACGCCGATCTGTCCCAGCAGACCCTCACCATCTCGAACTGGGCGGGCTACTACCCCGAGGACCTCGCGGAGAAGTTCGAGGGCGCTGTCGGCACCCCGATGACGATCAGCAACCACGCCACGAACGAGGAGATCATGGCCAAGCTCACCGCGGGCGGTGACTCCGGCTTCGATGTTGCGTTCGTCTCCGGTCAGTTCGCGCAGGCACTCAACGAGGCCGGCCTGGTCGAGCAGATCAACCCCGAGTTCATCCCGAACCTCTCGAACCTCTACCCCGAGGCGCAGGAACTCTCCTACGACCCGGGCAACAAGTTCTCGGTTCCCTACGCCTGGGGCACCACGGGCATCTGCTACCGCAGCGATGTGGTCGAGGAGCCGACGAGCTGGAACGCGATCCTCGAGCCGAGTGCGGAGAACAAGGGCAAGGTCACCGCACTAGCCACCGATCGCTGGCTGATGCTCCCGGCGCAGAAGGCCCTGGGTTTCTCGGCGAACACCACCGATGAGGCCGAGCTCGAGCAGGTGAAGCAGAAGCTGCTCGCCGCCAAGCCGGGCCTGCTCGCCTACGACGACACCACGTTCTACTCACGCCTGGTTTCCGGTGAGGCGAACATGGTCGTGGCGTGGGATGGCTGGTGCAACTACGGCACCGCGGAGAACCCGGACATCAAGTTCGCCGTTCCTTCGGAGGGCAGTGACCTCTGGGCGGACACGATGGTGATCCTGAAGTCCTCGAAGAACAAGGAGGCGGCACACGCCTTCGTCAACTTCATTCTCGATCCAGCGAACCACGCCTGGGTCGCGGAGAACATCCTCTACAAGGTCCCGAACAAGCCTGCTATGGAGCAGGTGGCAGCACTCGCCGAGACATTCCCGAACATGGGTCTGACCCCGGCCGAGCTGCTCAAGGGCGAGA
>JBEIHR010000103.1:0-6377 GCA_040381195.1 Rubricoccaceae bacterium
GACCGCAAGCACGTCGAGCGAGCCCTGCACGCCTTCTATCCCGACGCCACCCTGCTCGGCTTTCACCACCACGACTGGATCAACGACCCATGGTCGCGTGGCACGTACTTCGCGACACCTGCTGGCGCCTCGGAGGCGTTCGCGTCGGCGGAGTGGGCCACCGGTGGTCCGCTGCACTTCGCAGGATCGGACATCGCGCCAGCTCACGTCGGCTGGTTCGAAGGCGCGCTGCTCTCCGGTCGTGACACTGCGGCTGCCGTCGTGGCACGGTTCGCGCAGCATCAGTGAGAGGGTCACACTTGACGGCTGCACCATGGGGCGCGGCTTGAACAGACGCCGCTTTGCAAAACAGCACACGCATATGCACTGATGTTGTGGGGCACGAAACGTCGCCAAAACCCTCTGGGGCGACCTTCCGTATGGCTGTCATGGACATCCGCGCACATGTGAAGCCCCCAAGGAAACCAGGACCACGACCCAGACACAGAAAAGGAATCAGCCCAAGGGATACACGTTCAAAGAATAGAAGTGTCACGAGAGATCCGACAAGCATCTCTCAAGACATCAGATGGAGCCGCCTCGGGGATTTGAACCCCGGACCTACGCATTACGAGTGCGTTGCTCTACCCCTGAGCTAAGGCGGCCTACTCCCACGGGAGCCGGCCTAGGTTACCGACCCCTGGGCGGATCGCGGGATCCCGGTGGTGCCGGCGCCCCTCTAGAAGATGCTGTCGACGGCGAGCCAGATAGTGGCGACCAAGATCAGCACGCCGCCAACGCGGTAGACCGTGGTCATGGAGGGGCGCAGGTACCAGCGCACATCCCCTTCCACGGGTTCACGGCCGAACATGGCCAGAATGGCCATCAGCAATCCAGGGATCAGCACGATCACGAAGGATGTGAGAGCGAAGTCAGGGGTGTCCCCAAGCGCGGATTCAGTGATGGAAGCCAGGATCAGGAAGACGAAGAGACTGAAGGCAAGCAGCGGCATCGCCCGCGGAATGGCCTGCCATAGTCGGGAACTATTTGGCAGTTTCCAACTGAGGAACGCCAGGACCGTGGGGAGGAACCACACGAGTGCGCCGACCCACAGGTGCCAGGAGGTTCCGATGAATGCAGCCGAAATGAAGAGGAAGACGGAGAGTTTAAGCATCGCGGACAACACCTGCTGAGTGGTCCCCGGATCATCGAGAACACCGACAACCGTTGCGAGTCTCTCCGGGAACCAGCGAGCCGCAGCCTCCTCAACACAAACTTTGACAACGAGAAGGCCGGCAACGATCCACGCTAACTGAACCGAGCTCTCCCCAACAGGAAAGAGCGATCCGCCGAGCGGTGGAAGCGAACTCGCGACGTTGTAGGTGGTGTAAGCACCGAGAAGAGGCACGATGATGATGTCTGCTCCGCGCTCCCACCACTGTGCAAAGTTGTGCGGCGCTGCGCGGCGAATCTCCCGGAACGACGTCGCGATGAGTCCGGGACCGATGATCAGGAGCGCTACACCCATGAGGGTGCGCACACTCGACAGATCAACGATCCCGCCCATGGCGACAACGACCACCGAGAATGCCAGGGTGCCGACCAACCCAGCAAAAGCATCCAGGACTCCGATGACGATCAATGCGATGAGGAGTCCAAGAACAGGCGGCTGCGCAATCCCGTCCGAGGTCACCGCGGACACGACTCCGAGGACCAATGCGGCTAGGGGAAGCAACAGACTCGCACTCCCGAAGATCGCGCGCAATGGTGCCGCGTCTCCCATGATCCGCGCTAGCAGGGGGCTCTTCGCGCTGACCGCTGTGGGCCAGAGAAAAGACGCCTCGTCGACAAAGGCGGTGAGCGGTGAGCGATGCAGCCAGGATCGGTCCCCTCGAGCCCGTCCCATCGCTCGAAAGCGCGTTCGCCAACCACGATTGTGTTCAACGTCGATCTCGTCCAGCAGAGACGCGGCCCAATAGAGACCTTCGTTAATGCCTCCGCCCGCGGGTGATGGGGCACGCCCCGCCCCTGCAAGTCCCGCACCGGCAACCGAGAGCAGGGCAACGGCGGCAATGGTGGCCGACACCACGGCTGCTGGTTGATCCAGAGCTTCAACCTTCGGGTACTGGGGAGCCTTGGGATTGTCCGGGAGTTCAGGGAACACCAACCCAGAAAGGTCGGCGTCGGGGGTGACTCCGAGGAGTTCACCATTGGGGCCGATCTCGACCGAGGATCCGAATTCCACGGGTTGGCCGGACGGGTCTGTGCCCTTGAGGACGACCGTGTGCGATCCCGCGGCCAGGTCCCCAGGAAGGGTCGCCGATAGAACGATCTCTCCGCTCGCGTCGGCTGTGCCTTGCGCGAGTAATTGGGGAGTCGAGAAGACCCACAGCTCGGCGCGCGATTCGGCCAGCAGCCCGGCGCCCCGCGCAGACACTTCCACTCCGTCTCCCTGCGCGATGTCCAGGCTCAGCGCGGGACCGTCGGAATCCATCTCCTCGACAGCACCCTCGTCCTCCGTGAGCTCGGCTCCATCCTGAGCGTCCTCATCCGTGGCGTCCTCATCCGTGGCGTCCGGATCAATCCCGTCTTCGTCTGTGGCGTCCTCATCCGTGGCGTCCGGATCAATGCCGTCTTCGTCCGTGGCGTCCGGATCAATGCCGTCTTCGTCCGTGGCGTCCGGATCAATGCCGTCTTCGTCCGTGGCGTCCGGGTCTGTGGCGTCCTCGGGTGTGTCTGTGACCTCACTCGAGGGTGGCGTCTCGTCAGGCTCGGCCGGTTCCTCGGCTGGCTCAGCAGACTCCGGTGTGGACTCAGCGGGTGCGGGCTCAGGGGCCGCGGGTTCAGCGGGTGCGGGATCCCCACCCCCACCGCCACCCTCGTCGTCCTCCGCACTCACTCCGATCGCCACCGCACTGGAGATGAGTGGTGCACCGAGCCACAAACCGGATGCGACAACCGCACCCACGACCGCAGCCGTGATTCGACGCCTACGCAGCATCCCCGGAGCCTAGGGGTCTGGATATCGACCTGGAGGGAACTCGGGATACTTGCGCGGCTGCGCATATATCCTGCGCCGCGAGGGGCGGAGGAACATGCAGCAGCAGCGCACATCGCCTGAGGAATTTCAGGCATACCTGGATGCACAGGTGATCGTTGCGCCAGCCGGAGTGGAACTGCGTCGCGGGCCGCATGGACTCGGACTGTTCACCACCCGCTCCTTCACTCAGGGAGACGAGGTGCTCCGAGCGGTTGAGTTCCATATCCCCGACGACGGCCGGATCTACCGTGCTCGGGTGCAGGTCGGCGGATCGGTCGAGGAGATTGAGGTCACGCCCATGCAGTCCGTGCGCTACGAGGGTTTCCGCGCGATCGATCTCCCCGGATGCCTGATGAACCACTCGTGCGATCCGTCGACACTGAGCACCGACGTGATCGATCAGGAGGGCAAGAAGACTGTGGGATACGTACAGGTCGCGGCCCGTGACCTCGAGCCTGGAGAAGAGATCACCTGCGACTACGTCCTGTTCGACTGGGACGGAGACGGTCACCAGTTCCACTGCCAATGCGGCTCCTCCGAATGCTACGGATATGTCGGAGGCTTCGTAAGTCTCGCTCCAGATGTCCAGGAGCGGGTGGCCGATCGGCTCTATCCCGAAGTTCGCCGCCAATGGGAACTCGCGCGAGGCCTCACCACCTGATCACGTGGAGGCCTGGAAGCGGCGTAGCCGCAGGCTGTTCGTCACAACGAAGACGGATGAGAAAGCCATGGCAGCTCCAGCGATCATCGGATTGAGTAATCCCGCTATCGCCAGCGGAATCGCAGCCACGTTGTAGGCGAAGGCCCAGAACAGGTTCCCCTTGATGATCGCGAGGGTGCGCCGGGAGAGGCGAATCGCATCGACAACGCCCATAAGGGATGGATGCATCACCGTGATGTCGCTGGCCTCGCGAGCAAGGTCGGTTCCTCCGCCCATAGCGATCCCAAGGTCCGCCTGGGTGAGGGCGATGGCGTCGTTGATCCCATCTCCGACCATCGCGACCACCTGGCCTCGACTTTGCAGGCTCTCGATGGTAGCCAGCTTGGTGGGAGGTGTTGCGTCAGCGATCACAGTGCCGATTCCCACCTCCTGAGCGATGACCTCGGCGGTGCGGAGCCGGTCTCCCGTGAGCAACATCGGCGTGAGACCGAGTTCTTCAAGCGCTGCCACAGCGCGCGCACTATCCGGTCGTGGACGATCACCGACCTCGATGAGGGCGAGGAGGTTTCCGTCGACGGAAACACCCACGCACGTGGCGTCGCCCACCTCGGGCAAGGCGTGTGTAGCGATGCCCTGATCAGCAAGCCAGGCGGGCTTGCCAATCTTCACCGACTTTCCTTCGATGAACCCGCACACTCCACCCCCCGGTGAGACGGAGAAGTCGAGCACCGGGAGGCGCTCATGGGTGAGGGTCGTGATCGCTTGCGCGACAGGGTGCTCCGAGTGGGACTCCAGCGACGCGGCGTAGAGCCGCACCTGGGATTCCTCGGCCGTACCCAGCACATGGATGCGGTCCACGACCATGCGCCCCTCGGTCACCGTTCCGGTCTTGTCCAGAACGATCGTGGTGATCTTCCGAGTGGCCTCGAGGACCTGGGGTCCGCGGATCAGGATCCCCAGTTGCGCTCCGCGTCCGGTGCCCACGAGAAGTGCCGTCGGCGTTGCCAGCCCCAGAGCACATGGGCAGGCGATGATCAGCACTGCGATCGCAGCCGTGAACGCCGCGTTGGCGCTGGCACCAGCGAGCAGCCAGCCCGCCAGGGTGAGCACCGAAAGAATCAGGACGATCGGCACGAAGATCGCACTGATCCGGTCCGCAAGCCTTTGCACGGGCGCCTTCTGCGCCTGGGCCTCCTGCAGCAGCGAGCTCATCTGAGCGATCTGTGTGGTCTCCCCTACGGCAGTCAGCTCGACATCGAGGGAGCCTGCACCCACGATCGAGGCACCGATTACTGCATCACCGGGTCCGACGTCTACGGGCAGTGACTCCCCGGTGAGGAAGCTCGTGTCCACATCGGCATGACCGACGCACACGATTCCGTCGGCGGGAATCTTCTCTCCCGGCTTCACGCGAACGAGATCACCCACGCGAAGGGCTTCTGCGGACACACGTGTCTCGCCAGAGTCGGTGAGAACGGTTGCCTCACGTGCACCAAGGCGGGCCAACTCGCGCAGTGCCTGACCACCACGATCCTTCGCGCGCGCTTCCCAGTAGCGGCCGAGGAGCAGGAACGTGGTCACCGCTGCCGCCACTTCGAAATAGACCTCCGGCATTCCGCTCGAGCCCAGGAAGTGGAATGACATCGTCATTCCGATGACGCCGGCACCGCCCCAGATCAACGCATAGACCGACCAGAGAAACGCGGCGGAGATTCCAAGCGACACGAGGGTGTCCATCGACAGGGCACCATGACGAAGGTTGATCAAGGTCGCCCGATGAAATGGCCATGCGCACCAGGTCACCACCGGGATCGCAAGGACGAGGGATACCCACTGCCACCCCGCGAATTGCAGTGCCATGACCATCGCCATCGCGACGATCGGGACAGTGAGGACCAGGCTGACAAGAAGTCGACTCCTGGTAAGCCGGCTATCTATTCCCAACTCTGACTGTGATGTGTGCTCGCTGGCTTTGTAGCCCGTCTCCTCGACTGCGGAGATCGCCTCGTGTGTGGATACCGTGGAAGGAAGCTGAAGCGTGGCCCGTTCGGTAGCGAAGTTCACAGTGGTCTCGACCCCTGGTAGGCGATTGAGGTTGCGTTCCACGCGCGCGGCGCATGACGAACACGTCATGCCTTCGATATCGAGTTCGACAGTACGGAGATCGGACATTGATCGACCTAACTCCGCACGAGTCGAGCGATCGCCTCGGAGGCTTCGTCAATCTTTGCCGCGGCGGCATCCCCGCCCTCGGCGATAGCGTCTGCGACGCAGTGACTCAGGTGGTCCTGCATCAGGACAAGCGCAACAGACTGCAGTGCCTTGGTGGCCGCAGACACCTGGGTAAGCACGTCGATGCAGTAGGTGTCCTCCTCGACCATGCGCTGCAATCCGCGCACCTGTCCCTCGATCCGACGCAGTCGCCGGAGGACATCGTCCTTGTCGGTCCCGTAGCCCGCCATGGAGACAGTATACCCCCTAGGGGTATTTAGTCACAGATACGTGGGGCACTCGGGATCTCCCCGACGAGGAGGTACCTGTCGATCGTCTCGTCGACACAGCCTGAACCCGCCAGGTAGGCCGTGTGGTTGTAGTCCTCCCAGATGACGAGTCCGGACCCTGGGATCTGGGCGTGCAGCCGCTCCGCCCACTGCACCGGTGTGGCCGGGTCGAACCGGGTGCCGACGATGAGCGGGA
>JBEIHR010000104.1:0-6341 GCA_040381195.1 Rubricoccaceae bacterium
CCCGCACGGGATCGACTGGGACGTGGTGAGTGAGTCCGTGCGCCGCACGGGTGCGGTGATGATCGTGGAGGACGCCACCGCCTCCCATGCGCTGGGACCTCGGATCGCCCAGATCCTGCACGAGCGACACTTCGGTGATCTGCGCGCTCCGGTACAGGTGGTCACCGGCATGGACGTTCCCACCCCTGTCTCGCGGGTCCTCGAGGAGTACGTCCTGCTCTCCGATGCATCAATAGTGGAGACCATGCGGAACCTGGGGGGTGCTCGATGACGGACGCACTTCTGGAGCACCGGTCCCTTCGTGAACTCATCGCTCGCGATCTGCGCGGCCGGATCCTGAGTAGGGATATTGGCCCGGGCGAGAAGTTGGATGTCACGGGCATCGCGAGCCAGTACGGCGTGAGCTCGGGTTCGGTGCGCGAGGCGGCATTCCTCCTCGAGGCCGAGGGCCTTGTTGTTGTCAACCCTCGGCGAGGGATCACCGTGCGCGTAGTGACGGCTACCGAGTTACTGGAGATCTACGCGGTGCGGGAAGTTATCGATGTCGCCGCTGCAGGACTGGTTGCGGGTCACGGGGACTCCGAGGCGCTGGAGGCGCTGCGCGCGAGCCAAGAGCGCATCGAGCAAGCTTGGGATGCAGGCGGTTTCTCCGCCGGTCTCGCCGCCGATCTGGAGTTCCACGTCCTACTCGCGCAGGTGAGTGGGAATTCACGGTTGCATGCGATCTCGGCGAATTTGGTCGATCAGACCCGGCTGCACCTGCAACCGGTCGAAGCGGCAGATGCGTCGATACGCGCGCGACCCCCGGCCCACCTGCACACGTCGATCGTCGATGCGATTGCCAGCGGTGACGAGTCGGTGATCCGGAAGGCCTTCGCGGATCACTATGCGTTTTCGCGCACCCGTGTGACCCATGAATAATCGCGCCCATGGGTGAGGAAGTCCCGAGTGAATCGACGATCCTGAGGGATCTCCAGGATGCCGGAGTGCTCACCGCCGACGCGGTGCTCACGCCCTTGACCGGGGGAGTGTCCTGCGAGGTCTGGCGGGTGCGCCCGGATCACGTGACACCGGGTGCGCGGCAGGCGAATCCACATGGACTCGTCGTCAAGGCGCCCCTGGCCACGTTGCGGACACCTGCACTGTGGCAGGCGGATGTCTCGCGCGGGTTCGCGGAGTCCGCTGCCCTCGCCTGGTACGGGAGGCGCACACCCGATGCCGTCCCGCAGGTGGTGTGGCGTCACCCGTCAGCACCCGTCCTGGTGGTCGAGGCCGCTCCGGAGGGGTGGGACGAATGGCGGCATCAGATGCTCACTGCCGGAGCCGAGTCTTCGGATGTCGCTGCCGAGCGCCTGTCGCGCATTGGATCCCACCTGGGATCGACGCTTGCCGCCTGGCATACGGAGAGTCAAGACACCAGTGTCCTGCCGGAGGTCCTGCTCACGGGAGATCGGCTCCGCACACTGCGCACCGATCCCTTCCATCGCGCCACCGCGAGCGAGGTTCCCGAGATTGGGACCGAGTTGCGCGCTTTGGCTGACGAACTCGAATCAGCCCGCACATGTCTCGTGCACGGCGACTTCTCGCCAAAGAACGTCCTGGTCAGTCCGTCCGATGCGCTGTTTGGGGCGTGGATGCTCGACGCCGAGGTTGCGCACGTGGGCGATCCGGCCCTCGATGTCGCCTATTTGTCGACCCACCTTGCATGTAAGGGCGTGGCCCGGCCTGAACTCGCTGGGTCGCTCGACGGAGCACGTCGCGCCTTCGAGGCCGCCTACCGCTCTCGCAGTGACCTCGTTTCCGTCGATCGGTGGGATCGTCACACGGGCGCCATCCTGGCCGCGCGCGTGCGTGGGGTGTCCCGGGTGACCTACCTCTCGCCGGAGCAGGAGGTGTTCGTCCTCGGACTGGCCACCGGCTTGGTGCGGGGAGAGATCGGCCTCGATCAGGCCTGGGAGCAGATACTCGCCACGTGACGTCAGTTCGCCGGGCGGAACACGTTCTCGGGAACACCCTGACGATCCACATCGAGGACCAGGACCCGGCCGGCGTCGGGTTCGTCGTCGAACACCGGGTAGTTGCCGCCCCCGCCGATGGTGGTCAGGAACAGGGTCCGCAGGTCCGGGCCTCCGAAGACGGGGCACGTGGGGCGCCGCACCGGTAGCTCGATCCGTTCGATCAACTGCCCCGCCGCATCGAAGCAGGCGAGTGCACCGCCATGCACGCACGCGATCCAGACGTTGTCCTGGGCGTCGATGCAAGCGCCGTCGGGGCCACCCTCCAGGCCCGCAGCGGCGAAGGTGGCGTGCGGCTCGCCTGAACCGCTCGCGACGGGTGTCGGAGCCGCTTCGTCGAGGATCCAGCAGGCGCCGTGCAGGGTGTCGGCCCAGTGCATGCCGGTGGGGGTGGGGACGAGTGCGTTGGCCACGCCGACCTCGGTGATGACCGGCTCCCATGTCCAATCCGGGTGGATGCGGTAGATGGCGCTGATGAAGCGGCGGTCCTTGGACGGCACATGCATCGAGCCCACCCAGAAGTCACCGGTGGCACTGACCCGGCCGTCGTTGAGGCGCACGGTTGCGTGGGGGATCGGCAGGGTGATCTTCCACTCGATGCGACCGTCGGGGAGGTGCAGAAGTCCGATGCGGTGCTCGCTGGCCAGCAGCACCGTTTCTGGATCCGGTGTGAGGGCGATGCTGCCCGGTCGATCCGCGAGGGTCAGGGAGGTGACCTCCTCAGTGTCCCAGCTCCAGCGGTGCACCTGTCGGCCGTCGATATCGACCCAGAGCAGCTCGCCGGTGCGGGCATCCCACAGGGGGGATTCGCCGAGGACGCAGCGGGGTCCGATCGCACGCACCACGGCGCTCATCGGGTATCCGATGTGAAGCGTCGCAGGACGTTGCGGGTGATGATCGCGCACTCCCGGTCGCCTTGGTGCAGGCTCGACGGCCACTCGGTGCTCCCCGCGCAGAAGACTTCGCCCGCGCCCACGGGCATCGATGTGATCATCGCTGCACCGTAGCGACATAGGTCGCGGTGCTCCGGGGAGTCCGATCCGTAGCGCAGGATCGCGATGCCGGCCAGATCGTTGTCGAGTGGGTCGAAGAGCGAACCGGGATTCCCGTGGTTCTCCTCCTCCGAAGTGGTCGGGGTGAGCGCGAGGATCTCGAGGGTGTCCGGGGTTCCATCGGATCCGGTGGGGTAAGGCAGGCCGTGACGGATCGTGTAGTCCACGCCGTCGGCCTCGTAGCTCACCACGTTGGTTGCCGCACCGATCACGTCGCCGAAGTAGGCGTCGAGACCCTCGAACGCCCAATGTCGTGGCCGGTAGACGAGGAAGCCGCCGACGCCCCGGATCGCGCTTCCTCCCCATCCGGCGTACATGCCGCGGGTGGCGTTACCGCCGAATTCCGTGACGGGTGGTCGATTGATCGCGAGACCCTCGAAAGCGCCGGTGCGCATGTCGATGGGACCGTGGCGGTGCGGGTCGTCGTCGGCGCGGAACTTGTAGCACTCGGTGACCTGCTGCTGCGCGTCTGCACGCACCTGCCACATGATGTTCCCGCCGAAGCGCGCATGGTGGCCGCCGGCCTCGAGAAAGTGTGCGAGCACGGCACGACCGGAGGCCGACCAGTACTCGTCGTGACCGCACGTGATGACGCAGTCGTATCCATCGAGGATCGAGGGATCGCGATCGAGATCCCACTGGCTGAGCAGATCGCATGCGATCCCTTCGCGCTCGAGCCACGCTGCCATCAATCCGTCGTAGCGGGCCCAACCCGAGGAGGCGGACCAGTGCGCATACCCGTTGGCGTACGCCCATTCGGTCCACTCGTGGCGTACCGCCCACCCGATGGGTGGTCGGCGGATGGAACCGAACCGCGGTGCACCCACCGGGCAACGGATCTGGCCGCGAGACCAGGGGCGCAGCATGCTCAGGCGCGGTTCGAAGGTCCCCGGAAAGACCCCGCGGAGTGCCGTATAGGAACTCGCGCCGCCCCAGTCGTTGTACGCATTCCACGTGTACGTGGAGGCGATCAATGCGAGATTCGAACGTCGCGACGGGTGTGCCCGCAGCACGAAGAATCCGTCCTGGCTGACCCGCGTGTCCCCGGTCCTCCCTTCGGCCACCACGACGTACCCACCGCTCGGCCACTCGTGTGGGATCTCGAGGGTGAAGGTCACCGGCCACCGGCAACCCTCTCGGACGGCGTCGCGAGGCATGTCGTGCCAGGCGCCAGGTTCCGGGCCGAGTTCGGCCATGGCGCTCGGCTCCGCCCCCTCGCGCACGAGGAACAGCCGGACCTCGTCCGCGTTGCTGCTCACGTGGAAAGTTGCAGTGTCACCCGGTGCGTACGACGGTTGTCCGGCGTACACCCACACCTGCACCTGCGAACTGTCCGGGATCTCGGACCACTGTGCGTCCTGCCAGGTACGCCACTGACCTTCGGCGAGGGGGGGCGCAGTCGAGGTCATGCAGGTCCTAGCGGATAGGTGTCAGGTCGTAGAACTCGATCGCGGTTCCGGAGAACAGCCGCGTGCGTTCGGCAGGGGTGAAATCGGCGGTGATCTCGGAGAACGCGCGGAAGATCGTGGGGTAGTCGCTGTAGAGCCTGTCGACGGGGAAGTTGCTGGCGAACATCGCGCGATCGGGTCCGAAGATATCGATCGCCTCGAGCACGATCGGCCGGATCGAGTCCGCCGTCCACTCGTGATCGAGCATGCCGAGTCCCGAAATCTTCACCGACACGTTCGGGTTAGACGCAAGTGCGCGCATTCCCGCACGCCACATTTCCATGGATGCCTCGTCGCGGTCGATCGGGAACCCAGTGTGGTTCAAGGCGACGCGTGCATCCGGATAGTCGGCGATGAGTGCCGCAGCTTCCTGCATTTGGTTGGGCCAGATCTGCATGTCGAAACGAAGCCCCATGCCCGCCAGCAGCCCGAAGCCGCGGCGCCAGTCGGCACTCGACATGTAGTCGCCGTGCTCGGCGAAGGATCGGCCCGGGACGGTGTCCCAGTTGAGCATGTGACGGATACCTCGGAATCGGTCGTATTCCGCGTGGGCTTCCAGGAGGGACCGGACATCGGGGTGGGAGAGGTCGGCGAATCCGACGATGCCCATCGGGAAACCGGTCACCTGAGCCTGGTGGGATAGCCAGGCGGTCTCTCCGACAGGGTTGGACGGATCGAATTCGGCCTGGACGTGGACGGAGGCGATGACGGGAAGACCCGCGGTATCGGCAAGGTAGTCGGCTGCGAGGTAGTCCTGGCAGATGGACTCGTAGTCGCCGACGAAGTTGACCACACGGGGGTTCGCATGCAGCCAGACGTGGTAGTCACGCATGTCCCAGAGGTGGTGGTGAGCGTCCGCGATCGGCGGGATGTCGAGGTCCGTCATCGCGCTCCTTCCCGAGGACGGCCACATTCCTGAAAATTGTTGATCGTCAACAATCGCAGGACTAGCCTAAGCCCACCCGCACGCGAGAGGAGAAGGTTTATGCAGGTTCGCGCCCTCAATCACATTGCCGTCACGGTCAGCGATACCCAGCGGTCCCTCGACTTCTACGTCGGGAAACTCGGACTGGTGCAGGTCGAGCAGCATCACCTGCCGATGTCCTCCATTGACACGGTGTTTGGTCTCACCGGCGCCTCGGGCACCTCGACCCGTCTCCAGGTGCCGGGCCAACCCGACATCTTGATCGACATCATGGAGCTGGCGGGTGCGAAGGAGGGGACTGCGGTCCAGCCTCTGGGCTCCCTCGGGTCCACCCATATGGCCTTCACCGTGGACAACCTCGACGAGGTCGTGGCCGAACTCAAGGCCAAGGGTGTCTCATTCATCTCCGACCCCGTCACCTTCCACCTCACCGAAGGCTCGGTCACCGTGTGCTTCATGCACGACCCCGACGGCAACTACGTCGAGCTCGAAGAGGTCCACGAGTAGTCGACACCGATCCTCGCCACACCGCGACCGTCGAAGGGGCTTACCGTGCTGCGCTGGGGGCTGCTGAGCACTGCCCGGATCAATGACCGCATCATCGACGCGGTGACTCGCTCGGACCGCTCCACGCTGACGGCTGTCGGATCACGCGATGCCTCGCGGGCGCAGGAGTACGCGCAGCGCCATGCGATCCCGATCTCCTTCGGCGATTATCACGCGCTCATTCATTCAGACGAGGTCGACGCCGTCTACATCTCACTGCCCAATCACCTCCATGCGGAGTGGTCGATTGCTGCCCTGGAGGCGGGCAAGCATGTGCTGTGCGAGAAGCCACTGGCGCTCACCGTTGCCGACGTCGATCAGATGATGGAGGCGGCCTATCGCACGGGCGCGATCC
>JBEIHR010000105.1:0-6225 GCA_040381195.1 Rubricoccaceae bacterium
CTGGGGGTCAAGGGGTCGTGGGTTCAAATCCCGCCAGCCCGACCACTCGTGCGAAGGCACTCAGCATGAGGCGTACCTGCTGACCCTCGGGAGTCCCGCCAGAAACCTCAGCTACGCCTACATGCCCGGTGGGGGCACGCCTCATATCCATTTCCAAGATGTTGCACCCGTTTACTAGGACTCCTCAGGCCACCGAGTACGACGACGGTGCTGCCCAGTCACCCTTCGTGGGCAGCTCTGCCGTGTGCTCTGGCTTGGGCCTGCCGATCAATGCATTGGCCGAGCTTTGATGGATGCTCAGGGTCCACGCAGTAGCGTGACGCGTGATTTCCCCGTGATGGGGTGTAATGAGATGCGGGTGGGAAGCAGGTGACGATGAGTCGGCGATCCGTAGCCCTCATTGCCCTCGTAGTCGCGAGCTTGGCCATGGTGGTGACCTACATCCTGACCACCGTCAACACCGACCGGCAGATCACGATCGGCACCGGTCCGGTGGGATCGGGAGGTCACACGCTGGCCCTGGCTGTGGTCGAGGGACTCGACCGCCGCGGATTCGATGCGGAGATCATCACCACGCAGCGGACGTCTGACCTCATCAATCTCCTCGCCGATCCTGAGAATCCGGTCGATGTCACGCTCATGGCAGGGCCTGTCGATGCCCGTGACTATCCGACCGTCAAGTCGCTTGGAACGATGACCCGTCAGGGCTACATCTACGCGACGTGGCCACAGGCTGAGGGCGTCACGTCGCTCGCGGACGTCAAGGGACTCCAGATCGACGTCGGGCCCGAGGGATCGGTCAAGGCGAACTTCGCCAAGGAGGTCCTTGCGGAGTTCGGCGTCACTCCGGAGAACACCGACTTTGTGTACCTGACAAACGATGCCCCGCAGGAGGAGGCGATTGCAGCGGGTGTGGATGTGACGATCGCCGGCCTTCCTGAGCGTCGTGAGTATGTGAGGCAGGGCCTGGCCTCAGGGGACATGACCATGATTCCGATTCCGCAGGCGAAGGCCTTGGAGGCCCGTATCGCCTCGGCTGAGCCGGTCGACGTCCCGTACGCAGCCTTCTCTTTGGACCCGCCACGGCCGACGGATGCCATCCCCACCCTGGGTCAGCTTGTGACCGTCGTGGCGGACGACCGCCTCAGCCCTGCTGCCGTATATGCCATGGCGCAGGAGATGGTCGTCCAGTTCAGCCCCGGCGATGAGTGGCGTGAGCCCGGCGAGTTCCCCAACTTCAGCGATCGCCAGTTGCCTGCGAGCCAAGAGGCGGCTGAGTTCTATGCCACTGGTGCCATCCCATGGCAGTACCAGAATCTGCCATCTCTCCTGGCGGACTCTTTCGTCAGCCTGCTGGTGCTGGGAACCCTCCTGCTGGTATTCGGCAGCATCTACCAGATCTTCCTCCCCGAGGTCTACTCACTCTGGTCGAACGTCATCCGACCGCGCAGCGAGGAGAAGTACCTCACCGCCATGGAGGCGGTGATCGCCGAAGGCGGCGCCATGACACCCAGGGATGCTCGTCGGCTGAGCAGGATCCTCGCACAGCACGATGCCGATCGGGCGCTCAGTGAACGAGCCGAGCGGCTGCGTCCGCACCTGTCCAGCCCGCTCGACGATCGCAGGTGACGGTACGCGAGACGTGCGTTGGCTGGGCCTACTGGCGGTCGTTGGTGTTCAGCCCTTCCTCGCCGTGCCGGCTCAGGCGCACCAGCCGGTGGATCTCGGCCAGGCGAACGTCTCGCCCGTTCGCGGGCCCCTGCTGCCCGACGGCACAGTGTCGTACGCCGCCCGGGCCGGGGGCTTATCCATTATTTGAGGGTGGCACGGTTTATTCTGTGACGCAAGAAGCGCTGAGAGTCTGACGCGATTTCCGCGCATTTCCCTCGCGCAAGGGGAGATGAAGCACAGTGGAAAAGTTGTCTGTTCGGAAGTCTTTGTCAGCCGGTCTGGGCGTGGCTTTGTTATTCGGTCTGACTCAAACGGCTGCCGTGGCTGATCCCAAAGACGAGCAAAGCAAAACTTTGGTGGCGCGGTCCGCTATTGATTCGGCGCGCCCAGCGCAGCAGCCCACCTTTCTTGACGACTTGATCGGCAACCTGTTCGGAAATTCGCGGGGGCGGGACCGGGACCGGGACCGGGAACTGCGGGAGCAGCAGATGCGTGAGATGTTGGAGCGGCGGGAGCGGGAGCGGGACCGGCTGGAGGAGATGCGGGAGCGGGACCGGCGGGAGCGGGAACTGCGGGAGCGGGACCGGGACCGGCGGGAGCGGGAGGAGATGCGTCGGGAGATGGAGATGCGGGACCGGGAGCGACAGGAGATGCGTCGGGAGATGGAGATGCGTCGGGAGATGGAGATGCGGGACCGGGAGCGCCAGCGCGAGCGGGAGGAGCGCCAGCGGGAGTGGCAACAGGAGCGGGAACTGCGAGAGCGTCAGATGCAGCAACTGCGGGAGCGGGAGATGCAGGAGCGGGACCGGGAGAGGGAGAGGGTGCAACAGATGCAGTTGCAGATGCTTCGGGAGCGGGAGCAGCGGGAGCGTGAGTTGCAGGAACGGCGATTGCGCGATAGGTCGGGCTTAAGCGGATACCTCGAGACGCAGCTAGAGAATATTGTGAAGGAGAATGAGCAAGCAGCCCAGTTTGCAGAGTCGGCCAAGCAGAGCGTCAAGCTCATAACGGAGGCCGTCGGCGAACTCATCGAGAGCCTGCAGACGGCTACAGAGTCCCTCCAAGGGGCCTAGATGCGCTCCCGCACGAGTTGGACAGGCTCACAGGTTGCTCAACGTCTTGGCGCATGACGTGGGCAACCATTTCCCATGCAACGGAATCAGTCAGAGCCTTACCTCCCATCGCATTCACCCCTGTTCCGGAGCCTGTGGCTCGGCGAGCGCATGGGCGCAGAGTCACGTAGCGTCACTGGAGTGATCGGGCGCGCGGCAATGGCGGGGGTGATCCTCCTCGCCCTTGCGTTGATCATGAGCTCTCCCGCACAGGCGCATCAACCCGTAATCCTCGATGGCAAGGACACCACTCCTGCTGCGGGCCCACTACTCGTCGACGGGACAGTGTCCTTCGCGGTGTATGCGACCGTAGCGCGTGGGCAGGAGCGCGGATTCCGATTCCAACTCGCCCGGGGGGATCGCCTGGCGATGCAGTACCTGATCTTCGATGAGTCGCCGGCGAATGCACTCCGGCCAGGCGAGTTGCCTCGGGTCACGCTCATCAACCCCCAGGGCCGTAGAAGTGTGCTGGCTGTGAAGGAACGGACTGAGTTCTATGAGCCCTATTCCAAGAAGACCTACCTGTTCCTCTCCCGGGTGGAAGAAAGTGGCCTCGCGGGGACCTACGAAGTGATCGTCCGCGGTCGCTCCTCTGCACCCGTCCCTGTGACGATCGCGGTCGGGTATCGCGAGGTCCCAGGGACCGTGATCGAGTAGCCGGAGTCGCGACAGATCGGCGGGGATGTGTGATGGGCTCGCCCCTGCGTCGTGCTCGTACCCGGGTTCTCCCGCTCCGCTCGGCACGCGACCGTCATGGCAGAGCTGTGCGAGGAGCGGGGGTGGAGAGCGATCCCGATCAGTACAGCCCCACGTGCGTTGGCTCCGCTCTACATGAGCACCGCACGTCTGCGTGGGATAGCCCACGATCTCGTCCGCGCGAGTGCGGGAAGCCCAACGGCGGTTGTCGGGCATTCGGCTGGTTCGGCTGCCGGATGCTTCCTCGCGGCGATGCTGCGCGGCGCGAGCGATGTGCGCGGACTGGTGATGGTCGATGGAGTGGACAGCCCCAACGGGCTCATCCGTCGATTCCTGCCCAGTCTCGAGTCGTTGCGCGTCTCAGCTGTGTTCGCGGATCCGTCACCGTGTAACCGGAACGGGAAACTCGAGGCGGAGATCGAAGCGTTCCCTTGGGTTCACTGCGTGCACGTCTCGGGTGCAGAACATGGGGACTTTGAAGGACATGGACTCCCGATCTACACCCGGGTGTGTGGAGATCGTTCCTCGCCGGCCGTATCCCAGAGGTTCCGGGACGAGGTTCTGCGACAGGTGGAGCGCGTGCTGGCCTAGAGGCCGAGCAGGATGGCGATGATCGCCGCGATGACCGCTCCATAGAGCATGAGGACGCCGATTGCTGCGACGCGCAGGGGAGCGCGGTATTCACCCGTGGCGAAGTGGCCCGCGCGCGCGAAGACGGTGCGGAATGGTGGCGCCTCCTTGCGTGGATCACCTGAGGGGTCGCGCTGAGACCAGTAGGCGCGCTCATTGCTCATGCCTAGGGCGGCGAAGGCGACGCCGAAGAGGGCGAGGACGATTGCGAAGACCCAGAGGGTTTCAGCCGGGATGCTCACGTGGGGAACCTTAGTGGCGGTCACTTTGCTCGTGTCCCTTGTCCGGCCGGTCCCGGGGTGCTTGGGTGAGGCCATGGATCCTCAAGGCATCATCAGCGCTCTGCTGGCCGGCATCGTGATCGGGCTCATCGCCCGGATCTTGGTTCCCACGATGCAGCCCATCGGATGCATCGTCACGATCATCATCGGCATCATCGGCGCCTTCCTGGGGCTGGGAGCCGGCGAGGCCTTCGGGTACGGGGACAACTTCTGGCTCGTCCTGATCACCCAGATCTTCATCGCCACGATCCTCGTTGCCATTACGGCCGCGCTCTTCCGTGGCGCCCGGGGTGGGCCGGGGGGCTGAATTCCGCCCCCATGGGCGTGGGATCACAGGGTCCGTGGACCCGCGTGGCATGGTGAAAGCATGACTCTGCGCACCCTGTCCCGGATGTCCGTTTCACCCCTGATCGCAGGCGCCCTCGTCGTCGGCACCCTGGCCTTCGCACCACCGAGCCAGGCGGCCGTCGGCGATTCCGCGCTCTTCCCATTGGGCACCAATGCGGCCCCTCAGGATGTCGTCGCGGGCCCCGATGGGAACCTCTGGGTCACCAATCCGGGATCGAACACGATCGCCCGGGTCTCGACGGCAGGCGTCGTCCTCCAGAACTACTCACTGCCCACGGCCAATGCCGGGGTGCGGAACATCACGGTCGGTCCGGACAACAACCTCTGGTTCACAATGACCAATGCAAATCAGATTGGTCGAATCACCACGGCCGGTGTCATCACAGCCTTCAACATCCCGACGGCGAACTCCCAGCCCTATGACATCACGTCGGGCTCGGACGGAGCACTGTGGTTCACCGAGTTCGCGGGCAACAAGATCGGTCGGATCACCACGGCGGGTGCCGTCACGAATGAATACGCCCTCCCCGCCGGACACACTGCGCCGTGGGGAATCGTCAATGGACCCACCGGGAGTTCCCGGGTGTACTACACGTCCTCGGGGAACGGCTTCGTGGGCTTCCTCACGGCGACTGGACAGTTCGGTGGCACGGCCACATCCAGCACCGGCTCGTCTCCCCGCGGCATCGTGACCAACCAGGGCAACGTCTGGTTCACCATGTTCGGGCTGAGCCAGGTGGGCAATCTCGTGAATGACGCCACTGTGGCGTCGATCCCCATCGGTCAGCAGGCCACGTACATGGCGCTCGGCCCCAACAACACCATGTGGATCACGACGGCATCCAACTCGATCATGCAGTTGTCCGATCGTGGTGCCGTGCTTGGGAACTATGCCCTTCCCGTTGCCAATGCGCAGCCGGCAGGTTTGGCCCTCGGCCCGGACTCGAACATGTGGGTGGCGTTGCCGGGTGCGAACGCGATCGCGCGTGTTGCCACCGCCGCTGTTCTGACCAACAGCGCGGCGCCGACTGTGACACCCGCTACGGGCATCGCTGTGGGCTCGGTTCTCACCACCACCAATGGAACCTGGAGCGCGACACCGAGTTCGTACACCTACCAGTGGCAGCGCTGCACGAGCACGGTCACCTCGACCTGCACGAACATCGCAGGCGCCACCGCGATCACCTACACGACCGTCGCGGCAGATGCGGGTCAGTTCCTGCGCGCAGGGGTGACCGCGGTGAACGCGAGCGGGGCCTCCTCGCCGGCCTATTCGGCGCCGATCGCGGGGCCCGCGGCGACACCGACGCCCGCGCCGAATCCCAACCCTCGCCCGGCGACCGGACCCACCGCGTCGATCGGGAGTGGGGCGACAATGGAATTGGACGCCCCTGCCAAGCAGAAGCGGACGAAGCGCAAGATGTACGACGTCATCTTCTCCGCCACGGACGCTCAAGGCACCGTGACCCTGCAGTTCCGTTCGGGGA
>JBEIHR010000106.1:0-6154 GCA_040381195.1 Rubricoccaceae bacterium
CGCGAGTGACGCATCATGGAGGGCGCGGTGTGTGGCTTGACGAAGTGCATGGTCACCGGTGCGCGGATCGACACCGACGGGTGATGTGACATCGCCGCTCAAGCGCCAGGCACGGGCGAGGAACTTGTGCGATCCCGCGGGGGAGACATCAGCCCAGTCCACGTCGTCTTCTGGCGGCCCGGCGAACACCATGGTCAGCCGCACCGCGTCGACGCCGTGCTCGGAGAGTTCATCGGAGAGCCGGACGAGATTCCCCCGCGACTTGCTCATCGCCGAACCATTCATCACCACCATGCCCTGGTTGAGCAACCGGGTGAACGGCTCGGTGAAATCTATGAGACCCATGTCGAAGAGCACCTTCGTGAAGAACCGGCTGTAGAGCAGATGCAGGATCGCGTGCGTGACTCCGCCCACGTACTGGTCAACGGGGAGCCACTCCCGCACCTTCGACGGATCGAAGGCCGCTGTCGCATCGTGCGGATCGACGTAGCGGAGGTAGTACCAACTCGAATCGACGAACGTGTCCATCGTGTCCGGGTCGCGCGTGGCGGGTCCACCGCATGACGGACACGGCACACTCGCCCATGCAACCGCCGCACCGAGCGGCGACGCCCCCTTGGGCTTCAGGTCGAGGCCTTCGGCCGGCGGAAGTTCCACCGGCAACTGATCGAGCGGCACCGGAACCTCGCCACACGCCGGGCAGTGGATGATCGGGATGGGCGTCCCCCAGTAGCGCTGCCGCGAGATCAGCCAGTCGCGGAGCCGATAGTTCACCGACGGGCGTCCGGTGCCGCGCTCCTGCAGGATCTCCAGGATCCGGGCGATCGCAGGGGCCTTGTCCAGACCGTCGAGGGGTCCGGAATTCACGTGCGGGCCATCGTCGGCGGTGGCGATGCCGGTGACCAGCGGGTCTTCTCCCGCCTCCACCACCACGCGCACGGGAAGGTCGAAGGTGCGGGCGAAGTCGAGGTCACGTTGATCGTGCGCAGGCACGGCCATGATCGCGCCCGTGCCGTAGTCGGCCAGGACGTAATCAGACGCCCACACGGGAATCCGCTCACCGTTGACGGGGTTGATCGCATAGCGCTGCAGAAAAACACCCGTCTTGTCACGCGTGTTGTCCAACCGGTCCATCTCCGACGTCTGCTTCACGGCGTCGAGGTACGTAAGGAACTCAGCCTCCGCCGGGGTTCCGGTCGCCAACTCCATCGCGAGTTCGGAGTCCGCCGCCACAACGAAGAAGGTGGCACCGTAGAGAGTGTCGGGGCGCGTTGTGTACACCGTCACCGGAGCCTCGCGCCCTTCGATGACAAACTCGACCTCAGCTCCCGTGGATCGACCGATCCAGTTGCGCTGCATCAGGAGAACCTTCTCCGGCCACTCGCCCTCGAGTTGTGCCATATCGTCGAGTAGGCGGTCGGCGTAGTCGGTGATGCGCAGGTACCACTGGGTGAGCTTCTTCTTGGTGACCTGCGCATCGCATCGTTCGCACAGACCGGCCACGACCTGTTCATTGGCGAGCACGGTCTGACATTCCGGGCACCAGTTGACGTTACTGTCTTTCCGATGCGCCAAACCGCGCTCGTACATCTGCAGGAAGAACCACTGGTTCCACTTGTAGTACTCGGGATCGCACGTGTTGAGGACACGATCCCAATCGAAGGAGCAGGCGTATCGACGCATCGACGCCTTCTGCTGCGCGATGTTGTCGTAGGTCCAGAGCGCTGGGCTTTCCCCGCGCTTGATCGCCGCGTTCTCCGCGGGGAGACCGAATGCATCCCAGCCGATCGGGTGCATCACATTGAAACCTCGCTGCACCCAGTAGCGGGCGATCACGTCTCCGAGGGCGTAAGCCTCCGCATGTCCCATGTGCAAGTCACCGGACGGGTAGGGGAACATGTCCAGGACATACTTTTTCGGACGCGGGTCATCGGGGCGGCCCGACCGGAACGGCGCCAGCTCGTCCCACACCGGCAACCACCGCTCCTGGATGGCGGTGATGTCGTAGCGGGCGTCGTCTGTCATCTCGATTCCTGGTGTCGGGAGTGGAGGGTACCGACGCGTGCGGTCATCGCTGGTGTATGGGGTGTTCGGGGCGCAGGCATCCACTCCCGCTGACCCTCTACTGTGGAGAGCCGACCCCGGAAAGGACCGACGGTGAACCACCCTTCGCCACGGCGAACGTCGGTCGTGCTGCTCGAGTTGGCCAACCTCGCCTCCGGGCTAGGCAACGCGGTCGTGCTCGTCGCGCTGCCCTGGCTGGTACTCGAGGTCACCGGCTCGCCCTCGTTCACGGGCATCGTGGCCGCTGCGAGCGCGCTCCCTGCCCTGCTCATGGCACCCCTTGCAGGGTGGCTCGTCGACCATGTGGGGCGTCGCGTGGTCAGCATCGGGTCGGACGTCCTGTCCGCGCTGTCCGTTGCAGCGATTCCGATCGTGGCGATCATCGGTGGTCTCACGCCCACGACGATCCTGCTGCTCGCAGTGCTCGGCGCGGCGTTCGATCCCGCTGGCTATACCGCCCGACGGACTCTGCTCGTCGACGCAGCTCGCGCGGCTCAGATGGACCAGAACAAACTCAACGGGATTCACGAAGGCGTGTTCGCTGTGGGATTCGTGCTGGGTCCGGTGGTCGGTGCTGCTGCGATCACCGCGATCGGACCGACCAACGCGTTCTGGATTCCGTTCAGCCTGTTCCTCATCGCCGCACTCGCGATCACATGTATGCGCGTTGCCGCCACCGCGGAAGAGGTGGACTCGTCCAGCACGGTGGGCTGGCGCGGGCTCACCCGGGGATTCGTGGTGCTGTCGAAGGATCGTCTCCTACTCACGATCACGATCGGTGTTCTCGTCCTCGCAGCGATTTACCTACCGACAGAAGCGATCGTGCTGCCCACCTACTTTGAGGCACGGGATCAGCCAGGCTCCCTGGGGCTCGTCATCGCGGCGCTCTCCGCCGGGGCGATGGTCGGTGCGTTTCTCTACGGGTGGATCAGCTCACGCCTGAGCACGAAACGACTCTTGCAGCTCATCATGATCGGGACGGCGGTGAGCATCCTGCCCATGGCCTTCCTGCCCCCACTTCCAATTCTCCTCGCTGCGGGATTCCTACTCGGGTTCTTCTGGGGGCCCTTCAATCCGCTGATGACGACTCTGGTTCAGGACCGCGTTCCCGCCGATGAACAGGGGCGTGTATTCGGTGTGCAACTGTCGGTGTTCTACGCGGCGCCGCCGCTGGGCATGGTCATCGTCGGGTACACCGTGGAGACCTGGGGTGTGGCCACCACCTACCTGGTGCTCGCGGGAACCTTGGCCATCACGTCGATCGCAGTGCTTTTCGCGCGCTCGGTACGCCAGCTCCCCGCGTGATCACGTCAATCAACACACGACCCGAGCCCTAGGCTCCTTCGGTGGAAGCGCAACGGGAGGCCCTGCCCGACCGGCTCCGAGCCGTAGCCCTGCTTGGGATCGTGGTCGTCAACGCACCGCTACTGGGGATCGTCGGTAGCGCAGGACTCTCCCCGGAATCGCTCGCCGGGCCACTCAACACGACCGCCGCCTTCCTGATGATCGCTCTCGCTCAAGGGAAGTTCTACCTCCTGTTTTCCTTCCTCTTCGGCTATAGCGCGTCGTTCATCCTCAAGGACAACACGCGTGCCAACCGGTCCCGCTTCACTCGGCGTCTTCTCGTTCTCGTTGCGATCGGACTCGTGCACGCCGTCTTCTTTTTCATCGGCGACATCCTGATCTCCTACGCGATTCTGGGCTTCGGCCTTCTCGCACTCTCCCGACGCTCCGATCGAGCCCTCAAGATCTGGATCGTGGTCACGGTAACCGTCTCGATTCTGGTGATCACCGCGACGGTATCCCTGGTTGCGCTGATCCCGGAACCGAGCCCGGGTTTGACCTACCTCGATACGGCGCTGGCGACGGGGTCGTTCCTGGAGGCTGCAGGCGCGCGACTCGAGTCCCTGCCCACCGTGGTGATCTACGTGCTTCTGACCCAGGGCGGGATGGCCTTCGCAGCTTTCCTGTTGGGCCTGCTCGCTTCACGTCAGCGCTTCCTCGCTGACCCGCAGAGTCGTGAATCACAGTGGCGGCGGTTGATGATCCTCGGACTTTCCATCGGCCTCCCGCTCCAACTGGTGGCCGCGTGGCTACAGGTCTGGTCGATCAGCGCGGGATCGATCTACTACGAGGCAGGGATGGCTGGATTGATCCTCGGCTTCTCGACGGCACCCCTTCTCGCGACGGGATACGTCGGCCTGTTGGGCTGGACCCTCTGTCGCAGGCCCTCTTTCCTGCAGGCACTAAGCCCCGCTGGTCGTGCGTCGCTGACCGTCTATATCGGTGAGTCGGTGTTGTTATCCCTGTTGTTCTGCGGTTACGGGCTGGGCTTCTACGGAGAGTGGGGCGCTTTCCCGGTGATGCTTGCCGCAGTCGGCTCGTGGGTTCTGCTGGTGCTCTTCGCACGACTCTGGTTGAAGCGCTTTCCACGTGGCCCGCTGGAGGAGGTCGTTGCACGCCTCACGCGGCGGGCCTCATAACCGATCTACGACTGCGCCATATCCACGAAGCGCGAGTAGTGACCCTGGAAGGCGACTGTGATGGTTGCGGTGGGTCCGTTGCGGTGCTTGGCGACGATGAAATCGGCTTCACCGGCACGCGGGGACTCTCGCTCGTAGAAGTCTTCGCGGTGGAGAAGAACCACCATGTCCGCGTCCTGCTCGAGCGAGTTATGAACCGCAACCCCCTCGGCGATGAAGTTGTGCGTGCCCAACACTTCCGCATCGAATACGTCCATCTCACCGAGGGACTCGACCCCTACGACCTCATCCCAATAGACATCGTTCGTTGCGATCATTTCGAGCTCCTCGGATTCGAGGACAGTGGCGACTCGTTGCAGTCGCTGCCTGCTCGGGGCCGACTTCCAGAGTGCGCTTCCGCAGTACTGGTTTCCCAGCTTGGACTGGAACTCGCGATGGGTCATACCTTTCTCGCCGATGATCTCCCGCACTTGGTTCCAGACATCGACGGGCACCGTGTCCCGATTCGGATTCGAGTCGATCTCCTCGAGGATCCGCAAGAGCCGACGCCCCGCTGTGCCACGCGAGCCATACGCGTTAATCCGGCGAAGGAACACCTTCTGGTCCGTGACCCCGGAGATATCCACGTGGTACCCGTCGCGATAGCCGCTCTTCCGGGCGACACGGATTCGCGTGTGAATACCGAATCGGAGGAGAAGGCGTGACACCCCGTCGGCGAGTGCTCGGCTGGTCGATGCGTAGTAGATACGTCCACCGCGCCCGTGGGGCAGGGTGAGGATCGAGCCGTCCGTCGCCCAGAGATGACGCAGAAAAAGTGCGATCTGCTCCTTAGGGAGAGAGAAGACCGGCTCGGGAATGAATTTCTGATGACTGCGGGCACCGAAGAGGCCGAGTTCGTCCAGCCATGCGGCCATGGGATTTCGAACCCCGTGCGTAACTCGGCGACTACTTGCGAATCGCAAGGTTGTGCACCGGGCTGCCGGGTACTCGTCGACTCGGAGCTTCACATCAAAGGCCCTCGCAGCGCTCTCGCCCACAATCGCCAAGTTCGCGAGATCCGTGGTGGCATAGCGAATCGGCTGGCGCGGCAACATGGATCCATCGCCGAGCATGTGGGCCAGCACGATGACCCGCTCATCCGACCACTCGGTCACCTGCGTGGGTGCCGGGACGTGGCGTGGGATTGCGATGCGATCACCAGAATCCAATGCGCCCAAAGATGTCCATCCGTCGAAGGTGAGGAATGGATGGTTGGCCGTGGCGTCGATGACCCGGCCACTTGCCGTGCGGAGTCGGAAGACTTCCTTTCGCCCCGTGGAGAACACGTGGGTCAGCGGACGCGCGACGTAACGCAATGAGTCGTCCAGGGACCAGACGGGAACGTCACGCTCCCCAGAATCGAACAGTTCACCCATCGTCACCTCAGCGCCGGTGTCGGCGCGGAGAACACGAGTGGTGGCGGGAAGACAACCCGACTCGCGAAGATCCGACAGCATCGGACGCTTGTCCTGTCGCTGTTCCGGACCACGGTTCAGCTGGCTGATCGCGATGACGGGCACGTCGAGTTCCTTCGCGAGAAGTTTCAACGAACGGGAGAACTCCGACAC
>JBEIHR010000107.1:0-6118 GCA_040381195.1 Rubricoccaceae bacterium
CGTCAACGCCACCCCCGCGGCAGTCGCGGAGTTGGATCGTCAACTCAACCTCAACGAAGCGGTTCTGCGCACGAAGGTGACCCGCCCCGAGCCGGTGAAGGCGTAATGGCTGCCGGCGACATCACCGTGACCGTGGTGGGGAACCTCACCAACGATCCGGAACTGCGCTTCACCCCGAGTGGCGCTGCCGTCGCTTCGTTCACGGTTGCATCGAGCAGCCGCGTCCTGGATAAGGCGACGAACGAGTGGAAAGACGGCGACACCACATATCTGCGGTGCAGCGTCTGGCGTCAGTACGCCGAGAACGTCGCGGAGTCCTTGACCAAGGGAACGCGCGTGATCGTCACCGGACGGTTGAAGCAGCGCAGCTACGAGACCCGCGAGGGCGAGAAGCGCACCGTCATGGAGATCGACGTCGACGACGTCGGTCCCGCTCTGCGCTACGCAACCGCCAAGGTCAATCGCGTGCAGCGCTCCGGAGGTGGCTTCGGTGGCGAGAACGGTGGCGGTGGAGCCGCACCCGCAGATGATCCGTGGTCCTCGGCACCGCCCGCCGGCGGTTTCGACGAGCCCCCCTTCTAGACAGACACGAGACTCAGGAGAACTTCATGGGACGCGACAACAAGCGCGAACGCGTGCGCGAAGACAAGCGGATGGTCAAGGCGAAGGCCTGCCCATTCTGCAAGGACGGTGTTGCACCGATCGACTACAAGGACGTGAACTTGCTGCGCAAGTACATCTCCGACCGCGGCAAGATCCGTGCACGCCGCGTGACGGGCAATTGCACGCGCCACCAGCGCGACGTTGCCATGGCCGTGAAGAATGCGCGTGAGATGGCGCTTCTTCCCTACACCTCGAACTCGCGGTAGGGGTAACGATGAAACTCATCCTCACCGAATCAGTGACGGGCCTGGGCAATCCGGGTGACGTCGTCGAGGTCAAGGACGGCTACGGCCGCAACTTCCTCCTTCCCCGTGGCCTCGCGGTCGCGTGGACGAAGGGTGGCGAGAAGCAGGTCACGCAGATCAAGCGTGCGCGCAAGCAGCGCGAGATCCGCGACCGTGACCACGCGCTCGAGGTCAAGGCGCAGATCGAGGGCCTGGCGGTGCGCGTTCCCGCGAAGGCGGGCGAGACCGGCAAGCTGTTCGGCTCCGTGACCAACGTCGACGTCGCCACCGCAGTGCGCGCGGCGGGTGGACCACTCGTGGATAAGCGCAAGGTCGCCCTCAAGGCTGCAGTGAAGTCCGTCGGCGCCCACAAGGCCACGGTCACCCTGCACCCCGACGTGGTCGCCACGGTGTCCTTCGAGGTCGTCCCCGAGTAGTTCCGAGTTTTCTGCAGAAGGGGTCGGCTGATGCCGGCCCCTTCTGCTTTGAAGAGAGGGACGGAAAGTGCGTGTATTTCCCCCCATGACGGGCAGTGGAGGAGGACACTCTCCCCCGGAGGAGAGGAGCCTCATGTCACTCGGACAATCCGTTGCAACGGTTCTCAAGAACTATGCGGTCTTCAGGGGACGTGCGTCCAGGCCGGAGTTCTGGTGGTACTACCTGGTCTACGTCATCGCGACCTTGATCGTCGCGTTCATCGATGGCGCTATTGGAGCGGGAAACATCCTGATCGCGATCTTCGTCTTGGCGCTGTTCCTGCCGACTCTCGCGGTCACGATCCGTCGCCTGCACGACTCCGATAAGCGGGGTTGGTGGGTGCTGATCCAACTCATCCCGATCGTCGGCACGATCGTGATGCTCGTGTTCCTCGTGTCGAAGGGCACGCTGGGAGACAACCGCTTCGGGGCACCCGTCGGGTAGTTCCTACGTCTGCACGCGAGCGGGCAGTTCGACGACGAGTGCGTCGGCTGCCCGCTCGAGCATTTCCAGAACCTCGATGAAGCCGTCGTGGGTGCCGTAGTAGGGATCGGGGACATCGAGATCCGGGTGCGGCTCGTCAAGGTGCGCAAGCTGCGGGTCGAAGCTGCGGAACATGCGCAGGTCCACGTCGACTCCGGACTGCTCCACCATCGCCTCAAGGTTCGCGTAGTTCGACGAGTCCATGGCGAGCAGCAGGTCGATGTCGGAGATCCAGGTCGGGTCAATCTGACGTGCGCGGTGGTCGTGGGCATAGGAAGCGGCATCAAGCGTTGCGCGGGCACGTGGGTCCGCGGGACCACCGACGTGCCAGTCCCCGGTCCCCGCCGAGTCGACGATCACGAGCTCGTCGAGGCCGGCGGCCGCGACGCGGTCGCGGAGCACCGCTTCGGCCATCGGAGAGCGGCAGATGTTGCCCAAACACACGGCGGTGATGCGGTAGGTCACCGAGGCAGGGTAGCGACCGGCTGTACCGAGCCCACCATCGCTGACCAGTCACAGACCGCGTTCGAGCACCCGTCGATCCCTGCGGTGCACCTACCGTCGACACATCGACGACGTGAGGAGTATCCGATGACACAGAGTCAGATGATCGTGCGGACGGACACCCAGAACGGTTTCGGCATCGCGGCGCTGGTGCTGGGCATCGTCGGCCTCGCACTCGGGTGGGGGACCCTGGGCATCCCGTCGATACTCGCGATCATCTTCGGGGCCATCGGGATCCGCAAGGCCAATGAGGGTGTGGCCACGAATAAGCCGATGGCGCAGTGGGGGATGTGGCTGGGCATCGTGGGCGTTGCGCTCGGCGTGCTCCTGACGGTGGTGTTCGGTGCCGCGATCATGCTCGAGGTCCTTGAGGCCGCCACAATGTCGACGTAGTCCACGAAAATCTTTCCTCCACAGCCTCGGGACAGTCCACCCCTCACGATCTCGACTTTCCGGGGCCCCGAAAGTTCCACTGTCCCCAGACGATCCCCAGGCATCCCCCACACGTGCCCGGGGATCTCCCCAACCTCTCCACACCTGCACCCACAGGCCTCGTGGACAGGCGCGCGCCATCTGCCTACCGTCGGACCCTCCGTGTAGACACGGGGTAAGCCGTCGGGGAGGGATGTCGTGAGCGTCGCGGAGTTACCGCTTCCTGATCAGCCCGCCGATCGCACCCCGCCCCAGGACATCGCGGCGGAGCAGTCTGTTCTCGGTGCGATGCTTTTGAGCAAGGACGCGATCGCCGACGTCGTCGAGGTGATCCGCGAGACGGACTTCTACCGCCCCGCGCACCAGGTGATCTACGGGTCGATCCTCGATCTCTATGGACGCGGTGAACCCGCCGATGCAGTGACCATCGCCGCGGAGCTCACCAAGAACGCGGAGATCTCGCGCGTCGGAGGTGCAAGTTACCTCCACACGCTCGTCTCGATGGTGCCCACGGCAGCCAACGCCAACTACTACGCACGCATCGTCCGCGAGCAGGCGATCCTGCGACGTCTCGTCGAGGCAGGAACCCGCATCACCCAGATGGGCTATGGCGGGACGGGCGAGGTCGACGACATCGTCGATCGCGCGCAGGCCGAGGTCTACGAAGTCACCGAGCGCCGCAACAGTGACGACTACCTCCCGCTGAGTGCCGTGATGAATGAAGCACTCACGGAGATCGAGGCGATCTCGAACCGTGACGGAGAGATGGTCGGTGTGCCCACCGGGTTCACCGATCTGGATTCACTCACCAATGGTTTGCATCCGGGGCAATTGGTGATCCTCGCCGCCAGGCCCTCGATTGGAAAATCGACCCTGGGTATCGATATTTGCCGTGCAGCATCGATCAAGCACGGACTCACCAGCGTGATCTTCTCCTTGGAGATGAGTCGCAACGAGATCGTCATGCGACTCCTGGCCGCAGAAGCGCAGGTCTCCATGCATCACATGCGCACGGGCACAATGACCGATGCGGACTGGACCAAACTCGCGCAGAAGATGGGCACGGTGAGTGACGCCCCGCTCTACATTGATGACTCCCCGAATCTGACGTTGATGGAGATCCGCGCGAAGTGCCGGCGCCTGAAGCAGCGGCACGACTTGAGGCTCGTGGTTGTTGATTACCTCCAACTGATGACCAGCGGCAAGCGGGTCGAGAGCCGTCAGCAAGAAGTGTCGGAGTTCTCCCGTTCGTTGAAACTTCTCGCGAAGGAACTCGACGTGCCCGTCATCGCGATCAGCCAGCTGAACCGTGGTCCGGAACAGCGACAGGACAAGCGTCCGATGCTGTCCGACCTTCGCGAAAGCGGTTCTTTGGAGCAAGATGCGGACATGGTCGTGCTCCTGCACCGCGAGGATTTCTACGAACGCGAGTCTCCGCGTGCTGGTGAAGCAGACTTCATCGTTGCCAAGCACCGCAACGGACCCACCGCAACGATCACGGTCGCCTTCCAGGGTCACTACTCGCGCTTCGTGGACATGGCGCAGTCGTAGATCGGTTACGAGGCCCGCCGCGTGAGGCGTGCAACGACCTCCTCCAGCGGGCCACGTGGAAAGCGCTTCAACCAGAGTCGTGCGAAGAGCACCAGCAGAACCCACGAGCCGACTGCGGCGAGCATCACCGGGAAAGCGCCCCACTCTCCGTAGAAACCGAGCCCGTAACCGCAGAACAGCAGGGAGAGAAGTACGGACTCACCGATATAGACGGTCAGCGACGCACGACCAGCGGGGCTTAGTGCCTGCAGGAAAGCGGGCCTGCGACAGAAGATCCAGCCCAACAGGCCGACGTATCCGGTCGCGAGAAGGGGTGCCGTCGAGAAGCCGAGAATCAATCCGGCCATGCCGGCCTCGTAGTAGATCGATCCGGCGCTGATCGACCAGACCTGTAGCCACGCGGCCACCAGTTGAAGCGGGAGGCCGATGGAAAGTCCGATGATCATCATCCGCCGCCACTGCGTTGCACGGCTCTGCGGATCGGCGAGGAATCGCTGACGTGAGGCCAGCAAGCCCAGCAGGAACGCGGCGAATGCCATTCCACCCTGGGTCACGAGGATGTAGATCACGACACTTGGTAGGGACTGGAGTCGGGCGCCGGCAGCCTCGAAGAACGATCCTGTTGCCAATGCCGAGTCGAGGTTCATCAAGCCGGAGGTCGGCTCTGGAATCAGTGCCACCAGGGATATCGACGCGGTGATCACGAGCACCGAGACGAGACCGGTGATCACAATCCAGATTTTGAGTGCTCGGTCGGAGCGTCGGGAGAGCGCGAGAAGGCCGAAGCCCAGAATCGCGTAGGAGATCAGGATGTCGCCGATGAAGAAGAAGACCGCGTGCACGAGTCCGATCACCGCGAGGACGAGAAGCCTCCGGCTGAATCGAAACCTGTTCGCGCGCGTGTTGTCCTTGAGAATGAAGGACGCGCTATAGCCGAAGAGGAACGAGAACAACAGGTAGAACTTCCCCTGAGCCAAGGCGATCATCAGGAAGGCAGCGGTCGTGTTGAGTGGCCCGGCGAGCGATTCCGGGGAGAGTCCTGCGCTTCCGACGATCCCCAGGAGCGGAGCGTTGACGACCACGATCCCCAGCAGGGCTACGGCTCGGAGCCGATCGGGCATGGCTTCCCGCTGCGATTGCATCGACCGAGCCTAGAACTCGAGTCGCATACTGCGTGGCGTCAACGGGCGGGGAGTTGGCGAACTGAACGGGCGAAGAGCACTGCGATCGACGTGATGGCCAAGGTCCCCGCGAGCACCAGGTAGGTGGTGGCCACACCCCACGTCTCCACGGTGTACCCGACGATGACCATGCCCAGCGGCGGCGCCGCGTAGAACACCGACAGTTGCACACCGAACACTCGGCCTTGCTCGTCTGCAGGAACACGATCTTGAACGAGCGTCGTCATCAACGGATTGAACGGACCCCAGAAGAACCCGAGTAGGAATCCCGCAGCGAGGAGAATGGGAAGCGGCGGAAGGAAGGCCATGGGCAGGATGCTCACCGCCGTGCCGATCATGATGAGCTGCAGCAGGCGCTTAGTGGACATACGGGAACTTATCCACCCGTACAGGAATGCGCCGATCATCGCTCCCGCAGAGAGTGCGGCGATAACCAAGCCGAGGGAACCCGGCTCATCCCGACCCTCGAAGTACGTGGGGAGCACGATGGCTTCCGTTGGGAGATAGATCGCCGCGAGGACGAGAACACCCAGTGTGATCGTGAGAAGCAAACGATCCTTCGACAACGCCACGAACCCGCGCGTGAGGCCCTTCCAGCCGACC
>JBEIHR010000108.1:0-6102 GCA_040381195.1 Rubricoccaceae bacterium
ACCGCCTTGAAGGCACCGTCGAGCTCGCCGTGCTCTCGCGCACGCTGAACGTCGTCCAGAACCGGCAGGAGTTCGCCGATCGCGGAAGCGATCGCGTGCTCGCGCACGGACTCACGGTCACGCTCGACGCGCTTGCGGTAGTTCGCGTACTCGGCGGTGATGCGCTGCAGGTCCGCGGTCAGTTCCGCGACCTTGGCATCCTCGGCGGGTGCAGGTTCGCCAACCGGGGTCTCCGGTTGGCGAACCTCACGAACCTCGAATGTGTCCGGGTCGATGCGACGCTTGTCGCTGATGCGCACGCCCTCCGACTCGAATTCCTCGTCGGGGTGTTGGCTCACTTCGACTCGTCCTCATCCACGATCTCGGCGTCGACGACATCGTCCTCAGCGGTGTCCGCTGCCGCATCCGCGGCGCCTGCGGCACCAGCGGTGCCCTCCTGCTGCGACGTGGTGTACATCGCAGCACCGAGCGCCTGGCTCGCGGCGGCGACCTTGTCGGTGGCCGTGCGCATCCCGGGGAGGTCGTTGGCCTCGATCGCCTTCTTGAGTTCGTTCAATGGCTCCTCGACGTTGGCCTTGGCATCCGCAGGAACCTTGTCTGCGTTGTCGGCGAGGAACTTCTCCGTCTGGTAGACGAGAGCTTCCGCGTTGTTGCGAACCTCCGCCTCCTCGCGGCGCTGCTTGTCCTCCTCGGCATGCTGCTCGGCGTCGCGCATCATGCGATCGATGTCCTCCTTGGACAGCGCACTGCCGCCCGAGATCGTCATCGACTGCTCCTTGCCCGTGGCCATGTCCTTTGCGGACACATGCACGATGCCGTTCGCGTCGATATCGAAGGTGACCTCGACCTGCGGGATACCGCGAGGTGCCGGCGGGAGACCGGTGAGCTCGAAGGTGCCGAGTTGCTTGTTGTAGGCGGCCATCTCGCGCTCGCCCTGATACACCTGGATCAGCACCGACGGCTGGTTGTCCTCCGCCGTGGTGAAGATCTCCGACCGCTTGGTCGGGATGGTGGTGTTGCGCTCGATGAGCTTGGTCATCACGCCACCCTTGGTCTCGATACCGAGGGACAGCGGGGTGACGTCGAGCAGGAGCACGTCCTTGACCTCACCCTTGAGCACACCGGCCTGCAGAGCAGCGCCGATGGCCACGACCTCATCCGGGTTCACACCCTTGTTGGCTTCCTTGCCGGTCTCCTTCTTGACGAGCTCGGCGACAGCCGGCATGCGGGTGGAGCCACCGACGAGGACAACCTGATCGATCTTGTCGACGGTGATGCCCGCGTCCTTCAGGACGGACTGCACGGGTGCCTTGGTGCGGTTGAGCAGGTCCGCGGTCATGGACTCGAACTGAGCACGGCTCAGGGTCTCCTCCAGATGCAGCGGCCCATCGGCACTCGCGGTGATGTACGGCAGATTGATGGAGGTCTGCGTTGAGGATGAGAGTTCGATCTTCGCCTTCTCCGCTGCCTCGCGTAGACGCTGCATCGCCATCTTGTCCTTGGACAGGTCGACACCGTGTGCATTCTTGAACGTGGTCACCATCCAGTCGACGACGGCGTTGTCCCAGTCGTCACCACCGAGGTTGTTGTCACCACTTGTGGCCTTGACCTCCACGACGCCGTCGCCGATCTCGAGCAGCGAGACGTCGAACGTGCCACCACCGAGGTCGAACACCAGGATGGTCTGCTCCTTGTCGCCCTTGTCGAGCCCGTAGGCGAGGGCGGCGGATGTCGGCTCGTTGATGATGCGCAGGACGTTGAGGCCCGCGATCTCACCGGCCTCCTTGGTGGCCTGGCGCTGGGCGTCGGAGAAGTAGGCGGGCACGGTGATGACCGCGTCCGTGACGTTCTCACCCAGGTACGCCTCCGCGTCGCGCTTGAGCTTCATGAGCGTGCGCGCGCTGATCTCCTGCGCGGTGTACTTCTTGCCGTCGATCTCGATGGTCCAGTTGGTGCCCATATGGCGCTTGACCGAGCGGATCGTCCGGTCGACGTTCGTGACGGCCTGGCGCTTGGCGACCTCGCCGACCAGCACCTCGCCGTTCTTGGCGAAGGCCACGACGGACGGGGTGGTCCGGGAGCCTTCCGCATTTGCAATGACGACGGGTTCGCCGCCCTCGAGGACCGAGACCACGGAGTTGGTGGTTCCCAGGTCGATACCCACTGCACGGGCCATGTGTCGTACTCCTTCTATCTACGCCGGGGGCCTCCCCCGGAAGTCTGGTCCTCAAGTATGTACGAATGTCAAACAAATTGCAACTTGTGACTCATATCCCTTGAGTCTAGATCGCTCATAGCATGGGTCCCATCGGGGCTGGATCGGAGAAACGGATATTTCGGACATAGCCCCGGTGCTCCCGAGGGCGCCCCGGGCAGGCCTGTCGAGGAGGGTTCCCGGGGAGCGTTAGCGTCGGCCTGTGGAGCACATGGCGATCCGGGCGCTCCTGGGCATCGCCATCACCGTGGTGCTGCTGGCCTTCGCCCTCAAGCGGGGCTGGTTCCTCTACTCCCTCGCGAAGTCCGGCCAGCCGGCCGTAGGCCGCACCACCGACGCCCCGAAGCGCATCGAGGCCGAGGCCACCGAGGTATTCGGTCAGAAGAAGTTGCTGAAGTGGACCATCCCGGGCCTGGCCCACTTATTCGCGTTCTGGGGCTTCGTCATCCTCGGCATCACCGTGGTCGAGGCGTTCGGCGAACTCGTTATCGAGTACTTCGCGTTCCCGATCATCGGTAACTGGGCGATCATCCGATTCATGGAGGACCTGTTCGCGGTCCTCGTCTTCATCGGAATCGTGATGTTCGCGATCATCCGCTTCACCAACAACCCGGCGAAGCAGGGCAGAGCGTCACGCTTCTTCGGTTCGCACACCACCGGTGCGTGGCTGGTGCTGATCATGATCTTCCTCGTCGTCTTCACCCTGCTCACTTACCGCGGTGCCAAGATGAACACGATCGCAGGGAACCCCGATCACGAGTGGAAGATGGATGGCGCGTTCGCGTCGCAGTGGTTCGGTGTGGTCCTCGAGCCCTTCGGCAAAGACACGAACCTGTGGATCGAGACGGTGTTCATCTGGGCGCACGTCACGGTGATTCTGGTGTTCCTCCTCATCGTGCTGCACAGCAAGCACCTGCACATCTTCAGCTCGCCCATCAACGTCTACACCTCACGGCGCCCCAATGCCCTCGGTCCGCTGCTGCCGATCTACCACGACGGAAAGCCCGTCAACTTCGAGGACCCGCCCGACGACGCGCGTTTCGGCAAAGGCCAGATCCAGGACTTCACCTGGAAGAACTACCTCGATTTCATGGCCTGCACCGAGTGCGGTCGCTGCCAGTCGCAATGTCCGGCGTGGAACACCGAGAAGCCGCTGAGTCCGAAACTTCTGATCCTCGATCTACGCGACCAGATGTACGGCACGGCGCCGTACCTGATGAAAACCGCGGGGAACGATCTTCCGCAAGGAGATATCGACGAGAAGGCACTCGAGCAACTGCCGGCAGGTGTCCAGGAACTGGTGAACACGCCGTTCATCGGATCACGCGAGGGAACCGAGCGCGCCGCCGACGACGGCTACACCTTCGACGGACACCGTGCCATGGGGCCGGAACTCCCGATCATCGCCGACGATGTCCTGTGGTCGTGCACCACCTGCGGTGCCTGCGTGAACCAGTGCCCCGTTGACATCGAGCACATCGACCACATCGTCGACATGCGTCGTCACCAGGTGATGGTGGCCACCGAGTTCCCGAGCGAGCTCAATGGTCTGTTCAAGAACGTCGAGAGTAAGGGCAATCCCTGGGGCATGAACGCGTCTGCCCGCAATGCATGGATCGAGGAGGTCGACTTCCCCGTCCGGGTCTTCGGCATGGAGGGTGAGGAGCAGATCCCCGCCGACGTCGAGTACCTCTTCTGGGTGGGCTGCGCGGGGGCGCTTGAGGATCGTGCGAAGCGCACCACCAAGGCCGTCGCTGAACTCCTGCACACCGCCGGTGTGAACTTCATGGTGCTCGGTGAGAACGAGACCTGCACGGGTGATCCGGCGCGGCGCGCGGGCAACGAGTTCCTCTTCCAGATGCAGGCGATGCAGAACGTCGAGATGCTCAACGAGATCAAGGCGACCAAGATCGTTGTGACCTGCCCCCACTGCCTCAACACGCTGGGCCGCGAGTATCCGCAGAACGGAGGTCACTACGAGGTCGTGCACCACACGCAGTTGCTCAACCAACTGGTGAGTGAAGGACGCCTGACGCCAGTCAAAGAAGCCTCGACCTCGGTCACCTACCACGATCCCTGCTACCTCGGCCGCCACAACAACGTCTACGCGCCACCGCGCGAACTCATCGACGTCAGCACCACCACCCGGGTGGAGATGCCCAGACACGGCGAGAAGTCCTTCTGCTGCGGCGCCGGTGGTGCGCGCATGTGGATGGAGGAGAAGCTCGGTACCAAGGTGAACGTGAACCGCGCGGATGAGGCGATCGCCACCGGGGCAGGAACCATCGCCGTGGCGTGCCCGTTCTGCTCGGTGATGCTCCACGACGCGGTGACCGCTCGCCAGCAGGAGGGCCAAGCCTCGGAGGTAGTGGTTCAGGACGTGGCCACACTCCTCCTGGAGTCGGTGCGGCCGACGTGATCGATCTCGAGGCACTACGCCACGAGGAGACCGTTCCCCTGCGCGGTGACGTCACCCTCGCGTTGGCTCGATCGATCGGCGCCCGTGCGCAACAACTCGGCGAGGACGCAGGACACCCGATCGCCATCGCCGTGCGCCTCGGTGGACGGACGGTGTTCCAGGTGGCCCTCGATGGGAGCGCCCCGCTCAACGACGACTGGATGATGAAGAAGATCCGTGTCTCCGAGACCTTCCATCAATCCACTCTGCTGGTGCGCGCCGAACACGAAGCCAACGGCAAGGACTTCCACGTCACGCACGGCGGGACGGCCGACTACTGGGCGCCAGCCGGGGGTGCGGTCTGCCTACGGGACTCGACCTTGACCTTCCGCGGTGTGCTCGTGGTCTCGGGTCTTACTCAACTCGAGGACCACGCGCTCTGCCGGGAGGCACTTGCAACCTACGTCTGAGGTGCATCCCATAATGCATCCCATTACGGTATGCTTGATGCATGTCCGTTCAAATCGCTGTCCGCCTGCCCGACCGGGTCGTCGAAGAGCTCGATGCCCTCGTGGCCTCCGGGAAGGCACCCAGTCGAGCTTCGGTGGTCGAGGCCGCTCTCCGCAGGGAGCTTCGCCAGTACCTCTATGCCCGTGAGGCCGAACTGCTTGCATCACTTCCGCCGGATGACGAGTTCGATGCCATGCATGAGTGGGTTGCGCACAACAGGCCGGCGATCGATTGATGCGACCCATCTATCTGGCACGAATGGAGAAGACCCGTCCCGTTGTCCTGCTCACTCGCGAACGCCTCGTTCCTGTCCTGACGAGCGTCACCGTTGCTCCGATCACGAGCCGCATACGCGGGATCGATACCGAGGTTGCCGTAGGGCCGCTGAACGGAATCGAGGCCAACAGCGTCATCAACTGCGACAACATCACCACGATTTCACGAAGCGATCTGGGCCGTCCGATCGGATTCATTACTCCGGAACAGGAACGTCAACTGGCTGCGGCCATCAGCCATGCCTTCGACCTAGCCCCCGCTCCCTGATCACACTGACGAGCGGCCCGCCGACTCCACTCGCAGGGGTGGTACCTGAATCCATGGGAACCTGATCCATCTGTCCGTACTCCGCCACGCAAGCTCAGGCTTGTAGGTCGTAGCCGGTTTTGAATAGAGCACCGCAACGCGCACATCCGCACCGGCGGGAAGGAGCTGTCGAACGAAGTGCAGCGTGGCACCTGTATCCGCCACATCGTCGGCGACGAGCACCCGCTTGCCTGAGAGATCGGCCAGATACGGCTCCTGACCGATAAGGATTGGCTCCGGCAAGGTCTCACCGGCGTCGGTGTAGAACTCGACGTTCACATGGCGCACATCCTTGATATCCAGCGCATAGGCGATACCGGCCACGACGAAGAGGCCAGCGCGCACAACACCCAGGATCGCGTCGGGTAGCCAGTCGTCATCGACGAGTGTCTGCGCG
>JBEIHR010000109.1:0-6023 GCA_040381195.1 Rubricoccaceae bacterium
GTTCCGTGCCTGGTGGCCTCGATGTTCGCGGGTGGAATCCGCGACGGCTGGTCGGTGTATCAGCCGCTGGCGAGCCAGTCCCCGCCCGGGATGATCGGTTACCAGATGACGATCATCGTCTTCGCACTGTCGACAGGCATCGCGTCCGTGAACTTGATGACGACGATCCTGCGGATGCGCGCGAAGGGGATGACCTGGGCGCGTACACCCGTCCTCGTCTACGGTATCTTCGGTGCCGCGTTGATGGGCCTCTCCGCCTTTCCCTTCTATCAGTACTCGCAGATCTTGGCGCTGTCCGATCGAGTCTTCGAAACCTCGTTTTTCAATCCCGTGCAAGGCGGAAGTGTCTGGCTTTACGAGAACCTCTTCTGGTTGCTCGGACACCCCGAGGTGTACGTCATCCTCCTTCCATCGATCGCGGTCTGCCTCGAGCTGATCCCCGTCTTCATGCGAAAACCGCTATTCGCTATGGGCTTCGCAATCGCCGGCGTGGTGGGCGTGATGATCATGAGCGGTCTGGTGTGGGCCCACCACATGTACATGACCGGCTGGGCTCCGTTCGCAAACTATCCGTTCATGCTCTCCACCGAGATGATCTCGATCCCCGTGGGATTCCTCGTCCTCGTCGCGATCGGAACCCTCTGGCGTGGAACCGCATGGACGCGTCTACCGCTTATGGCGGTCTACGCGGTGATCTTCAACAAGATGATCGGTGGTGTGACCGGCATCTACCTCTCCGACGTTCCGGCAGACCAGTACTTCCACGGAAGCATGTTTGTGGTGGCGCACTTCCACTACATGCTCATGGGTGCTGGCCTCTTCGGTGCGATGGCGGGAATCGCCTTCTACTTCCCGAAGATGACCGGGCACATTCTCGACGAGCGCATGGGATCCATCGGTCTGTGGACCGCATTTGCGGGATTCCAATTGACCTTCGGGTCGATGTTCGTCGCGGGTCTGCAGGGCCAACCGCGCCGCGTGCTGCAGTTCGACAATCTGTTCAACATTTCGAACTGGCTGTCCACCATCGGTGCGTACACCATCGGAATCGGCATGTTGATCTTCCTCGCCGCGATCATCTACTCCTGGCGCAACGGCAAGGTTGCGAGCGGAAACCCGTGGGCGTCGAAGTCCCTTGAGTGGCAGACCCCCACACCTGTGCCCCTGGAGAACTTCACGGTCCTACCGGTCGTGACCGAGCGGCCCTACAACTACGGAGTTCCCGATCCCTACGCGACGCCGCAGAAGGCCTCGTCGGACAAGGCGGGTGTGTCGTGAGTGACACCGTGAACCCCGCTCCGGTTTCCCCGACGACGGGGGAGCCCGTCGGCGTCGTCGCCTCCCGCAACCGACTGGGGATCTACCTCCTCATCGTGATCGATTTCATGGGCACGGTCGCCCTGATCATCAGTTACGCATACCTCTGGGCCCTGAACGTCAATAACGGGTGGGCCCCGCCGGGCTCGCAGTTCACCGCCTTCATGAGTAACGGGCCCGCCCCCTCGGCTACCGGAACGTCCTTCGCCGCCGATTGGCCATTCTGGGTCATCACGTTCGCCGTGATCGTGACGTGCGCGCTGACCTGGTGGTCCTATCGGCTCATACGGCGTGGTGACCAGACCGTCGCCTCCGCCGTAGGTGCAGCCGCGATCACGGTGGCCATCGCCACCCTCGTCGCCCAGTGGTGGCAGATCTCGACACTTCCCTTCAGCGCCGCCAACGGCACGTACGCGTCCGCCGTGCTGATCCTTCTCAGTGGCAACATCGTGCACCTGCTGATCGTGATCTTCCTGCTGCTCGGGATCACCAACCGGGTGCGCATGGGACTCATCTCCCGCAGCAATCCGTGGCAATCGCAGTTCGTGTCCATTTGGATCACCTGGATCGCAATCGCCTTCATCCTGGGTGCCTTCGTCACGTCCACGATGAAGGTGAGTCCCAATGACAATCCGACGCGTTTCGGCGGGTTCGAGCCTCGCACGTCGCAGCCGAGCCCAGCAGCGTCCCCCTCGCCGAGTGGGTCTCCGTCCCCCTCCGCGACTCCATCGGCATCACCTTCGCCCAGTCCTTGATGAGCCCGAAGGTCGCCCTGGGCATCTGGGCGGGGATCCCGGTGATGCTCATCGTTCTCGCCACGCTAGACGCGCTCAAGCCGGCTGATATTCCGGGCCTGCCGCAGGCCCCGATAGCGACCCTATGGGCGCTTCCACTCGACCTCTTCCTTCGTGACCTCGCGATGGCGCTGACGCTGGGCTTCCTGTTGGTCGGGGGATTGCTTGTGAGCACTCCCTCGCCGCGGATGTTGCAGTTGGCGAGCCTCTTCGCGGGGGCATGGTGGTTTCTCCTTGTCTTGCAGATCCCCCTGACGGTGTCGGAAGTTCTCGCGCTTCCGCTGACAGGTTCCCTCGATCCCACGATCGTGGCGTCACTCCTCTCCCAGACGACGCTGGGTCAAGTGATCGTGATCCAACTCGCGCTCGTCGGTGCTGTGGCCCTGCTGACGTGGACCACGCGGGGGCGGATTCCCCTTGTGATCGTCGGACTGCTCGCTGCGAGTGCCGCATTCATGCCCGGGTTCTCTGGCCACTCGGCTATGTCCGGTGGCCACACCTCGGCCATCGTGAGCCTGGGGCTCCACCTCGTCACGGTGGGAATGTGGGTCGGCGGTGTCGTGGCTCTCGCTGCTCTCGCCAGCGTGGATCCCGGCAAGGCCGACCTTGCCATCCGGAGATTCAGCGCTTGTGCATTGGTCTGCGTGGTCATTCTCGCGGAGACGGGCCTGCTCAGCGCTTCGCTGCGTATGGACTCACTCGCCGAGTTGGTCACAAGCCAGTACGGCGCGATCGTCCTCGCGAAGTCACTCGTGCTCATCATCCTGATCGGGTTCGGGTGGAAGCATCGCCAGGTACTGCGCGCACTGGCTGCAGGCTCGGCCCCACCGGATTCCGCCGCCTACTTCCTGCGCCTGATCGGGTTCGAGGTGGCGTGGATGTCCGTGGCGATCGGTCTCGCTGTCACGCTGAGTCGCACGGCACCTCCCGGCGACGTCCCGGGTGATGTGGTGGTCCCCGGGGTTCTCGTTCTCCTCGGAGTGGCACTCCCGGTGTGGGCCGTGGTGTGGCTCGGCGAACGAGCAACGCGTTTCACGCGGTCCCTGCCGGCCTATCCCGAGGCCATTGCGGTGGGCGCCCTGGCGCTGACCGCTGTTGCGGCCCTGGCGATGCCGGGACTCAGCCTCCTGACCCTGCTGGGCTGCGTGGTCATCACCGGTGCGGGCTGGTGCGCGATCTCGATCGCTGCGCGCTTGAGAAGCATCACGGCGATCATCATTCTCATGGTCGGGTGGCCGCTGCTGATCTGGTGGTCTCTACGCGGAACACCGATCGAATCTTCGTTTGGCACGTGGGCCGTAGTTCTGCTCGCGGAGGGAATCCTCGTCCTTGTGGCGATGTCCATTCGGTCCACTCGGGTCACGCACACGTCACCCGTCGTGGAGGATGTTCCGGTATGAGCGAGGAGAATCGCAGCAAGTTTAAGGACTTGTGGCAGCTCCACATCCCTCTCGTCCTGGTGCTCGCCCTCTGCACGTTCGCGACAATCGTGCAAGCTCGAAGGGCAGGCGAAGGCGTGGATCGTTCCCTCGTCTACACCTTCCAATGGCCGCTCATCGGGGTATTCGCCGTGGTGGTGTGGAACCACTATCGCAAACACGGCAATCTCACCAAGTGGTTCACCGACCGCTACAAGAAGCGCATCGAGCGATACCAGAAAGAAGATGACATGACGGTGCAGGAGTTGAAGGACCCTGACGCCATCGCGTGGCAGGAGCATCTCCGGGAACTCCGGCTCAACGACCCACCGGGAAGGCCACCGAATGCGGGTGGCTAGTTGGGCCGCTCTCACCGCTGCCGTTCTCATGCTGGCCGCGTGTTCGGATCCGCTCGCGCAGCAGGTAGGCACCACAACTCAACAGCAGGACATTCCTGCTGTCGTCGTTAGCGAAGAGGATGACGGATCGGTCATCGAACTCACCTTCGGTCAGTCCGTGATCCTTGGGGATCTCGGCGTACCCATGGATGCGGTCTACATCGAATCGGATGACACGGCCATCGTGTATCCGGTTCAGCCAGGTGACGGCCGGGGAGCTGCGGGCCTGGTGGCCGTTGGCGAGGGCGCTGCTCGCGTAACAGTCTGGGAGTCGTTTCCCACAGGAAAGGCCCAGGTTCCGACGCTTGTCTTCGAGGTTCTCGTGGCACCGAGCCCGGACCCTGCGACTCCCTGACCAGTGATGCGAAACTTGTGCGGGCGAGATGCTCGAGGTATCGACGCATTTCTGCCGAGGACATGCATTCCTGCAATAATGTGATGCCGGCGTGAAGCGTCTGGCGGCACCCGACACTCCTTCGGAGGATCCATGCCGGTCACGCGCCGACTTATCGCTGCGATCGTTGCAACCGTCGCATTCCTCGCGCTCGTGCCCCCGACCGCCCATGCTGAGCCGGCCGGCGTCTTCACCACATTCGAGGAGGTGAGGGGCAGTTCCGCCCCGTCCAGCATCGCGCTCGGGCCTGACGGTGCCATGTGGTTCACGCAGAAGGCGACTGGAGAGGTCGGTCGCATCACCGCCGATGGCACGGTGACGGAGTATCCGATCCTCTCGTCGGGCTCGGCGCCCTGGGATATCGCCGCTGGCCCGGATGGTGCCATGTGGTTCACGATCTACTCGGCGGGTCGGATCGGTCGCATCACCATGGACGGGGTCGTCACCGAGTTTGCAATACCGACGCCGGGATCGAGCCCCGTGGGCATCACCGCGGGGCCTGATGGGGCCATGTGGTTCACGCAGTCGGCGGGCAACAAGATTGGTCGGATCACGGTTGAGGGCGTCATCACGGAATTTCCCCTTCCGTTGGCGGGCTCCGTCCCGCACGAGATCGTCACCGGGACTGACGGCGCGTTGTGGTTCACGCAGTATGTCGGGAATGCGATCGGTCGCATCACGACCTCGGGTCAGATCACGGAGTTCCCGTTGCCGACCCCTGACGCGCACCCGATCGGCATTGCCGTGGCGCCAGACGGAGCTATCTGGTTCACCGAGCGGGTCGCAAACAAGCTCGGCAGGCTCGATGCTGCCGGCAAGATCACGGAGTACCCGGTGCCGAGCCGGGATGTCGGCCCACTGGGCATCTTCGTCGCCCGTGATGGAAACGTGTGGTTCACGCACCGCACAGGCGACAGCATCGGACGGTTCTCGCCCACCGGCACCTTTAGTGAGTTTGAGCTGCCAGGCGATTCGGGCGTGCCCTCAGGAATCGCCGCGGGCTCCGATGGCGCCCTCTGGTTCACGCAGTACGGCACCGGCCAGATCGGCCGCATCACTCGAACGGGGTCAGTGACGGAGTTCAACCTTCCCCGATCCGGTGCGAGCCTGCGATCCCTTGCTTCTAGCCCCGACGGCGCCATGTGGTTCACCGCCTACTCGGGCAACAGCATCGGCCGCATCTCCCGTGCGGGTGGGATCTCGACCTTCTCGATCCCGACCCCCGCATCGGCGCCCACGGGGATCGCGGCCGGGCCGGACGGTGCGATGTGGTTCACCCAGTCATCCTCGGAGAACATGATCGGGCGCATCGATGCGCAAGGCACGGTGAGCGAGTTCGAGGTGCCCACCCCTGGCGCCGTCCCGCTCGAGATTGCGGCGGGCCCGGATGGCGCGATGTGGTTCACGGAGAACGAGGCCAACGCGATCGGTCGCATCACGATGAAGGGCCGGATCACTGAGTACGCCGTGCCCACCGGTGGCTCCTTCCCCGCGGGGATCGCGGCGGGGCCGGACGGTGCGATGTGGTTCACGCAGTCAGCGGGCAACCGGATCGGTCGCATCTCGATGGACGGCAAAATTACGGAGTTTCCCCTGCCATCACCTGGCTCGGTGCCGACAGGGATCGCGGCGGGGCCGGACGGTGCGATGTGGTTCACCGAGCGGGGTGGCGCACGGATCGGGCGCATCTCGATGGACGGCA
>JBEIHR010000110.1:0-5957 GCA_040381195.1 Rubricoccaceae bacterium
GCGATCTGGTGGTTGCTCGCGGCCTACGGGGTCGACGGTGCGAAGGGTCTCGATGGTGGCTGGTACGCACTCGCCACGTTCGTGCATGTCGGGGTCACCGTCTGGTACGCGATCCTGATCATCCGCGACCTCTATGCGCCGACTCAGGTCGACAGTTCCACCTCGTCGAAGGTGGACGTGGTGAAACGGACCTCCGCCTCGAGTTGATCACCGATCTGCGGGAGTACGCACTCGGGCGGTAACCAGATCATCGAATGGTGCTGGTGTGGGGGTTCGGCGAACCACCGCTGCTTGCCCTGCCAGCGGAAGGGTGACAGTGCGCGGCCTGCGGCATCGAGGGCCCCGATACCTGCGGTGCGCACGCGCTGCCGCAGTGTCGCGGCGGGTGAGGGTGCGCTGAGTCCGATGCCATGCGCGGTGCCACCCGAGACGACCACGAGTGTCGCGTTCTTCGGGCCTACGCGTTGGCGATAACCGACGTGGGTGCCTTCGGGGAGCGGGTGCACGGCGAGGACGGTGCCGGATGCACGCATCGCCCCGCGGTCCCCGAGCCACAGCCGTGTGCCGGTGCGCACGCGCAGGGTTGCCTCGTCGAGCGACGATGCGATGAGCGAGCAGTCCGTGTCCTCGAGGTGCGACGCCCACACGGTCGTGGCGGGGGAGTTGTAGCCCGACCACACGGCGGTCTCGGCCTGCCAGAGACCGGCCCAACGCATCACCTCGCGTGCCTTCGCCGACCCGGCGAGCACACCGCGCGGGGGAATGTCGTCGGCCGGTTGCGCCATGGGCAGGTGGATCGAGATTCCCTCCACCACAACCCGTCCTCGCTGCATGGCCGAGCGAATCTCGGGATTGTGCAGGACGGCCAGCAGATCGGCCTCGCTCATGCCGAAGCGGTGCATGGACGAGGTGACCTCGAGGATCACCCGGACGGACCCGGGTCCCGCACACAGCGTCTGCAGTGCATCCGGCGAGGCGACGGTGCGGATCACGCGACCAGCGTGTGCCTGCTCACCGACCCGCCACCACTGCCGTGCGGCCACCGCATCCCGGGGTTCGAAGGGTTCCAGGACGATGACGTCGGCCGCGCACGTATCCACCACGGCGTCGACTTCGAACACTGTGCCGATGGCGATCGTGTCGGCCTGGAGGTGCGTGGCCTCGCGTGCCAGCACAGACATCCCGAGTCCGTAGCCGCTTCCCTTGATCACCGGAACCGGCACGCCCCCACTCGAGGTGCGCAGCGCGGCCCACACCTGCTGGGTATGCAAGCGCCAGCGGGGTGCGTCGATGCGCAGGGTGAAGGACATGACCTGTTTCTATCCCCTCGCGCGCACCACGGTTGTCAACCGCGCCGCTTCCGGTAGATCTCGTAGGCGCGTGCCCACCCCGGGCGCACCGCGTGATCCCACTCCCCGGCGTATTCCTGGGCGTACCCGCCGCTGCCCACCTTGAACTGCACCAGACCGATGAGGTGGTTCTGCGGGTCGAGGGTGTCGGAGATCCCGCGCATGTCGTAGACGGAGCACCCGGCCGCGTGCGCGTGGGTGATCATGTGCCACTGGAGTGCATTCGACGGCCGGGCCTCGCGGTCCGCGCCCGTGGATGCGCCGTACGTGTACCACGCGTGATCACCTATGCGGATCATCAGGGATGCGGCGACGAGACGGTCCTCGATGCGTGCGCAGTGCAGGGTCAACTCCGAGTAGGTGCGTGCCGGATCGTGGAAGGCATCCCAGAGTCGTTGGAAGTACTCAAGTCCGCGTGGTGTGAAGCGATCCCGGTGGGCGGTCTCGGTGTAGACGGTGTGGAAGGCCGCCAGATCCTCGCGGGTTCCCAGGGACACGACGACGTCGGCCTTCTCGGCCTTACGGATGTTGCGGCGCCACTGCTGGTTGAAGTCCGCCCACACGTCATCCAACCCGCGACCAGCAAGCGGGAGTTGGAAGACGTAGCGCGGTTGGACATCGCCGAATCCGGCCCCGGTCGACGGCTCCTGATGCCACCGGTGGCTGCGCAGGTGTTCGACCACACGCATCCCGGCACCGGAATGCCATGTCGCGAGCACCTCGCCGAGACTGCGTGGCCACCGTGCCTGCGCAGCATCCGCGAGCGCGGTCTTCACGGTTTCGTCGTCCCACCGGCGCAGGGCGACGGGTGGACCCATCTTCACCTGGAACGCACCGGAGTCCCGGCAGTGCCGAACGAGGGGCGGGATCCAGTCGGCCAGCGTGAAACGCGGATACTCCGAACCCAGCCAGTCGAGGGGCGGCCCTTCGGGAATGTAGGCGAGGGATCGACGCCGGACGCGGGGAATCGCTCGGTAGAGCACCAAAGCCGCCGCGACGAGGGTGTCACCGTCGAACCAGCCCACGGACTGCGGTCGCCACCCCACCTTGACCCAGCCCCACTCGGGCACCTGCAGGAACGACACCGATGGTTGGCTTGCGACCCACGCCGCATGCTGATCGGCGTTGATCGCACGGACGGTGAGCGTCACGTCGTCACCCTAGGCGCTGCCGCGTGAGCCTGCGCCCACGCGTTGCTATTGCAACTAGCATCAGGCCGTGCCCGTGACCCGCCGCGCGACATCCATTGCTGCCGGCGCCGCCGTGGCCGGCATCACGGGCAGCCTCGTCCTGGCGGGCCCGGCCCAGGCGGCCGCGGCACGCACCACGACGACGCCCACATTGGACCAACTCATCACCTGTGCCACAGCAGGCAGCGAGACCATCACGATCCCGGTGGGAGCGAACCGGGTCGAGGTGGTTGTTATCGGTGGTGGTGGTGGTGGAGGAGGCAGTGTCGGTGCCGGTTTCGGGGGCATCTTCCCCGGCGGATCCGGCGGTGATGGCGCCGAGGTGAACGCAACGCTGACCATCGGCCCTGGCGGTTCACTGAGTGTCACCGTGGGGGCGCGAGGCGCGGGGGGATTCAACGGTGGCGACGGTGGTCAGTACTCATCGCTGCTGCAGGGTGCGACGTTGCTCGTGATTGCGGGTGGTGGTGGCGGCGGCGGGTACGGCGATAAAGGGACGGCGGGCGTCGGTGGCAGCGGGGGTCAGGGCGGCGAAGCCGCTGGTGGCGACGGAGGCGACCAGGGCACCAGCTCCACCAACGGTGGCTCGGGTGGGTCGGCCGGCATCGGAGGTGCGTCGGGGTCCGGAGCGCCTGGACCGGCGTATCAAGGCGGGAACTGGTCCGCGGGTGGAGCTGGCGGGGTCGGGGAAGGAGGCGCGGCCGGGTCCGGGGGCAGTGGATATGGCGGTGGCGGTGGTGGCGGAACCACGGGGGGCTCGGGCTCTCATCCGGGCGGCGGAGCCGGCGGGTCATATGCCAATCCCAGCTTCCTCGTCGGCTCGGCGACGTATGCACCGTCGACGGCGTCCGCCGGCCAGGGGGGAGCAGGAGCCGCGGCGGGTGCCGGATCGGCGGGTTTCGCGGGCACCGCCGGGTCCATCACGCTGATCTTCCGCTACGTGCTCAACTCGTCGACACAGGCCGCGCTCGTGCCCGCCGCGCAGCTCCAGCAGGTCCCGATGCCGAGGAGCGGCTCGTGCTCCGACGTCGACGAGTCACGGCTGGACTGGGGCAGCAGTTATAAGGGCGGATGGGGGCCGTCCTGGGCCCAGTGGGCGAACGGCCCCGTGTGCACGCGCACCTTCACTTACGACGCAGCCTCGGGCAGCTGGCGCGTCTGAGTCCCTGACCGGGCATCAGTCCGCCAGGTCGACGACCACGGGAGCATGATCCGAGGCACCCTTCCCCTTACGTGCCTCGCGGTCCACATATGCGTCGCGCACCGCGGTGCGGAAGGAGTCATTGGCTAGCACCAGGTCGATCCGCATGCCCCATCCGCGATGGAATGCGCCATTGCGGTAGTCCCAGAACGTGAAGGGTTCACCCTTCAACGCGCTTGGCATCACCTCCTGCAATCCCACGGACTCCACGTCGACGAGAGCAGAGCGCTCGGCCGGTGTCACGTGTGTGGAGTCGGCGAACAACGAGATATCCCAGACGTCGGTATCGCGCGGTGCGATGTTGAAATCGCCGATCAAGGCAAACGGCATTTCTGAGTACGCGCTCAATTCCGCGGCGGCGGTCTGTTTCAACGCCGATAACCACGCGAGTTTGTAGTCGTAGTGCGCGTGCCCGGGCTCCCGTCCATTGGGTACGTAGAGACTCCAGATGCGCACGCCACCGCACGTGGCTCCGATCGCGCGCGGCTCCATCTCCCCCTCGAACTCGGGTTGACCAGTCAACCCCAGGGTGACGTCGGCGAGCCCCACGCGGGACAGGATCGCGACACCGTTCCACCGTCCGGTGCCCAACGTCGCGGCCTGGTAGCCCATGCCCTCGATCGGGAGGGAAGGAAATGCATCGGAGGTGCACTTCAGTTCCTGGAGGGCGACCACATCGGGTTGCGCCGACTCCAACCACTCGAGAACGCGGTCGAGGCGTGCGGTGACCGAGTTGACGTTCCAGGTTGCAATCCGCACGGCGTCAATCTACGCAGCGGAGCGCACGGAACCGTTCCACGGTCATTGCCGTCACAGGGAGGCGAGGAATTGGCGGGTGAAACGCGCCCCCCCTAGGGTGACGGGGACTGGGGACGCTGCCAGGGAGGCATCGGTGAGCTGGCGGAGACGGGTTATCGCGATCGCCGCTGCCTGTGCGTTGCCCCTGGCGCTCTCGACGCCGGCCGAGGCGGCCGTGCCATCGGCGCCCACCGACGTGACCGCGACTTCGTCAACACCGACTTCGATCACGGTGTCGTGGGCAGCGGTGACGGCGGCTCCGGCGGTGACGAGTTACACGGTGACGGCGACTGGGACGCCTTCGGGTACGTGCACGACGTCATCGACTGCATGCGTCATCACATCACTGGGGTCGGGCAGCTATTCCGTGACCGTCACAGCCACGAACACTGATGGAACGAGCGTGGCGTCCACACCCGTTTCACGCACGTTTGCTATCCCACCCCCGACGGGGTTGGCAGTCGGCTCCCCCACGTCCTCATCTCTCACGGCGAGTTGGACCGACGTCAGTGGCGTGACTTCGTACACCGTGACCGCCTACAGCGCCGCGACGGATGGCTCGACCGTCGCAACATGCACGTCATCCGCAAGTCCATGCACGGTGACAGGCCTGAGTCCCAATACCCAGTACTGGCTCACCGTGAAGGTGGCAGCGCCCGCGGGCACGAACCCGGACTCTGCACGGGTGACCGGAACCACCAGCACCGGTGTCCCGTCGGCTCCGCAGAGCGTGAGCACCACCGTCTCCAATGGGGCCATCACCGCTCGCTGGAGTGCGCCCTCATCGAATGGTGGGAGCGCCATCACCGGGTATCGCGCACAGGCATGGAGTGCGGAGTCCGGCGGATCCGTCGTCGATTTTTGTGAGACGACAAGCACGTCCTGCCAGATCACACCGCTCACGAACGGCACCACGTACTACGTCGCGGTGTATGCGACGAACACCGCCGGTGACGGCACGTCGTCGAGTCGGATCTCCGCTACGCCCGGTGGAAGTCCGACTGCTCCACGTTCGGTCAGTGCCACTCGAGGCGACGGCACGATCGCGGTGGAGTGGCAGGCCCCGGCTACCGATGCGTCCAGCGTCACCTCGTACACGGCGCAGGTGCGGGGTTCGGCATCCAGTTCCGCCGCCGTGATCGGTTCGTGCACTGCCACGGGTCTCGCATGCACGGTCTCTGGACTCGATAACGGCACCACGTACTACGTCTCGGTGTTCGCGACCTCCAGCTCGGGGAATAGTTCGTCCTCGAGTTTCGTCACGGTGAGTCGCCTGGGGGCTCCGACGGCGCCGCGAGATGTCGTCGCCACCGCGGGCAATGGCTTCGCCGCGGTGAGTTGGCGTGCGCCCTTGGACGCGGGTGGTTCCACGATCCAGCGTTACGTGGTCAGCGCCTACCGAGCAGCGGAGGGTGGGGA
>JBEIHR010000111.1:0-5892 GCA_040381195.1 Rubricoccaceae bacterium
CCGCGCATTGCGACGCTTGAGTGCCCGACGCTCGTCCTCGCTGAGGCCACCCCACACGCCGGAATCCTGGCCGGTCTCGAGGGCCCAGCGGAGGCATTCGTCGACCACCGGGCAGCGTCGGCACACGGCCTTGGCCTCCTCGATCTGCACGAGGGCCGGGCCGGTGTTGCCGATCGGGAAGAACAACTCCGGATCTTCGTCACGGCAGGCAGCCTCATGGCGCCAGTCCATGCTTCTCCACTCCATACTGCGACGCGACGGGGTCCCCGACGCTTGTGATCGTGTTCACGTGCGACCCACTGAGGGGGGCCGGAGGGTCTCTCGCGGTGATCCCCGGAGGAAGTCAGTCGCACGATCCGACGTTGGTCCCTCCAAGGGTCGCAGGTTGTGGGGGTATTCACAAGCACAACCGACCGGATACCGGCGCGAATCTTGTCACTTTGATCACATCTGGGCCATTTGCCCGATTCATCTGACGCAGGACGGACCGGTCAGCAGACCACCTGGAGGGCCTCCGGACGGGCCAGGAATCGGACCCCCGTGACCAGGCCGATGCTCTCCCCATCCACCTGCATCGGGACATCCCGGGAGGCCTCCACCGCGAACTCCGCTACGTCGTGCCAGGTCAGCAGACCCGTGCTCGGCAGCACCCCGGGGGTGCGCATGACCATGCGACGGGCGGCTCGGGCGGTGGTCCACGGGCCGAGGGACTTCATCGCGAACATGTCCAGGCCGGTCTCGAAACTAGCCAGGGGATTCGGGTCGATCGGCCAGGGTCCGAAGTAGGTCCAGGGGGCGGTGTTTTGCACCAGGCACATGAACACCTCCCGTACCGGGGTCATCCCCGGCCGGGTGAGAACGAGTGCCGGTGTGGTCCGGTCGATCCGGGTGAGCAGTTCGCGCACCGTCGTGGTGAGGTAGCGCATCGGGGTCGCCGAACGTCCGCGCATGCGCTGTTGATCGACCGATTCGATGATCTGTGCGTCGATGCCGATACCGGCGTTGACCGCGAACCACCGCTCCTCCTTCCCTGAGGCGCGTTCGATGCCCGCCAACCCCAGACCGATCCCTCGACTACGCCGATTGCGCACACCGCGCAGGATCAACCCCGTCGCCTCCACGGGGTCGGTGGGGATTCCGAGCGCCCGGGCGAAGACGTTGGCACTCCCGCCGGGGATGGGTGCGACGAGAGGCACGGGCCCTTCCGCGTCCGGCTCGAGCAGGCCGTTGACGACCTCGTTGACCAGGCCATCACCGCCCAGGGTCAGCACCACATCGAGGTGTCGGTTGCGGGCGTCGCGTGCGATCTTGACCGCGTGACCCCGATGCGTGGTGAAAGTGACCTCGAGGTCCAGCTCATGTGATGCGGCCTGGACGATGACATCGGTGGTCAGCGGCGAGGTCGTGGTGGCATGCGGATTGACGATGAGGACCCCGCGCACGTCTCCCAGGCTAGTTCGCTCGACCGGGGGAGTCCTACTCTCGGGGGATGCTGACGCGTGCGCTCGCCGTGGTGGCCGTCGTGGAGGGGCTTGCACTCCTCGGGTACGCCGTGGTGGACATCGTTGCGGTGATCGGTGAGGGGCTCACGGGGCCGGAGGAGGTGTCCAATCCGGCGGCGTTCGGGATGCAGGTGGTGATCTTCGTCGCCCTGGGCGCCGGCCTCGTGGTCGTCGCACGGGGGTGGTGGAACTGCCGCCGCTGGGTCCGCGGCCCCTTCGTACTGGCTCAGTTACTCGGACTAGTCGTCGGGGTCCCGCTGCTGCAATCGACCGCGCCCCTGGCCGGAGGGGTAATCGTGGCGATCACGATGGTGTCCCTCGTCGTGAGCCTCCTACCGCCGGTGACGCATGCCCTCCACGGCGATCAGGCGGCGATGTAGGCGTCGCCGAGCGAGTCACGCAACTTCGCCAACGCTGTGCGTTGCAGGCGCGAAACGTGCATCTGTGAGATACCGAGCTGCTCGGCCACCGCGGACTGGCTCATCTCCTCGAAATAGCGCAGGGTGAGAATCTGCCGTTCACGTTCGGGGAGGTCGGCGAGCGCTCTCCCGACTGTCTGCCAGTAGTCCACCACATCCGTCGCGTCGTCGACCCGGGGCTCGCGGACCGGCGTGAGGTCGTCGAGGGAATCTGGATGCTGATGTTCCAGCACTTCCAGAACGCGTTCCTCCGTGATCCCGGTGAAGGCCGACAACTCCGCAACCGTGGGGTAGCGGTTCAGCGTCGCGTGGAGTGCCTCCGTCGCCTCGAGCACAGACGCGCGGGCCGCATGCACGCTTCGTGGGGCCCGAATGGTCGACGTCTCATCGCGGAGATGGCGACGCACCTCGCCGAGGATGTGGGGTGCGGCATACGAGGTGAATGCTGCCCCATGGTCCGGGTCGTATCCATCGACCGCGGCGATGAGACCCACTGTGCCCGCTTGGAGGATGTCGTCTCGGTCGATCCCGGCACGGGTGTATCGGCGGCAGAGATGCCGAAGGAGCGGTTCATGCATGACGATCAGTTCGTCACGAACCTCGGATGCGCGTGCGGGTGAGGTCGTGGCGTCGTTCAACTCTACGAAGAGTGCGTGCTCGCGTTCCCCCATGGAGTTCTCGAATTCTCAGGTGACCGAGGCGTCCACGTTCAGCGCGAAGTGGACGGTGGTTCGCCCATCCTCGCGATGGAGCTTCGTCTCGTGCGTCATCCCGCAGAGGACTCGCCACGCCAGGCCGGACGTCACGGTGGACTCATTGTCATCGTCATGGGGAACGCTCACGCGAGCGTCGAATCCCTGCGCGGTCGCGTTCAGTGTGCAGGTGATCGTCGACTCAGGCTGCGCAACAGCGATCGCGATCGTGAGAGCCTCATCGAGAGCATGCTTGGCATCATCGATCGCGTCGACGGTGAGGTTGAATCGCGCACACATCGCACCGGCGAGCGCGCGCATCTCGGGGATGCAGGAGGGATCAGCCGGGAATTCAATCCGTGTACCACTCATGATTCCTCCTCAGCCAGGGTACGGAGAGCATCCCCCGTGACCCGGTGGACCGTCCACTCCGTCATCGGAATCGCCCCCACGCTTTCGTAAAAATCCCATGCCGGCTTGTTCCAGTCCAGGACCCACCACTCGAGACGTCCGTACCCACGTTCGTTGCAGATTCGGGCCAGTTCGACGAGAAGCCTCTTGCCGAGGCCGCGACCCCGAAACTCCGGACGGACATACAGATCTTCGAGATAGACACCGTGTCGGCCCAACCAGGTCGAGAAGTTGCGGAACCAGAGGGCGAACCCCACCGTGGAGCCCTCGGTCTCGGCGATCAGTGCGAAGACGGCTGGTTCATCGCAGAAGAGGGCCTCCCGGAGGTACTCCTCGGTCGCGATGACGGCCTCGGGTTCGCGCTCGTACTCGGCCAATTCGCGGATCATCGCCAGGATCTCGGGCACGTCGGCCGGGCGGGCGGCGCGCACCGATGACGTGGTCATCGGCAAATCGTAGGCGGAAATGGCGAAGTCCCGCGGCGTACCGCGGGACTTGGCAGACGGACTAGGCCTTCTGGGTCTCCCCGAAGATGGCCGCGATCTCATCGATCTTGGCCAGTAACTCATCGGCCACCGCCGGGTCGAGGGAACCCTTGGTACCACCGGCTCCGGCGAGCTTCGTAGCCTGGTTGAACAGGTCGTTGAGCTGCGGGTACTTCTCGAAGTGCGGTGGCTTGAAGTAGTCGGTCCACAAGACCCACAGGTGGTCCTTCACCAACTGGGAGCGCTGCTCCTTGATCGAGACCGCGCGAGCCTTGAACTCCGGATCATCGGACGCGTGGTACTTCGTCATGCAGGCCTTGACGGATTCGGCTTCGATACGAGCCTGGGCGGGGTCGTAGACACCGCAGGGGAGATCGCAGTGGGCGTACGCCGACTGCGTGGGAGCGAACAGGTCACGGAACATCGGAAACCCTCCTGGGAACGAGTGTCCTACGAGCCTACTGAGCCCCGGTGAGTTCACAACCGGGCAGGATGCGGTGATGCGCTCGTGGACCACGGTCCGGATCATCGGCCCTTCGATGGAGCCCGCTCTGCGCAATGGTGACTGGTGGATCGTGCGCCCAACCCGCCGGATTCGCATTGGCCAGGTTGTGGCCGTCCGTCACCCGGTACGGCCGGATCTCATCGTCGTGAAACGCGTGGCGCGGCGCGAGGGGGGCGCGTGGTGGCTCGAGGGGGACAACGCGGATGCCAGTGACGACAGTCGCTCCTTCGGCGCCATCCCCGAGGAGGGGATCCTCGGCGTGCTGTGGTGGCGCTACCGACGTGCACCACGCTGACCGTAGGGTGAACCATGCTCGCCGCCTACGCAGACTGCGTGAATCGCGATGACCCGCTCGCCTGCCTCCGCGTCGGCGAGGTCGCACCCGGTGCCACTCCCGTGGAATGGGTCGACGTCCACGTGCGGGCAGCCTCACTGAACCATCACGACATCTGGGCGCTGCGGGGACAGGCACTGTCCGCCGATCGCACACCCATGATCCTGGGTTCCGATGCTGCAGGAGTGACCGCCGATGGTCGCGAGGTGATCGTGCACGCGGTCATCGGTGAACCTGGTGCCCGTGCGGACGAGACCCTCGACTCACGGCGGAGTCTGCTCAGCGAGATCTACCCGGGGACTCTCGCGGAGATCGTGCGCGTTCCCGCGGGAAACCTGGTCGACAAACCGGAGGAGATCGCGTTCGCCGAGGCCGCGTGCCTGCCCACCGCATGGCTTACCGCCTATCGGATGATCGAGCGGAAGTCTCAGACCGGACCGGGGGACACCCTGCTCGTCCAGGGTGCGGGTGGAGGAGTGTCCTCCGCTGCCATCGTTCTGGGCCGTGCCCTCGGCCGGCGAGTCTGGGTGACTTCTCGGTCCGAGCGCAAGCGTGCGTGGGCCCTCGACCTCGGAGCGGATGCCGCATTCGAACCGGGGTCGCGGTTACCGGAGAAAGTCGATGCAGTGATCGAGACCGTCGGTGAGGCCACCTGGGATCACTCGTTGCGCTCCCTTCGACCGGGCGGGACCATCGTGGTGTCCGGGGCCACATCGGGCCCAAACCCACCTGCGGACCTCAACCGCGTCTTCTTCCTGCAACTGTCGATCGTCGGATCCACGATGGGCACACGGGAAGACCTAGTGGAGTTGGTCGAGCTGTTGCGCAGCACCGGTGCGCGGCCTGCCATCGACTCCGAACTGCCGCTAACGTCGATCGCGGAGGGCTTTTCGGCTATGGAGCGCGGCGATGTCCTGGGGAAGATCGTCGCTCTGGTCTGACCTACTCGTCCGCAGTATCGAGTCGCGCCAGCCAGGTCGCCAGGCGCTCGATCGCGATCTCGAAGTCCGGGTTTTCGTCCACGAACTGGCGCATGTGTTCCGCGAGCCAGGAGAACGCGACGGTCTCGTCACCGCGGCGGTCGGCAAGTTCTTCGATACCTCGATCGGTGAAGTACATCGCTATGCGAAGGCCTGCTCGATGATCAGGTGCTGCTCCTGCTCGTGGCGGGAGTGGGTCCCCGCGGCGGGAGAGGACGACGACGGTCTCGATACGCACGTGATGGGGCGACCAAGAACCGAGGGCGTATTGATCGCGATGAACGACCACGCACCCTGATTCGCCGGCTCCTCCTGGACCCAGAGGACCTCGGCGCCGGGGTAGGCATCGACGGCCTCGCGCAGACGGAAGGGCAGCGGATAGAGCCGCTCCATGCGCAGCAACGCGACGTCGTCGATCCCCTTTTCGGCGCGGTAGGCATCGAGGTCGTAGTAGACCTTGCCGCTGCAGAGGATGACGCGGCGAACACTCTTCCCGGGGGTCGTGGTGTCCGGGAGTATCGGGCGGAACACGCCTTCCGTGAAGTCCTGAACAGTCGAGACCGC
>JBEIHR010000112.1:0-5839 GCA_040381195.1 Rubricoccaceae bacterium
AGAAGGCGATGTAGACGACGACGAAGATGACCGGGGGCAGCATCCCCTCGATCGCCCCACGTGGTCCACCGATCAGGGATTTCAGTGGATGGCCGGAGGTGGGCGTCGGCTCACTCATGATTCACAAGACTATCCGCCGTAACGTTGCGCCATGACCGGACGCGGGGAAGGCACCACGCAGCAACTCGCCGACCAGTGGAAGGCCGATCTGGCTTCGTGGGCCATCCCGCAGGACATCCTCGATCACGCCGGTCAATCACCGTGGATCCATCCGGTTGCAATGTTCACCGTCGACGCTGAGATTCCCGACTCCCCTTCGCACCGCATCGCGCGGGCAGCGCTTACTCCGGGGGGCAGTGTGCTCGACGTGGGATGCGGTGGTGGCCGCGCGGCGATGGCGCTGATCCCGCCTGCAGGAACGGTCATCGGCGTCGATCACCAACACGACATGCTCCAGGAATTCGCCGCAGTCGCGCAGTCGCGCGGCGTTGTGCATCACGAGTACCTCGGCGACTGGCCGGATATCGCCGACGATGTTCCGCGTGCCGACGTCGTGGTGTGCCACCACGTCGCGTACAACGTGGCCGACATCGTTCCCTTCCTCATCGCACTCAATGCGCACGCGCGCGCCCGGGTGGTGATCGAGGTGCCCATGACTCATCCCCTGAGCAGCATGAACCCGCTGTGGAAAAAGTTCTGGGACCTCGACCGTCCCACGCGCCCCCGCGGCGGGGATCTCGCCGCCATCGTGCGGTCCCTGGGCTTCGATGCACACCTCGACGTCTGGGTGGACGAGACCTGGGGTGCCCGCGTGGCGATGCCCGAGGCTGAGCGAGTCCGCTACGCCCGCATCCGACTGTGTCTGACTGAGGACCGGGATGCCGAGGTCGCTGCCGCACTACTCACCGTGCAGGATGCCCAGCCCCGTGAGGTGGCCACCCTCTGGTGGGATGTTCCATGACCTACGCACCGGATCGCCTTCGCGCTGCCACCCCAGCCCTCGCCTCGGGTGTCGCGTTCTTCGACGGCCCGGGGGGCACACAAACCCCGCAACCGGTGATCGACGTCATGGCTGCTGCTTTGCAGGCCGGCCTGTCCAATCGTGGGCGACTCACCGCGGCGGCGCGTCACGCCGACGACATCACCATCGCCGCGCGCGAAGCGTGCGCCGATCTTCTTGGCGCTGATCGACGCGGGATCGTCTTCGGTCGCAGCGCCACGGAGATCACATTCCAGATCGCCCGGACACTGGCCACCTCGTGGGGCCCCGATGACGAGATCATCGTCACCGACCTCGACCATGACGCCAACGTGCGCCCGTGGGTGCGGTACGCGGAAGCTTCTGGTGCCACGGTGCGCTGGGCTCGCCTGGATCCGGTGACGGGTGAACTTCCCGTGGATGCCGTGACATCACTGCTGTCAGGGCGCACACGTGTGGTCGCGGTGACTGCGGCTTCGAATGTCATCGGGACGCGACCGAATCTGAGTGTGATGTCGAGCGCTGTCCGTGCAGCGGGGGCGTTGTTCTACGTGGATGGGGTGCATGCCACCGCGCATGTGCCCGTGGACGCCTCTGTTGCGGATTTCTGGGTCTGTTCCCCGTATAAGTTCCTGGGACCGCACCTCGGAGTGCTCGCAGCGTCACCCGCGCTGCTCGAGACGCTGCACCCGGACAAGTTGCGGCCGAGCACCGACGCGGTTCCAGAGAGATTTGAGCTCGGCACCCTGCCCTACGAGATGCTCGCCGGGGTTGTGGCCGCCATCGACGTCATCGCCGACCTCGTACCTGGGGATGAGACGTCGATGCATCGCCGAGAACGGATCCTCCGCTCCATGCTTGCGGTCGAGCACTTCGAGACCGAACTCGTGAACGCCCTGCGCTCCGGGCTCGAGCAGTTGCCCGGCGTCCACTTCTACAGCAATGCGTCCCTGCGCACACCCACCGAGTTCTTCTCGTTCGCCGGACACGACTCCGCTTCGGTGGCCCAGCACCTCGCCGATCGTGGCATCAATGCTCCCGCGAGCAACTTCTACGCGATCGAGACCTGTGATGCTCTAGGACTCGGCGCGGCCGGTGCCGTGCGTGCTGGACTCGCGGCGTACACCACGCGCGAGGACGTCGACAGGCTGCTGGTCGCCCTCGCGGATATCGTCGGAGCATGAGTTCCTTCCGGGTCACGCCTTGGGCCCTGATCGTCGGCGGTGCCATCGGCCTCTTCGCGGCGTTCCAGCTCATCGTCGAGAAGATCGCGGTCCTCGAGGACACCGCCTATGTCCCCAGTTGCGACATCAACCCGGTGTTGTCCTGCGGCTCGGTGATCATCACCGAGCAGGCTTCGGCCTTTGGTTTCCCCAATCCGATCCTCGGCCTCATCGGCTACACCGTCGTGGTCACCATCGGCGTCGTTCTGGCGGCCGGGGTGTCGCTTCCGACCTGGATCTGGCGGGGCCTGAACATCGGTGCCGCGGCCGGGATGGCATTCATCGTCTGGCTGATCATCCAGAGCCTCTACGTGATCGGTGCACTGTGCCCGTGGTGCGTGGTGGCGTGGTCCGTGACCATCCCGATCTTCTGGCTGGTGACCGCGGAGGTGGCCGCGGCCGGTCGATGGAGCCGTGGGGGAGTTCCCGGTGCCTTCGCGCAGACTGTGTCGTCCCTGAAGTGGGTTCTCGTGGGTGCGACGTACCTGGTGGTCCTCGCCCTGATCTTCATCCGCTGGATGGACTTCTGGCTAGGCGCGTCCTAGTTCCTGGTATCGTTGTGGTATCATTCTTCCATGGCTATGACGTTGCGGCTCGACGAGAAGCAGACTGAGGACTTGCGCAGGTGCGCCGATGAGGAAGGGCGCTCCATGCAAGAGGTCGCAAAGCGGGCGATCGAGCAATACATCTCCAAGCGCGATCAGAGGCTCGCGAGTGCAATCACATTGGTCGCGACTCGTGATGCCGAACTCCTGGACCGGTTGAGTAGGTAGTGGACCGGGAGGTCGACTACCTCACTTTCAACGACGTCATCCTCATCGCGCGTGGCGTCTTACCCGAGGTAGCGCTACGAGACGCTGGGCTCATCGAGTCTGCGGTGGCGCGACCACAAACGACGGTTTTTGGTGAACTCGCCTATCCGACTGTCATGCTGCAGGCCGCAGCCCTGCTCCATTCGCTGGCCCGGAATCATCCGCTCGTCGATGGGAACAAGAGAATTGCATGGTCTTCGGCTCGAGTCTTCCTCCTCATGAACGGCGTTGACCTCGACTATGACATCGATAGGGCTGAGGAACTCGTCTTGGGGGTGGCGCGAGGCGAACTCGATGTTCAGGAAATCGCTCAGGCTTTGGAATCCTGGGTTGCCCATTGAGGGTGCTCCCTCTCGGCCCAGGGGCGCGTGACGGTGCCCGTGCGCATACCCCGGCGTGCCTCGGCGTCGCTCATCGCCATCCAGGTGTGTCCAGCCACCATGATGACCACGATCAGGCCGAGCCAGTCGTGCACGAAAGTGGCGCCCGTGCGAATGTCGTCACTGAAGTAACCGTTCTGCCACATGATCACCCCGGTGCCGAACATCACGATGATCGACCCGAGGGTGAATGCCGCATTGAGCTTCTGGCCTGCGTTGAACTTGCCGACGGGGATGGTGCCGGAGCGACGCTCGCGGGAGCGCAGCCAGCGCCAGTCGTCGGGGGTGAAGCGGTTGAGGAGTTCGGCATCGCGTCGGAATGCGACGAAAAAGGCGGCGATCACGAGGGGGAGAGGGAGGAGCAACCCCGACACGGTGTGGATGTTCTTCGCCAGTGGTCGGTTACCCACCACAACGCTGATGTCCGGAAAGAAGAGTGCCGCACCGGTCAGGATCAGCACGACCGTGAGGATCGCGATGGAGCGGTGCGTCCAGCGCTCTGCGCGCGTGAAGCGCTGCAGATCAGGCGATGGGCTCGTCATTGCGTCCATTGGACGCCCCCACCCATGCGTCGATGTCATAGCCGCGCTGCTCCCAATAGCCGGGGACGACAGTGTTGACGACCTCGATGCCCGAGAGCCACTTCAGGGACTTGTAGCCGTACATAGGTGCGACGTAGAGGCGAGCGGGTCCGCCATGCTCTCTGGTGAGAGGCGCTCCGTACATATGCGTAGCCACGAGCATGTCCGGACGCAGTGCCTGCTCCATCGTGAGTGACTCGGTGTAGACACCGTCGAAGGAGAAGAAGCGCAGGGAGTAGGCCTTCGGATTCGCGCCTGCCGCCGCCAGCACGTCCGAGAGCAGGACACCGCTCCATGGAACGTCATCGACGCGCCACCCGGTCACGCATTGGAAGTCCTTGGTCATCTGGGTCTGGGGAAGTGCGGCGAGGTCATCGAGGGTGAGCGACAGTTCGTTCTCTACGCCGCCGTAGACCTCGAGGCGATACTCGGCCGGGTCCATCTCGGGGTAACCGTTGGTCACCGTATAGATCCGGAAACCACCGGCAGCGGGTACCACCGCGCCCAATCCCGGGATTGTGCCCACCGTGGACGTGACCGCCTGTTGCGCGTAGCGACCCGCCACGACACCGACCACGCCGAGGCCGACCATGCCGAGCACGACGCGGCGACCCACGGGCGTTCCGGTCTGCTTCACCGCCCCATGGGAACACGGCAGAGCCGCGGATGCAACGACGCGGGGGTCCCCACTCAGGGATTACAGCGTGGGCACCACTGCGGGTCGGCCACCGCCGGGCTCCGTTGGGTCTCGTGAACGGCAGGGCAGCCGGGACATCCCGCGCGGTTGGCCCCCACCACGTGGGGGGCGAGGGTCCCGCACTCTCGGCAGGGCAGCCCCCACGCGGGGTCGATGGGTCCCCAACCCGGACACCCACACTCCGGGCAGAGGGTGGCGAGGCGCACGGCAAGTGCCTGCGCGCAGGCGCCGATGGCCTTCATGCGGGAGGGGGACATACGGGCACGCAGGTCACTCTCGATCGTCACCTCGCCCGTGGGGGAGACCGCTGCGAACTGTTCGATCGTGTTCCGCAGTGACTCGCGATCGACGATGCCTTTGTGGATCGGACCCGCGAGGCCGGCGGGACGCGCGATGAGGCCGTGGCGGGGGAAGTCGGCGCGGTCGAGGAGCTGATCGAGATCGTCCCGAGGCCTGACCGTTGTGCTGACTGCGACGGTCGCATTCGACCGGTGCACCTGGCGGACCACGATGCCGCGGTCGCCATCGATGAAGACGAGCAGTTCTATGTCGACGGTCACTCCGGGCAGGACGGGATCACTGGTGATCGTCCCCTCGCTCGCGAGCCCGAGGGGGAGTCCTGCGGCGTCCATGCCCGCACGCGCCTTGCGCACCGCGGTGTCGTAGGGCGAACCCGACCGCGGGATCTCCCCCGCGAAAGTGCCGTACGCATCGGTGTCGATGGCAACGGCCTCGACGTCCATGCCGAGAAGTGAGCCGAAGGGGGGAGCGATGACGGAATCCTTCGCGTGCTTGGTTGCCAACGCCGCGCGCCGCCCGCGGTAGGTACTCACTCGTGGGGGACGAAGAGGTCGATCAACTCGCCGACGCGGTGGCCGGACTCCGCGGGATGGCGGAAGGGTTGGCCCCGATTCACTGTGTAGACATTGCGACGGCCCTCGCGTGAGCGCTGGATGTATCCCGCCTCCTCGAGGTGCGACACGATGGCCTGCGCGGTGCGTTCGGTAACGCCGGCGGCATCCGCGAGGTCACGGATGCGCACTTCCGGAGTCTGTGCAATCAGCAGAAGGATGCGTCCGTGATTGGTGAGGAGCGTCCAGTGACGCTCCTCGTCCTGTGGCGCGGGCTTCTTGTCCTTCGGCACGGGCTTATGGTGCCGCACGATCG
>JBEIHR010000113.1:0-5710 GCA_040381195.1 Rubricoccaceae bacterium
ATCCGATCTGCCCGCTGAGGATCGCAAGAAGCCCTGGGCCAAGCTCGCGGTGAACGTCGACGACGCCTACCAACCCCACTACGTCGTCCATGAGTCCAAGAAGCAGACCATCAAGGAACTCAAGGCCGCGTTGAAGGACGCCGATGCCCTGCTACTGGCCACGGACGAGGACCGCGAAGGGGAGGCGATCTCCTGGCACCTGCTCGAGGTGCTGAAGCCCAAGGTCCCGGTCAAGCGCATGGTCTTCAACGAGATCACACCCGAAGCGATCCGCGACGCCGTGTCGAATCCGCGTGAGCTGGATATGCGACTGGTCGAGGCGCAGGAGACCCGCCGCGTGGTCGACCGGCTCTACGGCTACCCGGTGTCGGAGGTGCTCTGGAAGAAGATCGGTCGCGAGGCGAAGTCGGCTGGGCGAGTGCAGTCGGTTGCTGTGCGACTCGTCGTTGATAAGGAGCGCGAGCGCATCGCCTTCACCGCGTCGGGTTACTGGGATATCGAGGGGGATTTCCTGCCCGGCCCCTTCGCTGCAACGCTGACCGCGGTCGACGGCACGGCGATTGCGAGCGGATCGGATTTCGATTCCGATGGTTCGCTGAAGCGGACGGATGTGCTGCGTCTCGATGAGGCTGCTGCGCGGTCACTCGTGGACGGACTCGCCTCGAAGTCCTTCACCGTGCGCTCCGTGGTGCAGCGTCCCGGGCAGCGCAAGCCCAAGGCTCCGTTCATGACCTCGACACTGCAGCAGGAGGCCTCGGGTCGGCTCCGCTGGGGTGCGCAGCGCACGATGCGGGTGGCGCAGAGCCTCTACGAGAACGGCTACATCACCTACATGCGCACCGACTCGGTGCAGTTGTCCTCGCAGGCACTCGATGCGGCCCGGAATCAAATCCGCGAGCTCTACGGGTCGGACTATCTCGAGTCCAGTCCGCGGGTGTGGCCGAACAAGTCGAAGAACGCCCAGGAGGCGCATGAGGCGATCCGTCCGGCGGGTGATCACTTCAAGACTCCCGGTGAACTTGCCGGTGAACTCGTCGGGGACGAATTCGCCCTCTACGACCTCATCTGGCGCCGCACGCTCGCATCGCAGATGACGAATGCCAAGGTCGCCACCACGACGGTGAAACTTGCTGCTGCGGCGAACGATGGGCGTGATGCGGAATTCACTGCAACGGGAACCGTCATTACCTTCCCGGGGTTCCTCGCCGCACTGAAGGACATCACCGAGGAAGATTCCGACGAACGCGAGCTCCCGGGACTCGTCGAAGGTCAGACGGTCACGGCCCAGGAGTTGCGCCCCGCGGGTCACTCCACCAAGCCACCCGCGCGCTACACCGAGGCCTCGCTCGTGGCCAAGCTCGAGGAGTTGGGCATCGGGCGTCCCTCGACCTACGCGTCGATCATGTCCACGATCCTGGACCGCGGATACGTGTGGAAGAAGGGCTCGGCCCTGGTGCCGAGCTTCACCGCCTTCGCGGTCATCCGACTACTCGAGGAGCATTTCACCGAGCTCGTCGACTACCAGTTCACCGCCAATATGGAGGACGTCCTCGACCTCATCGCCGCGGGGGAGATCGACCGCCTCCCGCAGTTGGACGCGTTCTGGAATGGTGGCCACTCCCTCAACGCGGACTTCCGTGGGATCAAGCACCTCACCGAGGACCTCGGTGCGATCGACGCCCGCGGGATCGCCACCATGGCGATCCCGGGAACGGATGCTGTGCTGCGCGTGGGTCGCTACGGGGCGTACGTGGAACGCGGCGAGGAGCGGGCCAACATCCCCGTCGGGACGGCCCCCGATGAACTCACCGCGCAGTTGGCGGAGGAATTGCTGCTCGAACCCAGCGGTGATCGGGAACTCGGCACCGACCCCGATACCGGACTGATGATCGTCTCGAAGTCCGGTCGCTACGGCCCCTACGTCAGCGAGGTGCTGCCCGAGGATGCGCCGAAGAGTGCCAAGCCCCGCACCGCGTCGCTCTTCTCGACGATGAAGCCGAGCACTGTGACCCTCGAAGAGGCCTTGCGGCTGCTCTCGCTGCCCCGTGTCATCGGCGTGGATCCCGCCGATGGCGAGGAGATCACCGTGCAGAACGGTCGCTACGGCCCGTACATCACGAAGGGCAAGGATTCGCGCTCACTCGAATCCGAGGAGCAGATCTTCGAGATCACCCTCGACCAGGCGCTCGGCCTCCTGGCGCAACCGAAACAGCGTCGGGGACGTGGCCAGGCGGCAGCACCTCTGCGTGAAGTCGGTGTCGACCCGTCGACGGGGAAGACGATCGTGGTGCGCGAAGGCCGTTTCGGTGCCTATGTCACAGACGGTGAGGTCAACGCGTCACTGCGCGTGGTCGATGATCCGATGACCGTGAGCGTTGAGCGGGCAAGTGATCTCATCGCCGAGCGTCGCGCGAAGGGACCCGCACCGCGCAAGGTCGCCAAGCGGGCACCGCGCAAGGCGACCAAGACGCCCAAGAAGAAGTCGATCCCGGTTCCCGCGAATCTCTGAGATGTTCATCGCGTTCGAGGGCGGCGAGGGTGCTGGGAAGTCCACCCAGGAGGCACTCCTCGCCGATCACCTCACGGCACGCGGCTACGAAGTGGTGCGCACCCGCGAACCCGGTGGAACCCCTGCGGGGGAGGCGATTCGCGCTGTCGTCCTGAGTCCTGACTACGAGGGTCTCGACGACCGGGCGGAAGCGCTCCTGTTCGCAGCATCGCGCGGCGAGCACGTCGCCCGGGTCATCCGCCCGGCGTTGGAGCGCGGCGCCATCGTGGTCTGTGACAGGTACATCGATTCCTCGGTGGCGTACCAGGGCGCGGGGCGCAATCTCGGGATGGACGCGGTCCGCGAGTTGAGCCTGTGGGCGACCAATGCACTCCTGCCTGATCTCACCATCGTGCTCGACATCGATCCGGAGATCGGGCTGTCGCGGTTGAACTCACGTGATCGACTCGAGGGCCAACCCCTGGACTACCACCGCCGTGTGCGCCAGGCGTTCCTCGACCTTGCGGGGACTGAGCCCGCGAGATACGTCGTCATCGATGCGACGCAGGATCCTTCCGTCATGGCAGAGCAGGTGCGTATCGCTGTCGACGCCCGACTGGATGCGCGCCGATGAGCGGGTCGATCTGGTCGAACCTCGTTGGTCAGGACAGTGCGGTCACCAGTCTGCAGTCAGCAGTGGCCGACGCCCGCAAGCTCGAACGCGGTGAACCGGGACCGGCAATGACGCACGCATGGCTCATCACGGGGCCGCCGGGATCGGGGCGCTCGAGCGCAGCGACCAAGTTCGCCGCCGCGCTCGCCTGTCCGGAGGATGGATGCGGACAGTGCAACGTCTGCCGACTCGCTCCGGTGGGCGGTCACCCCGACGTCGAGGTCGTCGTCCCGGAGGGGTCGATCATCCCGGTGGATGTGACCCGCGAATTGGTGGAGCACGGTGCCCGACTTCCCACGGAGGCGCCGTGGCGGGTCATCGTCATCGAGGATGCCGACCGACTCAACGACTTCTCGGGCAATGCGCTCTTGAAGGCGCTCGAGGAGCCGACCCCGCAGACGGTCTGGGTCCTCTGCGCACCGAGCATCGCCGATGTCCTGCCCACTATCGCCTCCCGCACGCGACACGTATCGCTGCGCACACCGAGCACGGCGAATGTTGCGGAACTCCTGGTTGAGTCCTACGGCGTGGATCCCTCGCTCGCCTCCCTTGCAGCCCGCGCATCCCAAGGTCACATCGGTCGCGCTCGGGCACTGGCCACCGACGATGACGCGCGCATCCGGCGCCAGCGCGATCTGCGCGTGCCCTTTCAACTCCGTGACCTCGCCTCCTGTGTTGCGATGGCCGGTGATATCGCGGAAGCGTCGAAGGAGGCTGCGAACGCACGCGCTGACGAGCTCGATGCTTCAGAAACTGACCTGCTCAAGCGTCGCTATTACGCCGAGGGCGTGACCAAGCTCGAGAAGTCACTTCGACGTTCCTACGAAGCGGAACTTCGGGAATTGGAAAAGGAGCAGAAGCGGCGACGCACGCGGATGATCAAGGATGAGGTGGATCGGTCCCTGGTGGATCTCCAGAGCCTGTTCCGGGATGTGCTGATCCTCCAACTCGGTGCCGATATCGAATTGATCAACGAAGAGTTGCGTCCAGGTATCCAGCAACTTGCAGGAGTGGGAAGCACCGCGGACACCGTGCGGCGACTTGGCGCCTTGGAACATGCGCGGCGCGCGGTCACGTCCGGTGTCACGGTCGAATCCGTGCTCGAATCCCTGATGGTCGAGTTGAAGGATCCCTGGGTCCGGGCGAGCGCCTGATCAGATTTCGGCCGCGCGACTCAGGCCGTGCGCGTAGGCGATGAGCGCATCCACCGCGGGTTGCAGGATGGCATCCGTGGTGCGTGACAAATCCGGAGCAGCCAAGAGGCGCATCGCAGCCTGCAGGAGCGAGTCGTAGGTATCGCACCCGCGCGCGAGGCGCTCAGCGATCACCGTCGCGGATTCGCGTGCTGCACCCGCGGCCGACGAGGGGCTGCGCGCCAACTGATCGAGGACTCGCAGCCGCTCGACCAGAGCATCCAGTGCCTCTCCCGCTTCCATATCCGCGACCAGGACCTCCCGAGCCGCATCCGGATGCAAGGTCTCGATCTGCTTCGCCGCCGTGATCACGTCGAGGCGTGTCCGCAGGTATCGCTCCACCACGTCACTGCCCACCGCTCCGCGCGGGAGTGCAGCGGCAATCTGCGGAGCTGGTGGCGGGGAACCGATCCGGCCGCGGGATCGGAAGCCCCAGAACGCGGTTCCCCCGCCTATCCCGGCGAGTGCCACCCACCCGACCGGGGTTCCCACAAAGGCCCCGGCGCTGACGACCTCGATGAGGGTCACCCCGGCTCCCGCGACCGCGGTGGACGAGCCCAGGATCACTGCGGTCTGTGACCTGCGGACCTTGAGGGCGTGGCTACGCCGGGTGCGGGCACTCGCCCTATTCACCGCCTTCGCCTGCCGCTGCAGGGCGCGCCCCGAACTCGTCGGCATCGCGTCCAGGGCTTGGCGGATGGCGTCGTAGGCCTCGAGGCCGCGGGCGAGGCCGCGATCCACCATCGCCGTGAAGTCCTGCGGGTTTCCCACCCAGATACGGTACGACGTATGCGTATAGCCATTGCTGTCGCAGCGATGGCCCTGCTGGCCGGCTGCTCCAGTGCACCGGAGCCGATCCCCCCGAGCACCCCCGATGCCGCCCCCTCCACGCCCCCCGATGACCTCGCCCCGTTCTACGCGCAGCAACCCGAATGGCGGGACTGCGGTGACGCAGAGTGCACCAAGGTGCGGGTTCCCCTGGATTACGACGATCCGACGGGCGAGACGATCGAGTTATCGATGACGCGTGTGCCGGCCACAGGGGAGTCGATCGGCTCGCTCTTCGTCAATCCCGGTGGCCCCGGGGGAAGCGCGTTCGACTACGCGAAGGCTGCGGACTACATCGTGTCGTCACCCATCCGTTCGGTGTACGACATTGTCGGGGTGGACCCGCGTGGCGTGGGTCTCAGTGACCCGATCCGGTGTCTGACCGATGCCGAGATCGACGCGTACACCGCGGCTGAGGGGACACCGGATGATCCCGCTGAGGAGGCCGCCATCCTTGCGGACGTGGCGATTCTCGCGGGGAAGTGCGAAGAGAACGCTGGATCCCTCATCGATCACATGGGCACCATC
>JBEIHR010000114.1:0-5642 GCA_040381195.1 Rubricoccaceae bacterium
GATGAGAAGTCAGCGTAGAAGTAGCTGAAGATGCCACTGCAGTCAGGCTTCGCGAGCGTCTCTTCGAACGCCTTGACCATGCCGGCAACGTCTGACGTCTGCGGTCCAACAATCTCAGTCTGGACTCCGTACAGCTTGCCGAACTCCTGCATACCCGCAATGCCGTCCTTGTAAAACGGGTCGGCGATGTTGGCTGTAACCCAGTAGTACTTCTGGTTCGGCTTGGGCGAGCCCAGCAGATCTGTCGCAGCGGCGGTCGCCGCTGCGGTATCCGCAGCGGTGGCCTCCGCCGTTGCCCCACTGTCCGACGCGCAACCCGCCACCACCGCGGCAGCGGCGGCGCCACCTGCAATCAGAAAACCTCGCCGGGACAGATCCCCGACATTAATGTCCGCCACGCGGAACTCCCTTCCAGTCGAACCCCGATGCGACCCAGGCGATCGCCTTCCTGACCCTAACGGCGGGAGCTGTCTGTCAACAGTCTTTCGTCTACATTTCTCAGATAACGTTTTCGTCACGCCAGGCCCTGGCCAATGCCCGTTGCCCTGTCGGGTGTTGGAGGCGGTAACCCGCAGGTCACCGGCTCCTGACCTCTGCCACCCCACACCTGTTTCTGTGGGCCTTCTGATCGCAGATCGACTGCCGCCCCTGGCTGCAGCGTGACCCGGGCCCCAGGGGTCCTGCGAGGATGCGCCCGTGAAGTCGAGCGGTGAGCACTCGCCAGACGTCTTGATCGCCAGCTGTTGGACTACGGCGGGACCAGCATCACCCCTGGACCCAGACCAGCGGAGTCCGATTCCATTCACGACTCGAGTAGAAATCACCGCCGGGGCGGGCTTCGGCGGGCTCGGGATCACACATGCAGACATCGTGGAGTTGGACAACACCATCGGCCTGGCGGAGGCTCGAGGCATCCTTTTGGACACCGGCATCCAATTCGTCGAACTGGAGATGCTGATGGACTGGTTTACGACCGGTCCGTCGCGCACGTCCTCGAATGTCGTTCGACGCGACCTCCTCTCTGCTGCGGGCACCCTCCCTGTCCGCCACATCAAGGTGGGGGCCACGTACAGCACGACCCCCTGGCCAACGAACCTCATCGCCCGCGAACTCAAGGAACTCGCGAGTCAGGCGGCTGACGTGGGTGCTCGGATCGCCCTCGAACCCCAGGCCATGGCGAACATCCGCTCACCCGATGACGCACTCGAGGTCATCGAGGTAGCCGGTCACCCGGCCGCTGGCCTCCTCCTCGACATTTGGCACCTAGAGCGCATCGGGTTCCCAGCGGACAGCATCCGGGGTATCCCACCCGAGTTCATCGTGACCACGGAGTTGAATGACGCCCCGGCCTATGTGCACGGGAGTCTGCTGGAGGACACGGTCAACGGCAGGAAGTACTGCGGCGAAGGCTCCTTCGACGTTGCGGGATTCATCGAAGCTGTTCGGGCAACGGGATACCGGGGACCGTGGGGGGTCGAAATCCTTTCCCATGCTCACCGTGCTCGCCCCGTCGAAGAAGCCATCCAGCAGGCCTACACCACCACACGTCTGGCCCTTGAGGCTTCCACGTAGCGAAGTAGGTTGATGCCATGAAATTCGCGCTCCATGCCGGGTCGGTGCGACACACCAACGTAGCTATCGACGTTCGCGCGGCGAGACACTGTGGCTTCGATGGCATCGAGCTCTACCTTCCGAAGGTCATGCGCTACCTGGATCAGGGATTCGATGCCGCTGACCTCCGGGAAATGCTCGGACCCCTGGAAGTCTCGATGATCGACTTCCTCATGCCTGTGGAGAGTCTGGATCGATCGACCTCCTCGCGGATCAATTCCGAGTGCGAGCGCATGGCGAGTTTGGCGCATTCCCTCGGGTGCCAGGCCCTCCAAGTTGTGGCCCTTGACGATTTTCCGGGCACCCAGTGGGCTGAGCAGAGAGCGATCCTGGTGGCTCGACTTCGCGAACTCTCGGCGATTGCGCACCCCTACGGTGTGCGGCTTGCGATCGAAGGTGCGATCTTCTCCCCGTTCCACCGACTCTCACAGGCGCTCGAGGTCATCGATGAAGTCGGAGCAGACCGCGCGGGCCTATGCCTCGACACATGGCACCTGTGGATCGGGGGCACCCCGTGGGAGCAGGTCGCTGCTCTGGACCCGGCGCTCATCCTCTCCGTCCAGTTGGCGGATACCGCCGCCCGAGCGGAAACCCACTGGCGAGACGAGGATCGAACGGCCCTACCCGGAGAGGGCGTCCTGCCGCTGGGTGAGGCGATCGAAGCAGTCTTGGCGACCGGATACGAGGGGTTCTGGACCTGCGAGATGCTGAGCGCCCGTCACTGGGAATGGGATCCAGAAGCCTTGGCCACGTCGATGTTGGACAGGATGCGGGTCATGATCGCCGAACGCACCCACTCGTAGCGGTCACAGCCGGGGGTTCACCTCGACTCCCCCTCGCTCGGACGACTCGTAGGCAGCCTTGATGACCTGCGCAACCTGCAACGCATCCGCCGCTGTCACCCCAGCACCGGGGGCACCCTTCATTGCTGCCACCCATTCCGAGGCCTCGCGCTCGAAGAAGGTCAGGTTGCCGATTTGCGGTAACTCGGAATAAGGGGAAGGACGCCCGACGAATGGAACAGCGAAGGCCCCTTCGCTCCAACGAGTCCACTGTCCCGGTGCGTGAGCGTCATCCGATGATTCACAGACATCTATGAGGCCAGGTAGCACCCCGAACCGGAGGAGCCCCTCTTCGCCGTAGAGCGTCAAGATGGACGTCTCGTAGAAACTCATGCGGTCGTAGACGGTGAAGGTGAAGCTCACAAGCTTGTCCGGGTACACCAGCGTGAGGGCGGCGACATCTTCCTGGGACCGCTCATCCGACCAACTGGGTAGCTTCGCGACAGTTGCGCGCACCCCCTCGGGAAATCCGAGAAGTTCGATGAGGAGGTGAATCTGATGGCAGCCGATGACCCAGAGGCCTCCGCCCATGTCTGCCGGATTGTTGAGATGCTTCGACAACTGCTCGCCGGTGATGCTCGCCCCGTGTACATGGGCCATGCTGATGCGCCCGATGGCGCCTTCGGCCACCTTCTTCTTCGCCCGGGCGAACGCCTCGCCGTAATGGAAGTTGTACCCGACGCGAATGGGTCGGTCGGAGTGCTGTGCTTCCGAGGCAGCGAGTTCCTCCAAATCGGATAGATCCGCCCCACCCGGCTTCTCGACGAGGACCGCCTTGCCCGCGCTATGCGCAAGCACCCCGAGTCGAGCCATGTCGACGCTTCCCGAGTGCACCAGGACCCCGTGGATGGAGTCATCGGCCAGTACCTCGTCCAGGGAGACGGGACGGGCTCCGACCTCGGAGGTGAAGGAGGCCAAGGTCGCTGGATCCGGGTCCCACGCACCGACGATCTCCACTCCCGGGAGTTGCTCAAAGACCCGATAACGGCCCGATGAGTGGGGATGAGAGATGCCGAGGAAGGCGACCCTGACGGTTTCCATGAGTCCTCCGGTGCTCAGAGTGAAGCGAAGCGAAAATGTTCGAAACAGGAGTGCAATCGCTGACCGTCACGCCTGATCCAACAAGCAACGCCTGAAAATACTTATAGACTCCAGTGAAGCGCAAGACCCATAGTGACGAATCAGCCCCTGATGGAGGTACCGATGTCTGTCGTGACGATTCCCGATGCCCAACTGAGCCGCGAGGAAATCATCCAGCGGAACCTCGAAGTCGTCGAAGCGCACTTCCATAATGAAACGCCCGACATGGTCCACGAAGCTGTGGCCCTCTACACCGACGACATCGTGTGGGAGGGGCCTGCCCGAGGCCTCGTGTTCCTCAACGCCGAGGATGCGCTTGCCGGCTATCACGACATCTTCTCGTCTCTCCGAATCCTGAGCCATACACACCTACGGCGCTTCGCCACGGAGGATGTGGTTTTCGACGACTGCATCTATGAATGCGAGTACGTCGAGGATCACATGGAGAACTTCCCATTTCCCGCCGGTACCAAGGTTCGCATGCGCCTTGCCCATATCTTCGAGATGCGGGACGGCAAGATCGCTAAGGAGATCGCCTACGAGATCATCCGGCGCGTGGGCGATCCCAACGATCGGGACTACATCCCCGAGGGCTCCCGCGTCACGGTCTTCGAATAAGCGGCTGGGCCGGAACTCGATGAAACTGATTGCGTACCTTGACGGGGGCGTCCCGACCGTCGGTTCGGTGGAGTCCGAAAGAGTTTTCCCGATCGCACCTCGCGATTCATTCTTCGATGACGTGGATCGGTGGCTGGCTGAGCCGCAGACGCGTGAGGCCGGGTTGCCACTCGACGATGTGATCCAGGTTCCAGCCGTGCGTAGTGACTGCAATGTCGTGTGCGTTGGCCTCAACTACCGCGACCATGCCCACGAATCGGGCCTGGAACTTCCGCCGAGTCCGTCGATATTCGGGCGCTGGGTGTCAACCTTGAGCGTGGACGGTGCGCCGGTGCCTGTTCCCGCGTGTGAGGCCGGTTTGGACTGGGAAGTTGAGCTCGCGGTCATCGTCGGCAAACAGATCGACCGAAGTTCGGGGCGCGCGGAGCCGAGCGACGTTCTGGCGTACTCCGTCTTCAACGACATCAGTGCGCGTGGCCGACAGTTCGATACGTCCCAGTGGACCCTCGGCAAGAACGCCGATTTGTCTGGGCCTCTGGGCCCGGTCCTCGTGACGGCGGACGAGTTCAATGGATGGCCTCAGCTGAATCTCGAACTCCGCGTCAACGGGCAGGTCAGACAAACCGGAAACACCGGCGAGATGATCCACTCCATCCCTGACTTGATCGCGTACGTAACTCAGACGCTCACCCTCCGACCCGGAGACATGATTGCAACCGGGACACCCTCCGGAGTGGGATTCAAGTGCGATCCACCGATTCTGCTGCACCCAGGTGATGTCGTGGAGGCAGAAATCGACTCGATCGGGATCTTGCGTACTCCGATCGTCTAGTCAGCTTGCAGCACCAACTGCGTTGCTTCGTGGTGAAGGCGACGTGTCCCCCACGTCAATGGCGTCCAGCGCTGCAATGCGGCCGAAGACCATCGCCGGGGCGATGGTCGCACCGGGTCCCGGATAGGTGTGCCCCATCACCGAGGCCGACGACGTTCCGCAGGCATAGAGACCGCGAATGACCGTGTCGGCACTCGTCAAGACTCTGCCCCTGTCATCCGTCACCAGACCACCCGCAGTGCCGACATCACCTGGAAAGACCTTGACCGCGTAAAACGGGGCCTTCTCCACGGTTCCGAGGCAGGGATTGGGCCGGACCCTGGGATCCCCGTACCACCGATCGTAGGCACGCTCACCTTTACCGAAGTCCTCGTCTTTCCCTCGAGCCGCGAAGTAGTTGAATCGATCGATTGTTGACTGGAGTCGCTCAGGATCCAGACCGATACGGCGCGCAAGCTCCTCGAGTGAGTCCGCCTTGACGAAGTAGCCGGTGTCAAACCACTCCTTCGGCGTGTGGAGCGGAAGGTGCGTTCCCCATGAGTAGTGGGCTCGGTGCTGGGAGTCCATGATGAACCAGCTCGGGATGCAGTCGACCTCCCTATGGTGTTGGTACATCTCCTGCCCCGTACGGGAGTACGACTGAGCCTCGTTGAAATACC
>JBEIHR010000115.1:0-5581 GCA_040381195.1 Rubricoccaceae bacterium
GGGTGGATCTGGACTGCGCCGCAGAGATCCTTCATAGCGACATCGATTTCCGAGGGTCGGTTGGGTTGCATGCAAAGGGACGCCACGCCGTGTGCGAGTACGTCAGCATGGTCACGACGGCCCTCGCGGATTACCGCTGCGAGATCCAGACGCTCATCGTCGAGCAAGAACAGGCGGCCGCCCGCATGCGGTTCTCTGGAGTGCACGTCGGACCGTTCCTCGGGTATCCACCGTCGGGGCGCCGCGTCGAATGGCAAGGAGTCGCGTTTTTCACCGCTCGGGACGACCTGCTCGACACCATCTGGGTCCTCGGTGATCTTGACACACTTCGTGTCCAGCTGGAATCCAGCATGTGATCACACCTCGCACCGGGTCGGTTGAAAAAATCACAGGCGGCTCGGTCCCGTCTGGGCGGCGGTGCCCATGCGGCGTGCATGCGAGGGCGACGCCTAGGCAACGAGCCGACGTTTCCGATCAAGACGATCCCGTCAGTCTGAGTTCAGTCGCAACAGGCGTGCGATGGGAACAGCACTCAACCCGTACACCGCGACGGTCACCGCGACGACGAGAAATGCCACGGGCAGCAGTTGTTCCGCACCGGGGACTTTCAAGGCGACGAGAGCGGCACCCACGCTCGACGCCGTCGCCGGCGCGACGATCCCACGCGGATCCATGCAACCGATGAAGGCCTTCTCCCCTCGCGTCAGGTCCGAGCCGGCGGTGCCCACCAGAGCCACGAACGGACGGATGATCAGGATGAGGACGAGCGATAGGAGAAGCGAGGGGACGAGTACTTCGGCAACGGTTGATGGTGGAACGAGTGCTGCGATGGACACGAAGAGCACACCTATTCCGATCGACACGATCGTCCCGAAGAACGGAGTTGATGTGTCCAAGGAGGCACCGAAGCGTCGCGCGATGCGTGGAGCGGCCATGCCCATGAGCAAAGCCGCGATCAAACCGGTTTCATCGGCGACGAAGTTGGCCAGACCCGCCGCCACGATCACGGAACCCAGGAGAACCTGCGTACCTAGCAAGTCGTTGCCTCGGGCAAGCCTGCCTCCCACAGTGAAGAGGAGCACACCGAAAGCGGCCGCCACGATGCCGATGAGAATTCCCCCGATGAAGTTCAGTGCTGCCTGGCCGACCGATTCGGCACCGCTCGCCCGGATCACCTGGAACACGACAACTGCCACGAGGGCACCGATGGGGTCGAGCAGAGTTCCCTCCCACTGCAGGACTCCGCGAACCCTGCCCTTAAGGCCCGTGAAGTCCAGGAGCGGAGTGACAACGGTCGGACCGGAAACGATCACGATCGCCCCCAGCATGAAGGCGATCGGCCAGTCCATGCCCACGATGAAGTGGGCAGCTACTGCGGCGCCGACGAGGGTGATTGCACCCCCAACCCACACCAGGCGCCGCACGATGCGCCGGTCCGGACCAGCGAGGTTGACGTTGTTGAGCTCCAGGCCACCGTGGAACAGGATCACCGCGACCACGAGGTCAACCACAACGGGAAAGGCAGGACCAAGGATCGCCTCCGCGCTGAGATCCGGGGCGATCCAACCCAGGATGAAGCCTGCGGGCAGCAGCAGGATCAATGCGGGAACACGGAGACGCGGGGCGATCACCTGGCATGCTGTTGCGATTCCGAAGATCAGCGCCGCCGCAAGCATGATCTGCCCGGGCGACAGCGACGTCATGCCCGCAATCTAGCCAAGCCACGCCTCATCCAGGCCCCCGTGAACCCGCTAGTCGTTCACCTGCGCCTCAGCAAGCGCCTTGAGTCGAACGAGGGACTTGGCAATCGACTTCTGACCGATCTGCGGCTTGCGTCCGACGGGTGACAAGGAGGCCTTCCAGCCGGCAGCTCGGATGTCGTTCGTCTCGCGGACGAGCGTGCCACCGGAGTCGAGTGGCGTGAGCTCATATGTCCACCTATTGCCCAGGAGGTGCGCCCACGTGAGTCGTCGATCGGGCTCGAACTCCAGGACGGTGTTCGTCACCCAGTAGTTGATGCGGATCTTCATCCGCACCTTGAAGGTATCCCCGAGGCCCACGCGTTCGGGTCCTTCGATGACACCTTGAACGCTCCCGGAGCCATCAAACTCCGAATGACGCCTGGGCTGCACGAGGATGTCGAAGATCACCTCGGCCGGCGCGTTGATCTCGATCTGTGCGGAGACGACCCGCTCATCGCCGGTGTCCAGGATCTCAGCCCGGACTGGGCTGCTCGGTTGATCACTCATCGTGTTCCCTTTCCCGTGAGGTGAGTGACGTGCTGAATCAGGGCGATCCGTGTCGCGTCGAAGGGCTCGGAATCGCCACGTGCCCGACTGAGGATGATCGCGCCCTCGCATGCCGAGACCGCCAAAGCAGCGAAAGCGTCGGCATCCGCGCGATGAACTCGGTCACGCACTAGACATTCGCTGATCGCGCTACGTACACGCGTGAAGAAGGAGTCGCTGGCAGCACGCAGAGTGCCGTCAGGATCGCCGGATGACATGGCGATTGCTACGACGGGACAGCCGGGGCGAAGGTCACCCCTCAGCAAGTTGCCCTCGACGATGTCGAGCAGTCCGGTGACAGCGTCCCGGGGCTTCATGGCAGAACACACGGCCTCGACCCCGGCAGCGATTCGGTCACCCACGGTTTGCGTGACCGCCACACCGAGTTCGGTCTTTCCACCGGGGAAGTGGTGGTAGATGACCCCCGGGGTGGTGCCGGCGGCCTCGACAACGTCTCGGAAACCGGTTCCGTCGAATCCCCGGTCCCGGAAGAGGCCGGCGGCCGCGGCAACCATCCGCTCGCGCGTTCCCCGCATACCCGCCTCCCCGATTAGGACGATCGTACTAGTATCAGTGGTCGAGGGGGGAAAATGACCGAACGCGCAGGTTCGCGGGAGCTCACGGTGCACGCCCTCGATGGGTTCCCACTCGCGGCACGCCACTTTCCAGTTCCCGAACCCATCGCACGCCTCGTGGTCGCCGGGGCCACAGGTGTCCCCCAGGGCTTCTACGCGAACTTCGCTGACTTCGCGAAGAAGCGGGGCTTCGACGTCATCACGTTCGACTACCGCGGCGTGGGAGGGTCAGCACCCGCATCACTACGCGGATTCGAGATGGACTACCGCGATTGGGCGCGTCTGGACCTGGCCGGTGTGCTGGAGCACTTCGCGGGTGAACGACCCGTGCATCTGGTGTCCCACTCTTTCGGTGGCCACTCACTCGGTCTCCTTCCCGATCCCACGCGCGTCGCGAGCATGTACGCGCTGGGCAGCGGGAGTGGTTGGCATGGCTGGATGCCCCGTGCGGAGCGCATCCGTGTCACATTCCTGTGGAACATCCTCGGGCCGGTGATTGTGGGCGCGAATGGGTACCTCGCGTGGAAGCGCCTCGGCTTCGGCGAAGATCTTCCGTTAGGCGTGTATCGCCAGTGGAAGAGGTGGTGCCGCTACCCGGGCTACTGGTTCGACGACCCGGAGGTCGCTTCCGAGATGGGCGCGCTATTCGCGCGAGTGACCGCACCTATCACGGCTGTCAATGCCGTCGACGACCTCTGGAGCTCACCGGCTGCCCGCGATGCCTTCTTCCCGCACTACGTCAACAGCCACCTGACGATGCGTGACCTGCGGCCAGATGAGATCGGGCGGTCCAGCATCGGCCACATGGGCTACTTCCGCCGCGGCAGCGAGCACCTCTGGGGCGTGGTGCTGGATGACCTAGGTGCAGCGCACGCTGCCTAGTCGTGGACCTCGCCCCGATCTCGGACCGCGACGACCATGCTCGGCAGGACGGAGGCGAGCACCAGCAGGAACATGGTGAGGCCGATCCCCTGCCCCCACGTGATGGTGAGCGTGACCGCGTCGTTCTCGCTCGCGAGGGTGAAGGCGATGAGACCGATGGTGGCAAGGCCGCCGACGATCGAGGCGAAGATGCGGTAGGCGTCGAGGTACGCGCGATCGCGCACGGCTCGCTGCCGCTCGTCGAGGAATCGGTCCGGCAGGTCCGCGACGAGGCGAACGGAGACCCGCAGGAGCAACCAGCCGAGCCAAGCGAGCGCGGCGACGACGCTCCCGATGATGCCCCCGCCGAGGGCGAACGCGGGGAGGACCCCGATACACAGCAGCGCTGTGACGGCGACGAGGACGAGCCGCGCACCGCGCGTGCGCAGCCATTGGAATCGCACATCGCGCTGGAGGCGGTCCACGCGACGCTGCAGGTCGGCGTCCTCGCGCTCGCGGGCGGTCGATGGCAGGTGGGGCATCAGCGGCGTCCTTTCTCGGCGGGAGTGAATGGCTGCAGGGAGAACAGCTCCTCGAGCGGGACCTCGAGGACCTGGGCGAGCTGGAGGGCGAGCGCGAGACTCGGTGAGTACTCGCCACGCTCGAGGTAGCCGATGGTTTGGTAGTGGACGGACACCGCGTCGGCGAGCTCCTGGCGCGTGAGGCCACGGTCGAGCCGCCATTCCTCGAGGCGGCTGTAGACCAGCTCTTCGTCTGCCTTGTTCCTGCGACCCACGCAGATAGCATAAATGCTATATAGCAATAATGCAACATCACCTGCCTACGGACGGTAGGCCTCCTCGTGTACCGCGTGGGCGAGCAGGAGCTTGGCCAGCAGAACGGGAGGCAACCAACTCCAGCCGGGCGCCCCCGGGAATTCGATCGCGATGGGGATCGCGATCACGAAGATCGCCATGGCGGCTGGGCGTTGCAAGTAGCCGGGGACGACGCGTGCGACGACGGTCACGGAGACGAGTGTTGCTGCGTACCAGCCGATCCCCCACCACCACGAGCCACCCGGATACAGCGCCACGACGATCAATGGATACACGTGCAGGGCCGTGAAGAGCACCGGATTGCGAATGAGGTGCACCCATGGCCGGGCATCGGCGGCCAGAGGTGACTGATACTGCCGCTTTGTCGAACTCGACGCATTCGCGACCGCCCCGCCGAACAGATCCGCGGTGATGACCAGAGCGATGATGATCTGCCAGATCGCCCAAGGCTCGTCACGCTGGAAGAACCACCACACAAGCACCGCGCCGACAGCAGCAGCCGAATAGACAAGGGCGAGTTCGGCACGGGTGGCTCCTGCACCGGTCAGCCAATTCGGTTGAGCGCTCGCTGGGATTTCATCCTCGACGCGAAAGCGATCGCGCTTCCCCTTCTCATCCACGTCCCACCTCCAGGGGCTCGAAGCTCGTGGGGTCAGAACGAGACAAGCAGGCTGACGCCGACTCCCAGGGTGGAGAGACCGAACACGACAGCACCGACCGGGATCACCTTCACAAGAGGTCCGGGCGGCCCATCAGGGGTGCGTGGTGCTCCACCGAAAAATCCCCCGGATATCAACAAGGGCGATACGAGCAGCCCGATGCGCAACACCCACACCGCCCACTCGGGAAACCGCGAGTAGTCGAGGACCAGAAGCCCGACGATGGCCAACAGCACGAGAACACCAGCGTGGGCGTGACCGGCTCGGAAGTAGTCCCGCTGAACCGCGGTGATGTTCTCCGTCCCCGCTTGGCGCTTGAGGATCGACAGAAGGAAGTACCCGCCGAAGGCGATAGTCGGCAA
>JBEIHR010000116.1:0-5568 GCA_040381195.1 Rubricoccaceae bacterium
ACGCCGCGATGAGCCCTATCTCGCCTATCACGGTAAGACCATTCCAGTGGTCACCGGTCAGGGATCGGCTGCCGATCGCTACCGCATGCTGATCGCTCACATCCACATGAGCACGGAGTTGATCGCAACCTGTGTCCGGGAATGCTCGACCTCCTCCGGTGCGCCCGTGAATGTGCCGCTACCAAAGACACTGAGGGTTCCCGAGGGCATCACCTACGTGGCGACGGAGAATCCTTTCGGACACCACGGGGTACTACTCGTCAGCAGTGGCGACAAGGTGCCCTGGCGCATGAAGTTGCGTACGCCGTCGTTCGCGCATGTGCAGTTGCTCTCCCATGCACTTCCAGGAACGTCCCTGGAGGAGTTGGGCGACGCCGTGGCGTCGTTCTTCCTCGTCAGTGGAGATATCGACCGCTAGTGCTCGCGGATGTACGTCGCGAATCGCGCACGGAGGAGCGCCTCCGTCGTGGGATCCAGGTCTGCGGAGCCGAACATCTCACGGACCGCACGAACCGTCTCGATGAAGGTTCCCCCCATCGACCCGAGATCACCACCCTCGCCTTCGATGGCAGCCATCCCCGGCATATGGGAGAAGAGGTCGGTGAAGAAGCCGATGTCCAGGTGCTTCTCGGCGACGTGGAACGCGCGGTGACGCAATTCGTCGAACGGGAGATCCTCGAGCACCTCATCTGTCATGGCCCGACCTTACCGGCGCCGTTATCGCTGTCGTCGTCCTCGGGAATGCGGCAGAGCCCCTCGAGCCAGAGCGCCCCTCCCGCGAGCACGATCGACCCGGTGGCGGCAAGTACCGCCGAACTGAAGGACGATGCCCCCGCGGGGGTCGAGAGAGCGGTCACCGTCGCCACCGCGATACCCGCGTAGATCCCCGCCACAACCGCGCCCGTGCGTGACGCGGCCATGGCCAGCGCCGCCGTTCGTGCAGCGGCGATCGGGGGAACCGGTGTGGTTCCGGGATCCTTGCGCAAGCGCGGGCGCAGGAACCAGGTCCACGCGGCCAAGGCGATCGCCAGGAGCCAGATGGCCGTTCCCGCCAGGAGGGGTACCGGAATCGATCGACCGGTCTGACCCGACACGATCTCCACAAGCCCCCACCCCACCGCGACACCGATCACCGCGATAGCGATCAGGAACGGGATGCGCGTCGGCTTCATGATTCGCCCACGCGCGGTCCCGGGAGCACCTCGCACCCGCTCGAATCCAGGCCTGCGGCGAGGTCACGCACCGGACCGGCACCGGGAAGGAGGGCATCCGGGTCGGCATCGCACCACGGGAGGAGGACGAAGGCACGCTCGTGGGCACGGGGGTGTGGAACGTGGAGATCGCGATCCGCGACACGCAGGTCGTCGTAGGCGATGAGGTCGAGATCGAGGGTTCGTGGACCCCAGTGCACATCACGTGTTCGACCGTGTTCCGCTTCAATTACGTGCAGATCGGCGAGTAGGTCATGCGGATCACGATCGGTCTCCACGATCATGACGGCATTGACGTAGTCGGGTTGATCCGGCCCTCCGACGGGTGCCGTGCGAAATAGGTGCGATCGGCCACGAATGAGAACCCCCGGCATGCGCGCGATCCGTTGTGCTGCTCCATGGATCTGCTGCGCCGGGTTATCGAGATTGGCACCGAGCGCGATCACAGCCCTGCTCATGGTCTGCGGATCCGCACGATCACATCGTCGAAGGGCACCGGAATGGGTGCCGAGGGTTTGTGCACGGCCACCTCGATCCAGTCGATCGATTCATGTGCCAGGACATCTGCCGTAATCCGTTCAGCAAGGGTCTCGATCAGGTCACAGGGATCACCGGTGATGTGGGCATGCACACGTTCGGCAACCGATGCGTAATTGACGGTCCTGGCGAGGTCGTCACTGGCGGCAGCGGACCGAGTCGAGAGACCGAGCACCACATCGACGATGAATTCCTGGCCATCCACGCGCTCGGACGCGAGGACCCCGTGATGGCCATAGCCGCGGATGCCGCGGATTTCGATCGTGTCGGTCACGTCTCCCCATCCCAGGTGGCGGTCACAGCGAGTGCGTCGCGGGTGCTGCGAACATCATGGACCCGAACTCCCCAGACACCGGCGCGGGCACAGAGTGCACTGATCACCGCAGAGGCCGTATCGCGACCCCGCATATCCCGCGGGGTTCCCTCGGAATCCGCGAGGAGTGCCCCCAGGAACTTCTTCCGCGACGCACCGACGAGCACCCGGGAGCCTGTCGCGACCCAGCGATCGAGATCCCGGAGGACGATCCAGTTCTGCTCGATCGTCTTGGCGAACCCGATGCCGGGATCGATGATGATCGAGGACTCGCGAATACCGGCAGCGGCTGCGGCATACGCGCACGCACGCGTCTCAGCGAGGACATCCTTGGCAACTGACGTATAGCGGGTGAGTTCATCCATACGGGCACTGTGTCCGCGCCAGTGCATGACCACGTAGTCGCACCCGAGCTCCGCAACAGTCGCGTACATCGCATCGTCGGCCTGACCACCGGAGACGTCGTTGACCATCGAGGCACCTGCCTCCACCGCGCGCCGAGCAACCGAGGCGCGCATGGTGTCGATGCTCACGCGCACCCCCTCGTTGCTCAGGGCCGCCACGACGGGAAGGACCCGATTCAACTCCTCGGACTCGGGTATGCGGTCTGCGCCCGGACGCGTGGACTCGCCGCCGACGTCGACGATGTCGGCTCCCCTCGCGTGCATCGCCAGGCCGTGGGAGATCGCCGCCTCGCGGGTGGCGTGCTCCCCGCCATCGGAGAAGGAGTCCGGGGTGACGTTCAGGACGCCGAGCACGAGGGGCGTGGCCAGCATGCCTACCGCCCGAGGATGAGTGACATCGCCTCGGCACGCGATGCAGCGGAACTGAGCACCCCACGGACCGCACTCGTCACCGTCTTCGCACCCGGCTGTCGGACGCCGCGCACGGACATGCACATGTGCTCGGCCTCGATCACCACGATCGAACCCATCGGGTCCAGGATCGACATGAGGGATTCCGCGATCTGGGTTGTCAGTCGTTCCTGAACCTGCGGGCGCCGAGCAAAGACGTCCACGAGTCGTGCGAGCTTCGAGAGCCCGGTGATGCGTCCGATCGAGTTCGGGATGTACCCGACGTGGGCAACCCCGTAAAAGGGCAGCAAGTGATGCTCACAGGTCGAGTACATGGCGATGTCCTTGACCAACACGAGTTCGTTGTGGCCAAGATCGAAGGTGGTGGTGAGCACTTCCTCGGGATGCTGGTGCAATCCGCGGAACATCTCCGCATATCCGCGTGCCACCCGGGCCGGTGTATCGCGAAGTCCATCACGCTCCGGGTCCTCGCCGATGGCGATCAACAGGTCGCGCACAGCACGTTCCACGGCGGCCGCATCGAAGGGACCGGCGGACCGGTCTGCGGGCAGCGAGACCGCGGTGATGTCACCCATGACTAGTCGGAGACCTCGGAGGCCGCGTGTCCGTTGGAAGAACTCAACTCCGCCGGCGTCCGGATCGGACCGCGATGATCGGGTGCGCGCCGAGCGGACCCCGTCCACGCGGGGCGCGGCTGCCGAAGTTGCAGCGCGGTGAAGATCTCCTCGATCTCCCCTTTGTCGAGGGTTTCCCGCTCGAGGAGTGCGAGGACCATGGCGTCGAGAACATCCCTATTCTCCACCAAGACGTCATAGGCCTCCTGGTGTGCGGCCTCGATGAATCCCCGGACCTCCGCATCGATGGCGGCCGCAACCTCTTCGGAGTAGTCGCGGCTATGGCCCATATCGCGGCCAAGGAACACTTCACCCTGCTCCTGACCGTACTTCACCGCGCCGAGTCGCTCGGTCATGCCGTACTGGGTCACCATGGCGCGAGCGACGGCCGTGGCCTTCTCGATGTCGTTGGCGGCACCCGTGGTGGGGTCGTGGAAGATCAACTCCTCGGCTGCGCGACCCCCGAGCATGTAGGCGATTTGGTTGAGCATCTGACTGCGGGTTGTGGAGTACTTGTCCTGGTCCGGCAACACCATGGTGTAGCCGAGCGCACGCCCACGCGGCATGATCGTGATCTTGTGGACCGGGTCATTCCCGGGAAGCGCGGCGGCCACCAGGGCGTGCCCGGCTTCGTGGTACGCGGTGATCTTCTTCTCCTGCTCGTCCATCACTCGCGTGCGCTTCTGCGGTCCGGCGATGACGCGGTCGATCGCCTCGTCCATCGCTTCGTCGTCGATGACATCGGAGCCGGAACGGGCCGTGAGCAGGGCTGCCTCGTTGAGGACGTTCGCGAGGTCGGCACCGGTGAACCCCGGCGTGCGACGCGCAACGGCCATGAGATCGACGTCGTCTCCGAGTGGTTTGCCCGTGGCATGGACCTGGAGAATCTGGAATCGACCGTTCAAGTCAGGCCGCTCGACGGCGATCTGTCGATCGAAGCGTCCGGGCCGCAGTAGTGCGGGGTCAAGGATGTCGGGGCGATTCGTGGCGGCAATCATGATCACGCCACCGCTGACGTCGAAGCCATCCATCTCCACGAGCATTTGGTTCAGAGTTTGCTCGCGTTCGTCGTGGCCGCCGCCGAGTCCCGCGCCACGGTGACGTCCCACCGCATCGATCTCATCGACGAAGATGATCGCCGGAGCGTTCTGCTTGGCTTGCTCGAAGAGATCGCGCACGCGGCTTGCACCGACGCCGACGAACATTTCGACGAAGTCGGAACCTGAAATGCTGTAAAAGGGGACTCCCGCTTCACCTGCAACGGCGCGTGCGAGAAGTGTCTTGCCCGTGCCGGGCGGGCCATAGAGAAGAACACCCTTGGGAATCTTCGCGCCGACTGCCTTGAACCGATCGGGATCGGCGAGGAAGTCCTTGATCTCAGCGAGTTCCTCGACTGCCTCCTCTGCACCCGCGACGTCAGCGAAGGTGGTCTGCGGCATGTCCTTGGTGATCACCTTCGCCTTGGACTTGCCGAAACTCATCAGGCGTCCCCCGCCGCCCTGCATCTGGCTGAAGATGAACACCATGAGAAGGATCAGCAGCGCGAAGGGCAGGAGCGAGACGAACAGCGAGACGAGGATGTTCTCGGAGGGAACAACGACGTTGTATCCCCCGGGTAGCTGCCCGGAGTCCGCCCGCGCTTGGAGCAGGGTCTGGAGCTCAACACCCTGACCGGTGACGTACGTGGAGCGGACCTGTGAACCGTCCTTGAGTGTGAGCTCCAGGATCTGGTCACGGTCGATGATCGTGGCCGTATCGACCTCGTTGGACGTGATCGCCGCGACGGCCTTACTGGTGTCGATTTCCTCGGGTGCACCGATGCCGGAGATGAAGCTCGACCCGATCAGCACGAATCCGACGGCCAGAGCAATCCAAAAGATCGGGCCGCGCAGGATGCGCTTCATATCCACCGTACGACGGTACTACGGTGACCGGCTCCACTCATCCGCGGCCGAAGGGGCCGAGGTCCGCCCTGCGCGAACGATCAGGAGTACACGTGCGCGGCGAGCGTGCCCACGCACCGCAGATTCCGGTAGCGCTGGGCATAGTCGAGGCCGTAGCCCACAACGAACTCATTG
>JBEIHR010000117.1:0-5529 GCA_040381195.1 Rubricoccaceae bacterium
AGATCGGCATCGTCATGCTCTCGACCTATATCGATCCACGCCTCATCGGCACGAATGTCGACCCGCCACCTGGCTCGATCTACCTGACGAAGCAAGAGGTCGAGGAGCTCGGCATTCTGAACGGAGCGCTTGTCTCCGCGGCACGGATGCCGCTCGGGGGAGGTCACCTCCTGGTAGGTGATGAGCGTCTCCAAAACCTCACCGATAGTCAAGTCGAGGTGATGCGGCTGATAGCTGCCGGCTTCAGCAACTCCGAGATCGCCCGACGGCTCGTGATCGAGGAGGCATCGGTGGAGAAAGCAGTCATGCGACTGATTCGGCAGTTGGACGTCAAGGCTGCTCGTGAGGAGAACCAGCGCGTCATGATCGCGCAGGCCTACTTCGCCTTGAGTGGGACGCGCAGTGTCCGTCGGTCCTGAGGCCTCTCATCTGTGGCGATCTCGGCTTGGTGGGCCATGGTTCGCCTCCTGGCCGATGTGGTCGATCTGCATGGCCGGAAGCTGGCTCGTGGTGGCGAGCGATCTGCTGACCGCATCGTCGGCAGAGCAGCTTGGCCGTTGGTTGCTGGTCCTGATATCAACCACGGCTCTGTCTGCTGCAGTGTTGGCGCTCATCCATCGCACCTTCTTGCGGGATCGACGTGATCAGATCCTCTCGCCGCCCGCCGTGGTCGCGTGGAGTGCTGTCTTTGGGGCCTACTACGGCGCAAGCCTCTGGACCTTCGCCAACATCTTCGATGCCGCAACGACAAGCCCCTGGTCGCTCCGGATCATGGTCCTCATCATCATGGGAATGTGGCTCCTCCCGCTGGTAACCATCGCCCTTGCAGTGATCGATGATGAGCGGCAACGGCGGCGTCGGGACATTGACGCACTCGTCAACCTGCAACTCATTCGATACACGGAAGAAGGTGTCGCACGCGACCTACGGCAGGAGATCGAACTCGAGGTTTCAGACTCGCTCATTCCATTACGCGAACGGGTAAATGCTGCATTGCAGGCAATCGAAGGCGATCTCCAAGACTCCGATGTTCACATGACGCGCGCACTGCGCGAGGGCTCAAGGACCGCCGTACGGCACATGACGCGAGACCTGTGGGAAACAACGGACGTGCGTTATCCGCGCATGCCCTGGCAGCGGATCTTCGCTTCAACCCTCAGTACCCAGCCTCTAAGAACAATCGTCCTCGTTGCCGTCTACTTTCTCGCGGACGGAGTCTTCGCCGTCGCTCGACACGGAAGTTTAGGGATCGCATACACGATCATCGTCTGCACAGGCGTGGCGCTGTGCTGCATCGTCGCGAACACACTCATGCAAGCCATGCCGCACTGGCATGCTTGGTGGTTTATCGTGGGTTTCCTCGCACTCCTCTTGGTTGATGCTGCTGGAGCATGGCTGAAGCTCGTTCTATGGGGGGAGCCTGTTGAGCCAGTGCTCGTCATCGTCGCTATGGCGCTCACCGCTCTCTTTGTTCTGATCACCTCAGCGTTGGGCGCATGGACGGCAGAGTGGGACCACGTAAGGAATGCACTGCGTCAACAGGTGGCGCACGAAACCGTCGTGGAATTTTCCCGCACAAGAATGCTTGCCGACATCGCTCGAGATGCTGCCCAGGTGCTCCACGGGACAGTGCAGGCGCGACTCATGGCTTGTGCTCTTGCGATGGAAAATGCCGACTCGCGCGAGCAGCTCGTTGATGCATTGACGTCGGCCCGCGAGGTGCTGGGGAATCCGCTTCCACTCCGCGAGGAGAGATCAACTGCGGTGCACGCGGAGGTGAGTCGAAAGGTGTCGCTCTGGGGCGATGCATGCTTCTTTCGTGTCTGGACCTCGGACGACGTCGAAGGCTTGGTTGACCCTCTTGCTGTCGGCCGAATCGTCGAAGAAGGAATCACGAACGGAATTCGCCATGGGGCTGCACACGAGATCGATGTTTCCGTTACTTCGGATGGCACCTTCGTCATCATCGAGGTTGTCGACGATGGCGTAGGTCCTCTTCGGGGTCAACGAGGTTTGGGATCGGCGATGATCGAGCACGCCACCGCTGGACATTGGAGTCTCATCCGAGAGGCCGGGAAGACACGTCTCACTGCTCGAATCGAACTCGTCCAATTGGCCGTCAGTTCGGGCGGCGATTTGCCCAGCGACGAAAAAACCTAGCTCCGAGCCCATAATCTGGTCGTCGTCGGTTCGAGCCCGACCCGCCCCACAAATCCTCGCCACCGTTTGGGGCAGGTTGCGTGTTCCACGCCGCAATGGTCCACACTCGAGTCATGGAACCGACCCTTGAGATGAAGACCTGTCTCGACCAGTCGGTCCTGTGCTGGGTCGCAACGGCGGATAGTGATGGACGCCCCAATGTGAGCCCCAAGGAGGTCTTCACGTCGGACGGGGAGCGGATCCTCATCGCTCACATCGCGTCCCCCAAGACGGTCCGCAACATCAGGATCAACTCCCAGGTGATGGTGTCCGTCGTGGATGTCTTTGCTCAGCATGGCTGGCAGTTCTCAGGGGAAGCCTCGCTGACGTGGGCTGACTCATCAGAGTTTGCCGAGTTGGTCAAGCCGCTCGATGTCATCACTCAAGGCCTGTATCCGATTAAGGCGGTGATGGTCGTTGCTGTCAGGGACGCACAGCGGATCGTTGCCCCATCATCATGGCTATTCCCCGACCAGCCACACGATGTTGTACGTCAGCAAGTGCTGTTGCGGTACGGGGTCCGCGATCCATAACCCCGAATTGGAGAATTAGGAGTCGCGGCTCCCCCCATGGGCGTGAGTACCTCCTGCTACCTTCGAAGAGTCCAAGACTCGGGCAGAACCTGCGGCATTTTCATATGTCGGTTCGAGCCCGACCCGCTCAGTAGATGACGAGTGCTCCCGGAGTGACCTACGCGTGCACCCGAGAGAGCGCGGTTGTGCGGGGCGGCGTAGCGTCCGCGCCGTGACGTCGGTTCCCATCCAGACATTGGTGTCCCCCTCCATCTGGCACGCTTTGCAGGAGCGGTCTCGCACGAGTGGGCAGAGCATTTCCCAGATCGTGCAGATGGCCCTTGCGGATTCGTTGGATATCCAGCATGACGCGATCTTCCAGGTTTCGACGTCGGGCGCCATCGTTCAAGGCCTCTACCAGGGGTGTGTCTCCATCGCTGAGCTCCGCCGTCATGGTGATCTGGGGATCGGGACGTTCGAGGACCTCGATGGCGAGATGATTCTTATCGACGGGCGGTGCTACCAGGCGAGATCCGATGGCGTCGTCGTGGAGGCTCCGGACGAGGCGCTCACTCCCTTCGCCTGTGTGGTCCATTTCGCACCGGACAGCATCGCCGACGTCACAGACGTCACCTCGTTCGCAGATCTCACGGCGAGGATTGATCGCCTGCGCACATCGAGGAACGGAATGGTCTCCTTGCGTATCACCGGACGCTTCTCTCGCATGCTCGTCCGAGCAGCCTGTCGGACGGAGCCGGGAATGGATCTAGTGGAGGCCACCGCGCGCCAAAGTCTCTTCGAATTCGTGGATGTTCCCGGAACAATCGTCGGCTTCTGGAGCCCGGAGTACACGCAAGCCATCTCGATTGCCGGGTACCACTTCCACTTCATTAGTGACGATCGCGCCAGGGGAGGGCATGTGCTCGACCTCGCAGCATCGTCGCTCCACGTCGAGGTCAATGACGTCAACGACGTACGCCTCGCGATTCCCGAGACGGATGCTTTTCTCGAGGCGGATTTCAATCGCGACCACAGTGAAGCTCTCGACATCGCCCAGAGGCAGGTGCGGGGGCAGTAGCGTGGGGACCGCTGAGGTGGTGGCTCACGTCGGGGGTCACGGTGCACAGCGATCCGTTGATCACCTTCCGTGTGAATCTCGTGTGGCGGAGCGAGGTGTTGCGGGGGCGCGGGGCTTGGACGCGGGCACGGAACGTTGTGGAGGAGGATCGCACTGACTAAGGTTCGGTAATGATCCCGCACCTGCGTCGTTCCGTCCTCGCCACGGTCACTGCGATTCTTGTCCTCCTTGGGGCGGCACTGCCGGCCTCAGGCGCACCCGACCCCAACCTCGCGAGTGGGGGGAATCCGCCTGGGGGATGGATCGTCGACCCCTCCGTATACGAGAACGTCTTCGGAAACATCGGGGTCGGGGCGCCGCAGGGGACGGTCATTGCCGACTCCGGCTTCCGCCCCTATCCGCACGGTTTCCCGATGCCGAACTGGGGATCCGCCGAGTCCTTCGCCCAGAACGCCGTTGTGTACGGCATGCCAACGCGGGTCACTTTGGCGCAACTCGAGAAGGGCCAAATCCCGGCGCAGCCACCATTGAATTCCCTCGCCCTGCGCCGCTCCCTCGGTGACGGAGTCTGCCGCGATGCGAACTCCATCGATCCGAAAACTGGCCGATGCGATCTCATCCTGGGAGCCGAACTCCTCGCCCAGATGATCCAGACGGCAGGCCTCGGCGGCCACTGCTTTGGGCTCGCAGCCGCCGCTGCCGCCCTCTACAACGGGCAACTCCCCGCCAACCAAGTTGGAGCTTCCGGCCTGGGCATCAACGCCTTCAACCCGATGGGCACGCGAGCAATCCAGACGATCACACGTTTGTTCGGTACCCAGTACCTCAACCCGGATGTGCTTCCCGATGCGAGAGCGGGTCAATCGCCAACGCAACTCGTCCAGACCCTGATTCGGACTCTGCCCAGTGGCACTGTGCCGTTCGTTCTCACTGTGTACGGGGAAATCGGCGGCCACGGCATCACGCCATACGCGGTCCTCGATCGGGGTAATGGCCTGTACGACATCGCCGTGTACGACAACAACTTCCCATTCCGGGCCCTCGCAGTCACCGTGGATACAAAGACGGACAGCTTCGTCTACACATCGGCGACGGACCCGAGTTCTCCGTCCTACACCTGGAGTACGGCGAATGATTCAACTATCTCCCTCGTTGACGTCGATGATCTTCTGGTTCAGCAGCCGTGTCCTGTCTGTCGAGGCCGAGACCAGGGAACGATGCTCGCCTTCAACTCCTGGGCGACCGTGAACTCGCAAGCGATCACGATCGGGCTCCTCGACCTTGAGGGCGAGCCCCTGGCCGCGGATCTCTTCCGCGTCCTGGATACCCTGAATCCCCCCACGGAGGCGCAGCAGAGTGCGCCGCTCATCATTGTCGATCCGGGCGTGGAGTTCTTCGTCGGGATTCAGGCCGGACAGTTGGCTGAGTCGCAGCCAGTCGAGGTCTACGCCCTGAGCAATGGTGCCTCCCAGTATCTGCTCCTCGAAGAACTCCGCTCGAATAGCACGACTCTCTTCGGAGTGGGAAGCGACAGTGCGCTCTTCCAGTCCAGCAGGGCGTCGAGTCCACGAATCCAGCAGTTGTACGACGGGCGCACCACGAGTTACGACGTCAACGGACACCCGCTCGCACTGCCCAAGGGAGTCAGCGTGAATCAGAAGTGGGATCGAAGCCAGCAGCAGGTGCGTTACAGCACCACCGCGACGCGGGCCCTCACCTGGAACGTGCAGGTGACCGGTG